>DAITOV010000314.1:0-6206 GCA_036833945.1 Abditibacteriia bacterium
GGAACCATGACGGCACGTGCCGTCGTGCTTTGCACCGGTGGGCTGGCACTCCCTAAAAGCGGCAGCGACGGGGCTGGATTGAAATGGGCGCAGCAGTTTGGGCACCGTGTAGTAGAAACCACTCCGGCGCTCACGCCACTGTTGCGGCATCGCAGCCCGCACGCTCATCTTTCGGGCATCGCACTCCCGGTTCGGCTGCGTTTTATCGGGCAAAAACAGTTCGATTACACCGGCTCATTCCTCTTTACACACACCGGCTACTCCGGGCCGGTGGCGCTCAATATCTCGCGGCATGTCGCACGCGATAATAGCCATGGTGCAAAAGTATTGTTACGACTCCTGCCCGATATAGGCGATGGCAAGGAAGGCGAGTTCTGGCAAGAATTCGTGAAGCAAAATTCCAAGAAAACCGTAGCTAACGCACTGGCAGAATACTTTCCCCGCCGCGTCAGTGAAACCATTGCGGAGCAAGCCTTGGGAAAAACGGCGGCGACCATTACAGTGGGTCAGCTTTCCAGCGACCAGCAAAAAAAACTACGCACCACACTTTTCGCCCAGGAATTGCCCATTGATGAGGTCGCCCCCTATGTGAAAGCCGAAACCACGGCGGGCGGTGTGGCGCTGGATGAAATCGAGCCCGCGACGATGATGTCGAAGCTGGTGCCGGGGCTGTTTTTCGCCGGAGAAATTTGCGATGTGGACGGCTGGCTGGGCGGCTACAATTTCCAGTGGGCCTGGAGTAGCGGCACCGTCGCCGGGCGCGCGGCGGCACGCTGGGTGTTGAAATGAAATATTTTACGCGAATCGCTCTTCTTCCTACCCTCTTTCTGGCCGTCACTGGCTGGAGCCACGCCGATTTCCGCGTGCAACCGGTCGATTCCCTGCAAAAATTCACCGCCACGCAGCCCGGAATTCTTGAACCTTTCACCTCCAGGCCCGCACGCCTGCAAGCCGTGCGCGGTGAATGGGAATGCTTTCAAATCGTCGTCACAGCCAGTGACAAGCCCCTGAAAAACCTGCGGTTGCAGGCCACTCCACTTGCCACTCACCTGGGCGACTTCATCCCCCCACGCCAACTTCAGCTCTACCGTCAGAATTACGTTTATGTCGATCAGCCCAGCGGTAATAAGAGGCAAGAAAAACTGTGGTGGCCCGATGCATTGATTCCCTTTAGCCGTCAAAGCACCATTAATATCGAACCAGGCAAAACCGAGGCTTTTTGGGTGGCGGTTCAGGCTCCCCAACAGGCCGCGCCAGGGGAATATTTTGGCGAAATCGACATCACAGCCGATGGCGAAACGCCACGCCGCCTCTTTGTTGCGCTGGAAGTCGATAAGACTCAAATGCCCAAACCCACTATGCGCGGCACCGTTGCGGTGTATTACGAACTGCTGCGCGATTGGTATCAGAAAAACCTGAATCTACCGTTCGATGAAAAATTAAAACGGCAATATTACGATTTCCTGCTCGACTATCGCATCAACGCCTACGACCTGCCGGTAGCCTGGGAGAGCAAGCAAGCCGCTGCCTATTTGCAAGACGAACGCGTTTTGAGCGTGCGACTGCCACCCATCAGCCAGCCGGAGAACATCGAAACTGCGCTCAAAGCCTTGCGCGCCAACAACGCGCTGCATAAAAATTTCTACTATCACATCGACGAACCGGCACCCCAGCGCTATGAAGAAGTGCGCGAAACCTGGAAAAAACTGCAGGCCATCGACCCCGCCATCAAACAGTGTGTTACGCTGCATCCCAACGAAGGTTTGGACGGGGCCGTCGATATTTGGTGTCCCAGCATCGGCGACTATTTCGGGCTGGGCCATCTCGATAAGAATATGTTGGCCGCCCAGCGCAAGAAAGGCCGCGAAACCTGGTGGTATACGATGGTGGAGCCGAAATACCCTTACCCCACCTGGCTGCTGGATGACGACGCGCAAGCGGTACGCAGCTACGGCGGTTTGATGGCGCGCTATGGCATCACCGGTTTTGTCTATTCCATGGCCCACGGCTGGGGGCCTAAACCACTGGAAAACCTGCAGTCCTACGCCGGAACCAATGGCGACGGCACCTTACTCTACCCCGCCGAGTTGGTAGGCGGCAGCGGCCCCATGCCCTCGATTCGTTTGATGCTGTTGCGTGATGCAATTGAGGACTACGAACTGATGCGCGCCGGATTGCGTAAGACTCCGCCTTTCCCCAATGGTTTGCTCCGTGAAAAGATTGAACCTGTCCGTCTACAAGTGCCATTCTTGCCACAAGCGTATAACGGAGACTGGTTCAAGCTGGCTAATAACGGCACTCATCTCATCGCCACTTTCCGCGTTCAAACCTCAAGCCTGGAAAAGGAGTGGTGCGCCGTCGAGTTGGCCCCATTCACTCTGGATGAGCGCTTCCGCTTCGTTATCACCGCACGTGGCAACGGGGTGATGGAACGCCATTCACGCGAAGGGCATTTTCGTGTGGAAGGTTTGGAATGGAAGTATTCGGCCCGCCCTGTGGAAGGCGGATATGAGGCGCGCATGGAAATTCCGCTGGAAATTGTCGGCGAAACCAAAGAGTTCCGGCTCAACGTTTTGCGACGAATAGGTGGCAGTTCTGCGCCAACCGTGCGCGCGTTTAACGACGCAGGCGACATAACACTAATGCCACGTGCGCAGTTGAAGAACCACACGCGTTAGCAAGTGGAAGGGCAAAAACATCTTACCAGGCCCAACGGGACATAAAATAAGCAAAAACAACGGACTCGTCCGCTCGCTAACGCGCGCGGTTCTTCGGGCGCAACGATGAAGTCGAAGAACCACGCGCGTTAGCAAGTGGAAGGGCAAAAACATCTTACCAGGCCCAACGGGATATAAAATAAGCAAAAACGACGGGCTCGTCCGCTCGCTCACGCGCGCGGTTCTTCAGGCCAATCTCTCCAACCCACGCGCCAGATCGTCAATCAAATCCCCGGCGTCTTCAAAGCCCAGCGATAACCGGAAAAAGCCCGCATTGATCTGCAAATTTTTCAAGTCTTCAGGCGGCACGGCGCGGTGGCTCATGTGCAGCGGGTAAGACAAAATCGTTTCCGGGCTGGCCAGGCTTTCGGCGTAGACAATAGTGCCGCGCTCCTGGATACCATCGACAAACTGTTTGAGCCGGGCCTGGTCGTGGTTATGGGTTTCAAACGCCACCACGCCGCCAAAACCGTTTTGCATCTGGCGACGGGCCGCTTCATGGTGCGGGTGCTGCGGCAAACCGGGATAGAGCGAGCGCTTGATCGCAGGATGCCCGGCTAAAAACTCGGCCACGCGCTGCGCCGTGGCGCTGCAGCGCTCCCAGCGCATGGGCAGGGTTTTAATGCCTTGCAGCACGCGATAGCACTCATCCGGCGAAAGAATAGCGCCGACCGCGCCTTGCATCCACTTCAACCGTTCGTGCAGCGCCGGGTTCTTGGTGACAAGTGCGCCACCGATGACATCGTTGTGCCCGGAGAAATATTTGCTGAGGCTGTAGAGAATCGTATCGGCACCGTAATCGAACGCCTTGGTGGTCACAGGCGGCGCGAAAGTGCCATCCACCAACAGCGGCACGCCGGTCTCCTGTGAGAGTGCGCCTGCCGTTTCCAAATCGGTAACGTGCAGCGACGGGTTAGACGGCGTCTCGATAAAGAGATATCTGGTCTGCGACTTCACTTCGCGCAGCACTTCTTCGCGGTTGTTGAAATCGGCAAAGCTAAAGCTCAAGCCCAAATTGTTGAAAAGCTGGTCGAGCAAGCGGTAGGTTCCGCCATAAATTTCCTTGGAGAAAAGGATGTGGTCTCCGGGCGAGAGAGTCAGCAACAAACAGGTTGTCGCTGCCAGCCCCGAGCCGAAAACAGTGGCTTGTCCTTCGCCTTCAATGCTTTCGAGCTTGGCTTGCAATGCCGCACGTGTGGGGTTGGTGCCACGGGCATATTTCCAGGTCGAGTCTTCCCCGAAAACCGGCTGGCGATAGGTTTTGGAACGCACCAAAACCGGGGCCACGGCACCGAATTGGGCGTCGGGGCCTTCACTGCCATGAACGAACTGTGTTGCGGGTGCGAGGGGTTTATCCTGTGAATCGTGCGATGCCATATTGCTATTTTACCGCACTGCTTATTGGAAGAACTCCAACTGTGCTTCTTCATACGACCAGTGCCACCATTCCGGCTCGTAGTTGGTCAGCCCCGCCGATTCCAATGACTCACGGAGCAAGCCCAGGTCGGAGGCCGATTCGAGCACCACGCCGCGTGCATCGGTCAGCGCAATATCGATTGCCCGTCCCAGGGTGTGCGGGGCATTGGCATCAGGGCGTGCAATAAAAGTATCGAGCAAGGTTTCCAAATCACTTTCGCCGTGTTGCGGATAATGCTCACGGAGCAGGCCAAGACCGGTTTCCCACAATCCACGTTGCACGCCGAGCGAACGGTAGCCTTCCCAAAACCCAAGGCTGTAGCCGGTGGGCAAACGGCGCGCAGCACGTCCCAGGCGCACAGCCACTTCCAGCCGCACGTTGAAACGCTGTTGCGGCAGGCTCCAGCGGGGCGCATCGAGAACGTGCAGGCGGGGAACGTAGTGGCGCACATCCACCAGTTCCAGTGGCGCATGTTGCGGCGAAATATGCTCGGGCCAGGCCCAATTCGCGAACAACGCTTCCTCGCTTAAAAGTTGGGCGCGCAGATAGGCGGCCTGTGCTGCTGGTGATTCGTGATTATATTGTGCGGTATGATGTTGGTTCATGTTTTTTACGGCCTTTGGAAAATCTCTCATTAACACTACTTGCGGTCAACAAAAAAGCGCCCTGTTCCACTGGGGGAATGAGGCGCTTGAATCAAGTCGATATGG
The DNA here is from genome assembly GCA_036833945.1 of Abditibacteriia bacterium. Taxonomy (GTDB): domain Bacteria; phylum Armatimonadota; class Abditibacteriia; order Abditibacteriales; family Abditibacteriaceae; genus DAITOV01. Next base: position 4,845 of record DAITOV010000314.1, read on the forward strand.
GAGATATTTCGTTACTGCAAATCGTCCCCTCGTTGACGCGCCACCATTGCCAGGCAACAACATGCAAAACATTTGCATGCACCGGACAAAGAATGACGAGAATTGAGGCGATTCATAATTTTAAAAGCCGTTAAAGACTTAATTTCCTATCTTCGGGGTAGATTATAAAACTTGGTGCTCTCAAAGTCAAGAGAAATCCATCAGCGCATACCCGCATCAGCAAACTTTTCACCCGCTAACTCACGCTTCACAATTGCCCCCCATTCAGGCGTGGGAGTGTAGTCCCAACCGGCCAGCATACGCGGCGCGGCACCGGGGTGAAATGAAAACGCAGTGTAATGAAACTTGTGTTTCTGGATGAAGCCGAAAACCTTCGGCACCCAGGTATCGGCGTCTTCTTGCTGATCGGCGGGGATGAATGCGAACTTTTTGGTATTGGCACCAAACTCGGATACCACGATCGGGTATTTATCGGCCACGCTGAGCACTTTGCCCTGCCAGTCGCGCTTACCGGCGTAGATGTGGGTCGCCACCATAATGCCGTTGCCGCCGCGATCATCGAGTTCATAGCCTTTAACCAGCCCCGAAGCATCGTAGGCCCAGTCGAGGCCACCGACAATCACAATATTTTTGGCCCCGGTGGAGCGGGCCGCATCAATGAGCGCCTGCATGCCGATGGAGCGGAACCCCTTGGCATTGAGCGCTTTGTCTTCGGATGAGAGAAACGCGTCTTCATCGGCAGGAGCGTTTTTATCTTCCACGAAGCCGCCGTTTTTCCATATCTCCCAACTGATGCTGTGGGGTTCGTTGAAGAGATCGAAAATAACCGCAGGGTGATCTTTGTAACGCGCAGCGGCATCTTTCCAGAAATCGGCATGCACTTTTTTAGGAGCACGGTAGCGGTGCAAATCGAGCAGCACATAGGCCCCCCTGTTGGCCGCCAGCATGATGACGTTATCGACCAGGCGGCGATACTCTTCGCCGCCTTTTTCATCGAACCAATACTCTTCCTTCACCGGCAGGCGAATGGCATTGCTCTTCCAATCGTCAATTGCCACCAGCGTGTTGCGCAGCACCCGTTCACCGCGAGGGTTCCACTCCAGACTGACCACGTTCACACCGCGCAACAGCACTTCACGGTTGTTATTATCGAGCACTTTGTTGCCAACGATATGCAATACGGACGGCCACTTTTCCCGGTTGGCCGCTTCCGGCTCTACATTGATGAACTTCGCTTCTTCGGCGGCTTTGGCAGCTTCGGCTTGAAGCACGGCTGCGTCGATAATTTTTACGGAAAAATCGTCCAGATCGAAGGTGCCGCTTTCCACTTGAAACAAAGCCGGCATGAGGGCGATGCCCGCC
>DAITOV010000315.1:0-6190 GCA_036833945.1 Abditibacteriia bacterium
AACTTTCTTGCCCTTCTTCTTGCCCTTGCCTTCAGGCTCGGCAGAACCCGCCAGCGCTTCGGGAGAGAAGTCGGAAAAATCGTCGGAAGTCGCCGGTGCGGTAGCGGTAGCAGGCGCTGCCGCGTCTTGAGATTTCTTCTTGTTAAAAAGAGCCATATCGCGTCCGCGCCGCTAAGCAGCGCCATTTAAAGTAATGAGATAATTCTATCATACCACGCTTTTTGTCTGTTTATTGTAACCGCTGACAGCTAAAGCGCGCAGAGTGCACTGCTTTTTTGCCTTTATTTCCTTCTCTCTGAAAGGTTTAGACAACTCTTCTCGCAAAAGGTCACGACTATGTATGATGTCAAGCTGATAAACTACGACCGCTCAAATTTTATACGCGGAAAAGTGTTTTAAACAGTGAAACTCTCAACAGAACAAAATTCAGATAAGCGCCAACTGCGCATCGGCCTTCCCAAAGGTTCGCTTCAGGAAGCCACCCTGCGCATGATGAAGCGCGCCGGATGGAATATCAACGTTTCGTCCCGTTCCTACTACCCCACCGTCGATGACGACGATTTGGTTATCGTGCTGCTACGCGCCCAGGAAATTGCGCGCTACGTCGAAGACGGCGTGCTCGACTGCGGCATTACCGGTTACGATAATGTACTGGAATGCGACGCCGATGTCCATGAAATCACCGAATTGATTTATTCCAAAGTCTCCACCCGTCCCTACCGCTGGGTGCTGGCCGTGCCGCAAGATTCACCCATCACCGGCCCTAAAGACCTGGAAGGCAAGCGCGTTTCGACCGAATTGGTCAACGTCACCAAGAAATACCTGGCCCAACACGGCGTCAATGCCGAAGTCGAATTCTCCTGGGGTGCCACCGAAGTGAAAGTGCCCGATCTGGTCGATGCCATCGTCGAAGGCACCGAAACCGGCTCCACCCTGCGCGCCCACAATCTCAAGATCGTGGATGAGTTGCTCTCCTCCACCACCCGCCTCATCGCCAACCACAACGCCTGGGGCGACGAGTGGAAGCGCTCCAAGATGGAGAACATGTCGACCCTGATGCTGGGCGCAATGCAGGCCGACAGCAAAGTCGGTTTGAAGATGAACGCCCCGCAATCGGCCCTCGAAGAGATCATCGCCATGCTGCCCGCGATGCGCACGCCGACCATCTCGCAGCTTTCGGATTCCGACTGGGTCGCCCTGGAAATCATCGCCGAAGAAAAGCAGGTCCGCGACTTAATCCCCAACCTGCGCCGCGCCGGTGCCACGGCCATCATCGAGTATCCGCTCAACAAAGTGATTCCGTGAAGAACCACGCGCGTGAGCGAGTGGATTGTGTAGGCATCGAGCTAAGCCAAACGGATGTCCGGATGGGCAAAATGACCGATCAATCCACTCGCTCACGCGCGTGGTTCTTCCTACTGCAATACGTTCAGAATCGTTTCCCGCAGCGGATGCCTCAGTTCCCGGCTGCCTTTCAATGTCACCGACAGGGCAAAATCGCCGGAATTGACAATACGGTTGATCTGTTTTCTCACCGCCCCACTTAAAGCCGGGTGAGCCTGCGTAATGCGCACCAACGCCATCAGGCTGAAGGTGAAATACTGCGCAAAGAAATCCTCGTCGTCCACGATAAATTCCCCATCGAGCGGACTGTCGCAAAAACCGGCCCTATCCTCAAGGATCGTGAGCAGATCGGGCACGATCTCCCGATCACCCAGCTTGCCCAGCAAATAAATCGCGGTAATACCGTGCGACTGGTTATATTTCCGGCTGGAGCGCGGCACATAGGCATCGCGGCTGCGTACCATTTCCCGCAATATCGGCACGGCGGCGGCATCGTGTTGCAGTCCCAGAGCAATCGCACTGTTTTTGCGCAGCAACGGCTCGTCGGTTTGTTCGATCCAGCTTTGCAGATAGGGAATAATAGCCGTCCCCAACCGCCGTGCCGACCAGATGGCGATTCCGGGTTTATCGCCCGCCAGCGCTTCCCGAATCGCCGGTATCTCTTCCAGCCAGGAGGCGGTGCGATAGGCCGCGTTGCCGTTGGCACCATTACCTAACAGGCTGGTATCGACAAAACGCAATCCTTCGGCGTCCAGGCAACCCGTAGCGACCAGGGCAGCAGAAAGTTGGGCATAGGGCACGGCGGTAAGCGCAGTATCATGCCGCACCGCCAGCGCCGCCGCCGTGCCCGCCGCTTCGCCGCATTTCTGCATGTCGCGGTTCATCCGCACGCAGGCGGCCATATCGTGATCGAGGGCAAGGCAGCGCCCTGCCGCGAGCAGCCCCTCGAAACCCTGCGGAATGAGCGCGCCCAGTGGAATCGGCACCGAAAAATTGAGGCCCCATAAACTGGCCGCCACAATCCAGTCCTGGAATTGCGTGCTCTCAAAAGCCACGTCTTTACTGTGGTTATCGAGATTGGAATAGGCGTAGAAAAGCGGTTGGGCGGTGAATTGTTCGTTCTGGAACGCTTCCAGCGTCACATTCTCTTCCCCCACGATGAACCGCCCTTCCCGCACCCCCAGAATCGGCGTGAGGCGCAGCATGCGGTCGTGGCCATCATAATATTCGCGCAACTGCGGCGGCACCGTCGAAGAATCGAGAATCGCCTGCGTCACGGCGGTGGCATCGGTAGGGTCGAGGTAGCCGGAATCGGTGTAAAATTTGCCGACGCGATTTGCACTGGCAATCTCCATCACGTTGGAATAGGGCTGCCCCTTGCCGTCGATGGCTCGCCCCTGCCGAGTGGCACACCCTGCCATGGCGCAAATATCGGCATTGCCGGTGGTATCGATGAGAACCCGCGAAGCCGCCGTATGCACGCCCTCGGGCGAAACCCAGCGCACTCCCTTCACCTGTTTTCCGCAGCGATAGACACCGATCACACTCGATTCATAGCGCAATTCGATGCCCTGTTCCCGGGCCAGTTGTTCGAGATGGTATTTCTTCAACTCGGCGCTGCTGCCGCCCCAAACCGGATAGCCGTCGCGCTCCTGCTCGCGAATTTGCTGATCGACTTCTTCAAACAAGCCGCCTTTGCAGCCGAAGTAATAGTTCTGAATCGCTCCGGCGGTGTGCATGCCGCCCATGCAATGCAGGCTTTCAATGCCCAGCACACGGCAGCCTTGCCGGGCGGCGGCAAGTGCGGCCATCGCCCCGGCGGTGCCCAGGCCCACCACGATGACATCGTAGGAATCTTCAAATTCCACTCCGCCAACGTCACTACTCTCGACCCGCTTTTCAATGCGCTGCCACAGTTTCAAGCACCTCACCTCCCTGCTCCACGCCATAACCACTATCAAAGGCTGCCACTACGTTTTCATAAGCGCACGAGGGCAGCCAGCGCCAGGCCGGTGCCACGCAATGCGGCCCTTTTTCCACATGGACCTCGAAACGATCGGCGATGGCGGCCAGCGTCCACGGTGCCAGCGAGGCCGGGCGGCTTTGCCAGAAACGGTGCATCTTGCGGCGGGCGCTCACCCAGTCGTCGTCCTTTTCCAAATCGAGCTTGTAGATCAATTCTCCGGGGAATCGTCCTTGGACAATCTCGCCTGCGCCTTCTTCCAGCATCGGCACCTCCGCATCAACCTGATTACAAAACAGCATCGCATTCAGCTTGCGGTAGATGGGTAGCGGCGGATAAGCCGGACACGACTCACAATCGGAAGTGGTATCGACAATGCGCCCGGCGATGATCTTTTGCAGTCCATCGGCACTATGCACCGTCACCTCATGGCCACTGGCATGCGGCTCGACTGCGACGATGCGCGTCATGAGATGAAGGTTCAATTCTTCCTGCTTGATGAGATTCATCAACAGTACCGCCACCGGCGGCAGATGAACGCGCCCCTCTACGGTGAGTAAATTGCGGCGCATCATTTCAGTATGTAGTTGCCTGGCCGGTTCGGATTGGAGGCTTTGCGGCCAGCATGAGCCGGGATGGAATGCCGCCACGAACTCATGCCCCACCTGGGCGGTGCGCTCCACCAGCAGCGCACCGCAGCGATGTTTCGTAAGAAGGCCGATTCCGGCGGCGGTTGCTCCATAAATGAGGAGCGGAGTGTAAGTAGTCATATTTTCAGGGTGTAACGTTCATTTCTTTCACCAGTTTTTGGCCGGTGATTCTTTCAGTGATTTCCACGCGCCAACGGCCGGGAAGATCGTTTGGCGCCAAATCGAATGAAACTTCCAACTGCCCGTTGGCAGCCCCGTAGTAACCGCTGCCTTCAGCAGGGCGGTTGCGGGGATCGAGCAAAGTGACTTGTATCGGTACTACGGCTTGAAGCGGATGGCCGGCCTGATCGTTCAACTGAAAGGAAAACTGCACGGGGCTATTTAACCGCGCCGTCCCCGGCACCTGTGCGGTGAGTTCACCCACTGCCGTATCGGTGACGAGAAAAACCGTGCCCCTACCGCCTTCCAGGTTCACATCGAAGCCAACACCTTCCTGCTTTTGCAATGGCACGGCCTGCTGGCGCATGAGGTCGTAGACGTGACCGGCAGGGCGATTCAAACGAATACGGGTGGAAGCAGGCACACCTTTTTCCATGACCTTGCCGTGCTGCCCGACATAATCGCCAAACGTCCGGTTGTCGTTAATGGCAAACAGATACTCACTGCGCCCGAAGCTGCGGCGGCTCAGCAACACCTCGCGGTTGGAACTTTCAAACGGTATCCGGTAGAGCTGGTCCAATTCAGCGCGCAGTCCGGCCGCTCGTTCCTGCCGCATCTGCCGCGTTTGAGCCGGTTGGCCGCGCTCCATGCTGCGCAACAAAATATCGGGTTCGATGCCCGGTGCCAGGCGTTCATCGCCAATCACGATGCCGCCCCGGTCCTGGAATTTGAGAATCTCCTGCGCCACGCTCTGGCTGAGCACATCGCAGTCCATCAGGAAGAGCACTTTATACTGGCCCAGGCCTTTTTGCTGCACAGCCTCGTCATAGATGATCTCCGGCTGCAATCCGGCATAGCGGGCGATGAGATACGACTCCGTGCCCCAGCCCACGCCCCAGCCGTAGGTCCCGCGCCCGGCCAGCATCTGCGAGGTGAAGCTTTCGAGAAATGCCACCTCGGTTTGCTGCGCGGGCACTTGCAACAGCGTGGGTCCCAGCGGTTCGACGATCTCTTTCACGCCCTGCGCCAGGCGCTTTTGCAGTTCGGTGTTGGTCGTAGTGTAGGCGCTCTGGCGGTAGCCCAACTCGGCGCCCAGCGACCCCCAGCCATGATAGGCAATGGCTTGAATCGGCTGCGACAGTTTGAACCACAACGCCTCACTCAAATGATCGGGCGCAGCCGAAATATATTTGGCATCCGGCGTGGCTTTCTCCCAGGCGGTTTCTTTTCCGGCAATCGGCGGTTCGGTAGTGCCGCTGCGATACCAAATCGCTTGCGTCATGCTCATCACCTTCTGGCCGGGCTGCCCCTTGGCCATCGCCAGCAGTTCCTGGGTAGCCAGCTCGATCTTTAAGGGATCGGGATAGGTATAGGTCCACTGGTTGAGAAAATCGACCTTGCCGCCGCTGCCGTAGACACTGGGCACGCGCACCGCCGGGTCGATCCAGGTGAAAATGTCCGTGCGCCCGGTCGATTTGATGCCGTCGGCGACCAGGCCGTTGAGCTTGTTCCAGCCATCGCCTTCTTTCCAGAACCAGCGGTAATACTGCAAAATATCGTGGTCATCGGGCACCACCCGGCTGGCCGGGAAGTTCGGCAGTTTCTGGTAACTCACGCCACGCGTGGACTGCGCCAGTTCGGGAATTTCCTTACCGCTGAAAGCACGATAGGCATCGCGGTCGATTTCGTGGAAGCTCAGCGAGGTCTTATCGCGCACCTCGCCGTTGACCAACGCGCCCTTAAATACCGGAAAATCGCCAAACGATTTGGCGACGGCATCACCGGTATCGCGGTGAAACTGCTGGATACGCGGAAACAGCCCGTTGGTGTTGCTGTGCCGCTTGCCATCGCGCCGCAAACGGTTGTATTCCGGGTGAGCGCTCTCGCTGCCGCTCTGGCGAGGTGCCAGGTAGTGCCCCGGATTCAAGCGCACCAGCGCATCCATATTGAGAGCGGTGAGGCGGTCGAGGCGCTGGCGATCGGTGAGCAGCTTGTCTTCCGGCACCGCCCCACGCGTGCTACCGTTATTCCACACGAACTCATGGTCAATAGGGCGAATCAGCGAACCGGTGAA
>DAITOV010000316.1:0-6166 GCA_036833945.1 Abditibacteriia bacterium
ATGGATGAAGCCGAATACCTGCTGCACGATAAACACCTGCGCGCCCTGCCCTCGCCGACCTGCGAAAGTGCCCGCATGCGCTCGCTAGAGTATGTGCCCGGTGTGTTCGTAGCGGGCGACGTGGCCGATCATATGTATCGTCAGGCCATTACGGCTGCGGGTATGGGCTGCGCGGCGGCGATTGAAGCCGAACGTTATTTAGCTGAAAAACTGGCGGATGAAAAAGGCGTCGCTCCCGAAGCAGTCGATATTTCTCCCCAGTCCGTCGCCCAGAGCCACTGGAGCAGCGAACGTGACGAAGCCGGTGAAAAGCCGATTATCGAACGCGTGGAAGAAGTTGCCCAGTGCCAGGCCAACGCCGCCGCCCAAGCCTAACGGTAGCGGTGCGCATCCTGCATAAGCCAGACAATCTATTTCGACACCGACTTTTTTAAAGGATTTTGAATGAACGAGCAGAACGGCAACCTGCAGCCTAATGAAAACGAGCCGGATATTTCGCAGCACCCCGAAGCGATTGAAGAAGCCGCCCACCAACACGCCGAAGTCGAAATTGGCGACGCCCACGTTCAGTTAACCGACGATCCCAAAGAAGGAGAAACCGCGCAGAGCGTCGCCTACGACTTGCCGGTCGATCCTGAACACATGCCCAAGGACGACAGCCATTTGGCCGATGTCCAGCAGATTGACGAACTCTTCGACTGCACTATCATCGGTGGCGGCCCCACCGGCCTGTATGGTGCATTTTACGGCGGCATGCGCGACATGACGGTGAAGATCATCGACTCGCTGGGCGAACTCGGTGGCCAGGTTTCAGCGCTCTATCCTGAAAAATACATCTACGATGTCGCTGGTTTCCCGCAGGTGAAAGGCAAGGACCTCATTGCCAGTTGTATCGAGCAGGGTTTGCAGTTCGGCCCCACCATCTGCCTGGGCGAAAAAGTCGAAACCCTTGAAAAAGATGAAGATGGCAATTATCTCCTAACCACTAACAAACGCACCCATCGCACCAAAACCATCATTATCGCGGCTGGTGTGGGTGCGTTTGCCCCGCGCAAACTGCCCAAGTCGGATGAGCTTAACCCCGACCTGCTCGACGATTTGGAAGGCAGTTCGGTTTTCTACTTCGTGAAGGAACTCGATACCTTCAAGGACAAGAACCTGCTCATCGTCGGTGGGGGCGATTCCGCAATGGATTGGGCCATGGGACTGGAGCCGCTTGCCAAGAACATCACGCTCATCCACCGTCGCGACAAGTGGCGGGCGCATGAAGATTCGGTGCGCAAAGTGCTCGATTCCTCAGTCAACGTTCAGGTTTTCAATGAAGTAAAAACTGTCAATCTGGAAAACGGCGCGATTCAGAATGTCACCATCGTCAACAACAAAACCAAGGAAGAGACCACGCTCGATGTCGATATTCTGATTATGTGCCTGGGCTTCATCGCCAACATCGGGCCGATTAAGGAATGGGGCCTGGAAATCGCCGAGGGCGGCATCACGGTTGACCCCGGCACCATGCAGACGAACCTGCCCGGTGTCTACTCGGCAGGCGATATCGCTCGTTTCAAGGGCAAGCTCAACCTGATTGCCACCGGTTTTGGCGAAGCGGCAACAGCAGCCAACTATGCTAAAAACCACATCGATCCCAGTAGCAAAGCCTTTCCGGGGCATAGTAGTGAGAAGGATGGACATTGATGAGTGAGGCTGGAGGCTAGGGACTGGAGACTGGGAGGGCGACCGAAGCGTTACGATAAACCGTTGCCCTGAAAGTTCGTCATCCACAGTCAATAAAAAAAGCCCGTTCACTTTTTAGTGACCGGGCTTTTTTATGTTGATTATTCGGGCATATACGCATTCCCGATGTCTACTTACGAAAAGAGGAGAGGCACGAGTATAGCTCCTCCCCCTCAGGGGGAGGCTGGGTGGGGGATTTGAAGCCTAATGCGGAGACACTGCACTCGTGATTCTGTCTGACACTTCATCATTAGATATCCTGCTTGCGACTCTCCGACTCCCTCCCCTAACCCCTCCCTGAGGGAGGGGAATTTAGGCTTTTGCACACACCGTAGACAGAAAGATAATTTAAATTCTTCCGCCAGTTCCCAGCGAACCAGCCAGAGCCACGCGGCGCTTTTTCACGAAAGTAGCCGGGTTGGTAAAACCTTCGCCGGTGTGTCCAGCCAGGCTCATGGCCAGGAAACCTTCGCCGCCGATGCCTTCGGCTGCTGCCGAGCTTCCGTTCGCTACGAACACATTGCAAGGATAGGAATTGCGTAGCGCCGAAATGCGGCTGATATTTTCCGAGTGAATGACCAATGTGTGTCCACGGCCGCCTTCGGCACGGAAGGCGATTTCCACGGCATGCTTGAAGTCGTGAGCGCGCACTAACGGCACCACCGGCATCAACTGCTCTTCCAACACCAGCGGATGGTCGGCAGGTAGTTCCAGCAGCACGACTTTGGTATCGCGCGGCGCGCTGACGCCGATTTTGGCGAGAATCTTCGCCGCATCCTGCCCAATCGGTTCCTTGGCGACATGGCCGTCGGGAATGACATATTCCACCAGTCGGCGGGCATCTTCGCCTGAAACCAGGAACGCTCCGGCAGCTTTCATCTGCTCGATGAGACGGTCGGCGATGGAATCGACCGCCACGCAAATCTTCTCACCGATGCACAGCAGGTTGTTATCGAAGCTGGCACCGTTGACGATGCTCTGAGCGGCGTTGATCAGGCAAGCAGTTTCATCGACGATGGCCGGAGGATTACCCGGTCCGGCGCAAACGGCTTTTTTACCAACAGCCAAAGCCGCTTTCACCACAGCAGGACCGCCAGTGGCGTTCAGCAAGCGCACCACGGGATGCTGCATGATTTCCTGGGCGCTTTCCAACGTGGGGTTGGCCACACCGGTGAACAGGTTACGCGGGCCGCCAGCCTGGACGACAGCGTCGTTGAGAATCGCCATCGTCGTCATAGTCGATTTCTTGGCCGAGGGATGCGGACAGAAGACGGCCGAGTTGCCACCCACAGCAAAGATGATGGCGTTATTAATAAGGCCCGAAGTGGGGTTGGTGACCGGAGTGATGCCGCACACGACACCGAAAGGGAAATAATCTTCAATAGTGAGGCCGTCTTCGCCGTAGAACGTGGTCAGCGGCAGGCATTCCCAGCCCGGCGATTTCTGCGAAGCGAGGGTATTCTTGACTTCTTTATCGTCCACGCGGCCCAGGCCGGTTTCTTCCACCGTCATTTCGGCCAGGTAGCGCGCATTGGCGACACCGGCGCGGCGCATGGCTTCAACGCACTCTTTACGCTGGGGCACCGGTAAAGCTACCCACTGCTTTTGTGCAGTTTGCGCGGCGCTTACCGCTTCAGGCACGGTGTTAAAAATGCCATGCAGACCGTAGAGTTCGCTGGCGCTGTGCTGGTGCTCGTGTGACGGGTGGCTCTGCGGATCGTCGATACGAGTGCTGCCGCGCGCATCCCGCTCATTCAAGGGTGCATTGAATAAACCCTTACCATCGCTTTGCAAATTCTCGAGTACTCCACGCACTAACGCTTCAATCTGGTTTTCACTAATCCGCATGATATTTCCTGTTTTATTCACCACAGAGGACACAGAGATCGCAGAGAATTTTTATGGAGATTCTCTCGCAATACCGTGCCACCCCTTGCTGACTACTTCATTTTTACGTTCAGTTCTTTGGCCCGGTCGCGTGCCAGAGGTGTTACTATTGCGCCGGGAGGCAGCTTCAGGCTGGCCCCGTTTTTGGCGGCGGCTTCCACTTCGCGCGCGGTAATAAGCGCTTTGCCTTTGACTACTTCGCCAGAAGTCACCACAGGGCGTGTCGTTACGATGTATTCACCGCGCACTAAGTCGAGCAAAGCTGCATATTCGGCAATGCGAAACCCGAAACTTTCGAGCGCGGCTTTGTGGCCTTCCCACACCTTCGATAACTGCGGAGCGCGCATTTGAATTTCTTTGGCATAGGGCGAATGCAGCGCCGCAAAGAGCGGCTTGCCGGTAGCAATAGCCGAAAGAGCCAGGCGCGCCACCGGTTCATCGAAAATGCCGTTGGCCATTTTTCCAGCATCGTCATCGCCGATAGAGGGTAAAAGCACACCATCGACACCGGCGACCAGCTTTTCACGCGGTGCGCGCTTTTTGAATTCGCTATCTTCGGGTTGAATCAGTTCGAACCCGGCGCGGCGCAATGCTTCTAACGCAGCCTTGGCGCCTTCGTTCAGGCAATCGCCACAGCAAATGCCCACCAGCAAGCGTGCTACCGGTTTGGCCGCTTTTTCGGGCTTGGCTGCCGGTGCTGTGCCCTGCTCTTGCAGAATGCGCAGCACGGCATCGCGAATTAATTTTTCTAATTGAGCTGTCTGATTATCGCTCATACCATACGTCCTTTTCCGCCGATTTCTTCGCGCGCCATTACATCGACGTTATCGACAATTCCCACGATTAAAGTGCGAACCGGAATATTCTTTCTGCCAACGATTTGCTGCATGGCCTTGCCTTCTTCCACCACTAAAACCACGTCGCCCTGCCCCGCGCCCACGGTGTCAATCGCCGGATGCGTGCGCCCCGCCGGTTGCAGAAACTCATCCAGCGGCTGCACCACCATGAGCTTGGTATTAGCAAACGCCTCATGCTTGACTGTTCCTTCCACGTTACCGATCACACGTCCGAGTTTCATAAAGGCAGGTGATGGGTCATAGGTGATAGGTAATAGGTGGGGAGCGTCAACGCTTCTCCCATGACCTATAACCCATCACCCATAACCTATTTTGTCGTTACTTTATCGGCGATGCCGACGATGGCTGCATCGACTGGTGGTTTGTTTTCCCAGGCAAGGGGTGCTTCGCCGGAGGTTTCGTACCAGATGAATTCACCTAAGCCCGCCCCCACCGTATCGGCCGCTACCATACGCGGACCGTTGGCTGCACCGGAATGGTCGCAACCTTCGATGATGAGCAAAGGCAGATTTTCGAGTTTCGGGTCTTTGATGGTACAAACCACCCGACCAATGACGCGGCCAAAATCCATTTCTTTGTTGGTTCACCGCGAAGATCGCGAAGGACGCGAAGATTTTTAAAAGAATGTTTGGGTAGGAACAAATGTCGCTACTCTAAAAGCTAAGAACTATGAGTGTAATTCTTAAGTTTTTTATCTCTCTTCTTCTCTTCGCGTCCTTTGCGTCCTTCGCGGTAAATTAAATCTCTACTTTCTTCCCATCACACTCAACGCTATCGACGATACCGATGACGCTGGCATCGACCGGGACGCTTTCGGCGCGGTCGGCCAGGCGGGCCGAGGAGCCAGAGACAGTGAGAACCGTTTCGCCTACACCTGCGCCGACAGTATCAATCGCCACCACATAGGTTTCAGTCGGTGTGCCGTCCATTTTTAATTCACGCACCATGAGTAGTTTCCACCCAACGAGTTTCGGGTCTTTCTGCGTGGCTACGACAGTACCGACTACTTTTCCCAGTCTCATATTCGTTTCACTTTTTGTCTGTGTTCGCCTTGGGCTCATTGGTGAGCCGCCACCAAATAGCACCGCCTACCAACAAACTGCCCAATAACAACATCCAGAATAACAACGGCGACGAAAATTCCAATCCACTGCGTAGTGAAGTGCCGAACGCTCCACCAATAACGCTAGCGGGTAAGAACAAGGCCGCCATCAGGTTCAAACGATGGCTGGTCTGCGCCAGTTCGTTGGCCAATTGCGTTTGCTTTTCCGTTTGCTGAGCAACGCGGTAGTCGAGCGCAATTTTCGCATCGGCGTGCAACAGTTCGGCAGCACGCTCAATTTCCCCGGCCATATCACGCAGCGAAATAATATCGCGCGCTTCGGGCAACCCCTCACGCGCACTCTGCAACGCCGCGTGCTGGTTGACCGCTGCCCGATGCAGGGGAATCGCCACTTCCAGAATGCCAAAGAAATCTTGCGCCGTCTTCGACGCTTCGTAGAGCGCTTCCAACTGCTCTAACCTGGTTTCATAAGCAAGCAAATGTTCGCGGACGTGGACTACCCCCCGACGGCCGTCATTGCTATACCACTCACCCTGCTCGCTTCGCCAGAATAGCACGCCAATGCGCTGCGAACCTTCCGCTTCAGGCACTTTATGCAGAATCAGCAGCAGATGCTCTTCCGCGACCA
>DAITOV010000317.1:0-6163 GCA_036833945.1 Abditibacteriia bacterium
TGGCAGTTGAGAATTGATAAAGGAGAGTGGAGAATGAAAATTCTTCACTCTTTTTGTTTTTGGTGAGCGCTTATTTTGGAGTGCGGTGACTTGTCACCGCGAGGACATAACAGTGACGTATCCCTTGCAATCGAGCGCCGACACAACGCGGTGACAAGTCACCGCACTCCAAATTTATGCAACGGATCATCCAAATACTGCGTTACATAGGCACTACTCTTATCTGTAGTTTTTTGGGAGGAATCACAACGTTGGCCTTCCTCTACATTGCCGACTTCATTGGCACGCATATCTTCCATCTGGAAGTTGCTCTTTCCATTCAAAAATATTTAGATCTATTACCGGGGCCAAAATTTGATCCACTTGCGCATACATTAGCGACCTATCTGCTCTTTTTCTTCATCGGTTTAGTGCTGGGCTTTGTGTGGGGAAATACGCTTTTTGTTCGTGGCAATAAGCGCCGTCATGGGGGAAGTAATGGGCAGTAACGTCCCATAGCTTTATAAATGCCGTGAAACACTGAAATATTCCAGGCACAGGGGTGGAGAACGAAAATTCTTCACTCTTTTGTGTTTATAGCACGCAAAGCCTTCGGCTGCGCAAACTTCGTCGCAAATTTTCGCAATTCTTTGATTCATTAACCACAGATGAACACCGATAAACACAGATGGGAATGGCAGAACTTAGATTTTAGAGCTTAGAACTGAGGCTTCTCGCCCTACCAAGCCCCTCCTAAGATCTAAGATCCAAGACCTAAGATCTAAAAAAATCTGTGGCTAATTTTCCTTACAGCCAACGCCTCGCGCGCCGTGCCCTATCTCCCTAAACTAACGCCGTGAACATCTCTCTGGAAAACCAAGTCGTCGTTATCACCGGCGGGGCCAGGCGGTTGGGGCGTGCTATCGCGCTGGAATGCGTGGCTTCGGGCGCGAGCGTGGCCATCACCTACTGCTCCTCTGCCGATGAAGCCGCCCACACCTTGCGCGGAGCGCAGGCAGCGCGGGTTTCTTCGGAGCAGAAAATCGCGCTTTTCCAGTGCGACCTCACCCAGACCCCGGAAATCTCTCGTTTGGCCGGAGAAGTGAGCGCTACGGTAGGCACGCCCACGGCGCTGGTCAACAACGCCGCCATTTTTAGGCGCACGCCGTTTCGGGAAACCGATCTCGAAGCCTGGGAGCAGGCCTTCGATGAACACATCGCCACCAACCTGAAAGCGCCTTATTTGCTCTGCAAGATTTTCGGTGATTTGTTCCTGCAACAGCAGCGCGGCGCGATTGTGAACCTGGCCGATATCTACGGCACACGTCCATTAGCCAATTACACGCCCTACTGCCTCTCCAAAGCCGGGGTGATCATGCTTACCCAATCGCTGGCCAAAGCCTTGGCCCCCCACGTGCGAGTAAACGCCATCGCGCCGGGCACTATTCTTCCCCCTTCCGAGCACCAGAACGAAGCCGACGACGTTGCCACGCTGCTGGCGCGCATTCCGCTGCAACGGCTGGGCACGGCCGAGGAAATCGCCCAGACGGTGGCATTTCTCATCGGCGGGCCGCAGTTCATCAGCGGCGCAATTCTTCCGGTCGATGGCGTACAAAGTTTGCGTTGACGCCTGAAGGTTCGCGTCCTATAATTAACACCTGAAACCGGTTTTAGTTACCGGGAATGTCGTATAACCCTCACCACACGTTTGAGTTAGACTGAAATTGTTCCCGTCGTGCTTTCGACTCTTGTCGTTTCGCATGTGCACACTGCCTCCAGGCATCAGGCCGACCATCGCTATTCGCGCTTTATCAGCGCAGGATTCGCGCTCCCTGGAATGGCATGGCGGGCAAGACCGCCGCTCTTTCTACGACCAGCAAACCCGCGCCCACCTGGCCGGTGAAATCCACGTTTTCGTGGCGTGCTCGGCCTGGCAGGGCAACCCCGATTTCCCCATCGGCCAGGCGGCGATTCACTGGAACGGCAAACCCACTCACCCGGCTATCCCTGATATTCAGTCGGTGCGTGTCCATCCGGCATTCCGCCGCCTGGGTATTGCCACACGCTTGCTGGTGGAGTGTGAGCAGCATGCTGCGGCTCGGGGGCATGGTCGAATTAGCCTGTCGGTGGCTCTGGATAACCCCAAGGCCCAACGGTTGTACGAACGGTGCGGCTATCGTGTGGTGGGCGCGCCTTATAGTGACGTATGGTTTTATGCCGATGCGGCCGGTCAGTCGGTGCGCGTCGAAGAAACCGTGTTGGATATGATCAAGGAGCTGGATTAATTCTCATGTCGAATAAACCAAGTCTGACCGCACTCGATGCGTTGACCTCGGCGCAAACCGTCGATTATTATTTCGACCGTGCTGCCGACGTAATCGACCTGCCGGACTATGAACGCACCGTCCTCAAGCGCCCCCTGCGCGAGCTGACGGTGGAACTGCCCATTAAGCTCGATAACGGGCAGTGGCGTGTTTACCATGGCTACCGCGTGCAGCACGACAATACCCGCGGCCCCTGCAAGGGCGGCTTGCGCTATCACCCCTCGGTTTCCGACGACGAAGTGCGCGCCCTGGCTTCGCTGATGACCTGGAAAACCTCGCTGGTCGATTTGCCTTTTGGCGGGGCCAAGGGTGGCATCGCCTGCGAGCCGCAGCGCTTGAGCGAAGATGAAAAGCAGCGCCTGACGCGTGCTTTCGTGCGCGCCATTGACGATATCATCGGGCCGCAGCGCGATATCCCCGCGCCCGACATGAACACGTCGGCGCAGACTATGGCCTGGATCATGGACGAATACTCCTCGCGCCACGGTTATGCCCCGGCTGTCGTCACCGGCAAGCCGATTGGCCTGATGGGTATCGAAGGCCGCGAAGACGCCACCGGACGCGGCGTGCAGATGCTGGTGGAAGCCGCCAGCCCGCACTTCGACTGCGATTTGAAAGATGCCCGCGTGGTGATTCAGGGCTTTGGTAACGTGGGTGGAAACGCCGCGCTGCTACTGCACCAGTCGGGCGCTAAAATCGTGGCGGTGGGCGATGCCACCGGCTCTATCTACAACGAAAAGGGCCTCGATATTCCCGAACTGTTCAAATATTACAAGGCTCACCGCACGTTGAGCGGATTTGCCAATAGCACTGCCCTCAAGGCGGAGGAGTTTTTGCTCACGCCTTGCGAAATCCTCATCCCGGCTGCGCTTGGCGGCGTCATCGACGTCGATATTGCCCAACGCCTGGAAGCGAAAATCATCGTCGAAGCCGCCAACGCCCCCATCACGGCGGGTGGCGACATGGTGCTGCAACAGCGTGGTATCCCGGTGCTGCCCGATATCTTGGTCAACGCCGGTGGTGTGATCGTTTCCTATTTCGAGTGGACGCAAAACCTGACTTCGTTCCGTTGGAAGGTGGAAGCCGTGCATCACGAACTGCGCGAAACGCTGACCCGCGCCTACAAAGAAGTGCTTGAAGCCTCGGCGCATTATAAAACCGATATGCGGACAGCGGCTTATGCATTGGCGATCAACCGGGTAGCGACGGCTAAGCGGATGCGTTGGCTGAGCTGAATTAGGAGATGGGAGATGGGAGTTAGGAGTTGGGAGATGGGCGGCAACCATAATCTGACTCCTCTCCTTCACGCTGAGTCGGTGCCGTTCGAAGAACCACGCGCGTGAGCAAGTGGACGGGCTACGGCATAACGCCAGGGCGAGTCGGTGCCGTTTGAAGAACCGCGCGCGTGAGCAAGCCGGACGAGGTGTAGCATAAAGCCAGAACGAGCGGATGCCGTTCGAAGAACCGCGCGCGTAAGCAAGCCGAACGAGGTGTAGCATAACGCCAGGACAAAATAGTGCTGGGGAGAGGCAAGAAACCCCTCCCCGTCCACTCGCTCACGCGCGTGGTTCTTCAAACTTATGCAAAAATCCTTGCTGACGAAATGGTTGGTGACTATGGCTCTCGCTCTTTCCACCCTCGTGTCTGTGCAGGCGCAAGAAACCTTCCTCCTCAAGCCCGATGCCCTGCGCGCTGCCAAAACCCGCCTTTCAAACGGCGACAAGACCCTGCAACCAGCGCTCGACAAACTGTTACAAGAAGCCAACGGCGCTTTGAAAGCCGGGCCGTTTTCCGTCACTACTAAGAAGCTCACCCCACCCAGCGGTGATAAGCACGACTACATGAGCGTCGCGCCCTACTGGTGGCCCGACCCCACAAAACCCGACGGCCTGCCCTATATCCGCAAAGACGGCCAGTCCAACCCCGATCGCAACAACGATAATACCGATTCGACTTCGCTCTCGCGCATGAGTTCGGCGGTGCGCACGCTTTCGTTAGCTTATTTCTTCACCGGCAAACCGGCCTATGCCGAGCGTGCTGCTACACTGTTGCAAACCTGGTTTCTCGACCCGGCCACCAAGATGAACCCGCATCTCAACTACGGCCAGGCCATTCCCGGCCGGGTGGAAGGCCGCGATATCGGCATTATCGATACTCATCGTTTGCCCGAAACGCTCGATTGTATCTTGCTCATAAAAGGCTCTGTGGCCTGGAGCCAGGACGATCACCAGCAGATGCAGCGCTGGGTGGGCGATTATTTGCAGTGGCTGCTCACCAGCAAACACGGCCAGAGCGAAGCTAAACAGCCCAACAACCACGGCACCCATTACGATGCCCAGGTGGCCTATTACGCCCTGTTCTCGGGCCGGCCGGAAGTGGCGCGTAAAGTATTGGAAGAAGCCAAAACCCGCCGCATCGCCGCCCATATCGCGCCCGATGGCGGCCAGCCGCACGAACTGGCCCGCACCCGCTCTTTCAGCTATAGCTTGATGAACCTGGGCGGTTTGTTCGACCTGGCAACGCTGGGTGAGCAGTTCGATTTGGATTTGTGGAATTTCAAGACCGCCGATGGCCGTAGCCTGCGCGCCGCGCTCGACTACCTGGCTCCCTACGCCGACCCGCAAAAGAAATGGCCCAAACAGCAGATTATCGATATTAACCGCAGTAGCTTGCTGGCGCTGTTGCTGCGTGGCAGGGCTGGTTTCAACAAGACGCAATATGAGAAATCGGTTGAGTATCTGGCTCCAGGCCTGGTTGCCGACCGGGTGCAGTTACTTTATCCGGCCCCATTGTAGGGGCGCAGCATGCTGCGCCCTGGAGCGTCTTGTAAATCGCATCGTTCACATGGAATGAGGCGTCTATACCCCTACAATCCAGGCCCGTTTTCACTGTTTGGGAGAAATATAACGCCCTGGGCGCAGCATGCTGCGCCCCTACGGGTGACATCCACGGTCGGTTACCTCCTGTTTCCTGTCTACTGTTTCCTGTTCTATCACGATAAACTGACGCCCCGTGCGCCCGTCGCACAAATCCATTGATTAAAACGGACGGAATCAACAGCATCATGGCCAACGAAAATACCACGCCGGTCAAAGTTCTTGTGTGGGACGAAAATCCCTCTCACGCCGATAAAACCATTTACCCCGATAGCCTGCGCACCGTCATCGCCGATGCGCTCAACGCGCTGGGCAACGGACAGATTGAAGCCACGGTTGCCCATCTCGATGAAGATGAACAGGGCATTACCGAGCAGCGCCTGCAAGAGGCCGACGTCTTGCTGTGGTGGGGCCACGGTCGCCATGCCCAGGTAAGCGATGAAACCGTCGCACGCGTGAAAAAAGCCGTACACGAAGACGGGCTGGGCTTTATTCCGCTGCATTCGGGCCACTACTCCAAGACCTATAAAGCCGTGCTCGAAGCCACCGGCGACCTCAAGGGCGGCTGGCGCGAAATCGAGGGCTTTGAAAAAGAAGAAGTCACGGTATGCGCTCCCCAGCACCCCATCGCCGAGGGGATTGAAGATTTCGTCATCGACGCCGAAGAAATGTACGGCAGCCCCTTCGGCGCTCCACCCTACCAGACGCTGGTGTTCCAGTCGTACTTCCCCGAAGGCGGCGAATACTTCCCCTGTGGCTTCACTGTGACCGTAGGCAAGGGCATCGACCCTGAATTCAAATCAGGCGCAGGTAAAGGCGCCAACCAGGGCGAAGGTGCCGGGCGCGTGTTCTACTTCCGTCCCGGCCACGAAACCGTGGGCACCTATCATATCCCGGTGGTGCAGGTCATCCTGCGCAACGCAGCGCTGTGGTGCGCGCGACGGGCATAACGGCAAGTGTGAATTATGAATTATGAATGATGAA
>DAITOV010000318.1:0-6123 GCA_036833945.1 Abditibacteriia bacterium
CCGTCCGCGAAAAGCGCGGGCGATATATTCAAACCTTCCGACGCGAAACAAATCGCCACTCGCCACCAGCCGATGCCAGTGAAGCAGGCGCGGCGCAATGCCGACCGCGCCCTCGGTATAGTGCGCATGACGGCGCACTGCGATGGCGATGTCTTCCAACGTAGCACGCGTCACCTGCTCGGCAATGCCGCGCGGCTCGTTGCGCACCCGTAAGCGAGGCGCTGCCCCCAATGCCAGCCACAGGAAAAACGCATTGGCAAAACCGGGATGAATGCAATCAAACAAAGGAACCAAAGGTCCCCACTGGCGGAGTGAGATAAAATCGTGTTCTTCGAACACTAACCGATGGCAATGCCACGCCAACAGGTGCAGTGCCGGATTGGCGCGAAGCCGATTTGCGACCTCTTCCAACGTGTCATCGACATGCGCGCCCACCCCGCACCATTCGCGGTGCATTTGCCATTGCTCGCGGCGCAGCAATTCCCAATCGCGCGGTTCACTGGCAACTGATTCTTCCCAATGAGGAGCAAGAAAGTCTTCAATTTCAGAGGTAAACGGTATGCCCAATGCGGCACAGGTAGCAGAGAGTTTCATGGCGATGGAACAACTTTATCAAAGTTGATGTGAGTGAGGCTGGAGGCAACTGAATGTTGACGCCAGCCGCAAGTCCTGCCATTCGTTATCCTCGCGAAAGTGGGGGAAAGCAGTAGACAGCTTCTTAGTCTGGGCAAAGCCTACTACCCGCCTCACTATCTATGTATGGCCGTGGTTCGTGAAGCATTGAGTGAATATACGAAACAGAAAACGGGGGCACCCAGTGTAGGGTGCCTCCCGTTTTTGTTTTGTTAAAGACGATTCAATATCGAGCATTAATATCTACGGTTGCTGCAAATAAAACCATCTCGTTTCGCCGAGCTGCATCTTCAAATCCAGCGTCTGTGTTTTTGCCGAAACCAACGTCCCATCCGCCAAATCGGTGACTTTGGAGGGTTGCAATAATTGCACACTTCTGCTGCCGCCATACATCGCATGGATAGTGAGGAAATTCTGGTTGGCATACACGGCGTTTCCGGCTGGGGCGGCGACCCAGGCACCGGCTTCGCGGGCCAGGGCGTTGAAGAAGAAGGCGTCCATGCCCACTCCGCCGAAGAAGACGCTGCGCCAGGTGCCGAAATCGCGAATCGCCACGGCGGGTTTGCGGTTGGCGGTGTAATCGGCGACTACCTGCGCGTTTGTATCCTCCACGGCGAAGGTTGGAATAGTGATGTTGTTGTAGCTGATGACATGACCGCCGTTGAAAGTGCTTTTCGCATTGGGCTGCAATTGTGAACTTCCACTGCCGCTGTCAGCGACCTTAATGCCTGTTACTTTCTCAATCGCGGCGGTGGCGCTTGATGCGTCTAAGACTTGTTGGCTTGTCACGCCAGGTGCGTGCATGAAGCAAATGGTTTTGCCATCGCGGCGGAGTTTCTGAATCGCGTCCCACTGGTCTGCTGTTAAATGATAGGCGTTTAGAAAGACATACAGCTTATACTCCGGCAACTTGGTGGCCGAGATATCGTTTTGCAGATAGAGATGGAACGGCACGCCCGAAGAATTTAAAGGAGTGATTTGTTTGTTGAGCGCCGCATGGGTGATGCCAACGGCATTTTTCGGGTTGAGGTAGTCGATGCTTTCTTCATCCGTGAAAATAGCGACATCGGTGCGCGGGAAGTTATTGTCTTTTAAATCCAGTTGATAGGCGTTTACCGATTCCTTGACCGCTTTCATGATCGAGGGATCGCTAAACCAACCGCCGCTCATGTCGTACCACCAGTTGCCTTGGCCGTAGGCCAGGGCGCGTCCGGTATCGCGGCGAATCATGGCGTTGCTTTCCTCGGCAGTCTCGGCGCGCCCCACGTGAATATTACGCTCTGCCGTGGATGGCTTCGACTTCCAGGAGCGGAAGTCTTCTTCGCTGAGGCCAAAGGTGTTGTGCAACAAGTGCGATTGCCAGACCTGATTCGCTTGTCCGGCACCGCCCGGCAGGCGGAAATCGCCATACGCCATGACGGATGTTACATAGTTATAGCTGCCTTTGCGGAGGAGATAGCCCGTTGCGTGATGGCTGAGTTTCGTGCTGCGAGGCCCGGCATAATAGGCACCGAGAATAATCGGGGTTTCGTGCGACTCGCGCAAAGCCTTGGCATACTCATCCAGCGTATCGACGATGCCTTCGCTGTGAAAGCGATTGTAATCAGCAATGTCCTGCTCGGTTTTAGGGTCCAGGAAAAACGAACTCTCCTGACGGCGTTTTGCTGCGGGCACTTGCGCCGTTTCAAAAGTAACTTGTGGCTGATGCCAGGCGGCCTGCAAAGCGGCAACGGTTTGATACTTTTGCTGGAGCCAAACCCGGAAGGCGTCGCACGAGGCTTCACTGTAATCACCGTAGTTATTGACGCCACCGGCATCGTTCCAGGCGATCATCTGGCCATCGTAGCCACCGCCGACGTTGTAGCCAATGACGGCCTTTCCGGGCAAGCTGTTTTTGATGTATTGATCGAATTGGGCCAGGACTTTTTTGGTGTCGCGGCGCAAGTCGGACGAAACATACGAATGGCCATAACGCTCGGGGCGGCCTTTGCCGGGAATAACTTTTGGCTTGTCGTCCCAGCGCAGGAACTTCATATCGACAATGGCTTTTTTGCCGTCCTGGTTGGTCACTATCGATTGAGGGTGTTCCTCTGCCCACGACGGATAGGGGTCGGTCATGAGGTAGAACATGATGTAGCCTTGCGGATCCGCACGCAAAACGCGCCACATCATTTCGTCCAGTTCGCTGAAATCGGTTTTATCCTTGCCGCTCCACACGCCCAGATCACCATACACACCTTTGCCCAGGATGTAGGGAATGAAGTAAACATTGACTCCCGCTTCTTTAAAATCTTTGATCTGTGCGTTGGTGCCTTTCCAGGCCGGGGCGACATAAAAGGCAGGGGAGCTGGCTTTACCGTCGATAAATAAACGCGGACGCTGGCCGATTTGTTTGACGGTTGCAGTGGCTCTGGGGCGAGCCCGAAGCACTTTTTCGGCTTCTTCCAACGGTAACAAATTTTCTGGTGTAGGGGCTTCGTAACGCGGTTTATAGTCGCTGCCTAAGCTCTGCAGTTGAATATCATCGATATGCATATCGATTGGCGCTGCGGCAATAATCAAGTGAATCTGAATGCGATCGATACCCGCGCGAGTTGTGAAGAGATGTTGCAGCTTTTCCCATTGGTTGCCCGCAGAATAGAGCGGCTTCACCTTACCGAAGATATCGGGGGCATCCTTTTTATCGCTATTCGCTTTGAACTGGCTAATCATGAAATAGACATTCGCCTGCGAAGCAGTTTTGGAATTAAGCCAGGCACTGACGGCATAAGTTCCCTTGGCGGTGACGGGAATTTTTTCACTTTGCACCATGACGAAGCCCATGCGGTTGGTCTTGTTAATACGCAGTGAGTTTTTACCGGTGCGCGCCAATGAGGAGTTGATGGTTGATTGCGTCTTGCTTCCTGCGCCATCGGAGATTTGCCAGTTTGCAATGGGTTTTTCGGTGCTTTCAAACCCACCATTTTCAATGGAGACGTCAGCGGCGAAGGCATGGGTGGTGATGCCTAATGTGAGGGCTATTAGGAATGCTTTTGAACAATTATGAAGCGTGGATGGAATGGATTGCATTGAGAATTTTTGGTTTGTAGGGAAACGATTAAGTCAACTTGGTTATGATGAGTAGCCGATGTCAATTTGCGAACCCCGAGCGTGAGCGACGGGCTGACCTCATAGTTTCGCAAGCGTCAACGCAAGCCCGTCGCTCACGCTCGGGGTTCGCAAATAAAGGCATCTGTTCGACGAAAAAGTAGGAAGGAACTGTATTCTCAGACTGCTCAGACCTATCATAAGGATAGACCTTTATGAGCGACACAGGAAATTCACTCCCAAGATAAGCAATTTGATTTTGCCCTAACCACCAAGCTGCGACCTGGATCCCCGCGTTCGCGAGGATGACAAATTTCCAGGCTGGCGGTTGGCATTAACGCCCGGTTGCCTCCCGTCTACTGTCTTCTACCTACTGTCTACTAAATGACGAGGGCTATTATACGAAGCATTAAGAATTCGCCGGGTCCCACGCTCCATGATAAGTGGGAGGCAGTATCTTCGCTTGGCGCACAACTTCACTCGATTTAACCCATTTGACATGGCCATCGGCAAAAGCCATGTTCACGCCGCCGAAATGGCGGCCGCCCTGGCAATCTTTCTGGCGCCAGGGAACGGTGGTCTGGTTGCAGGTTTTGGCTCCGATCTCACCCGTTCCCGGGAGATACATATTGGTGGCATCTAAGGCAAGCTTTGTTACCATCCGATACTCCATCGAATAGACGCCCGCATCCATGAGCATGTAGGTTTTGCTGGCAGCAACGACGGCTGGCAGCTTAACAGGAGGCTCATTGCCATCGCCGAAAAGCAGAATATTCGCCCCGTAATTTGAAGCAGACGTGTTGAATGGATTTGCTGAGCTGTTGAACACCTCGCCCGATGGGCAGAGGGTGACTTGCATGCTTTTGGTATAGGGATGCAAGGTTTGCTGCCAGGACCAGGTGTTGTTCCACCAGATTCCGCCCGGAGTATTGGCATCGGTCGGGATATAAGTTTGCGCCAGGGGGTAGCTCTCGTCGTAATCTTGCACATACATCATCGCGCCGAGTCCTAACTGTTTTAAATTGCTCAAACAACTGGTGCGCCGGGCATTTTCCCGCGCCCTGGCAAATACCGGGAATAGAATTGAAGCCAGGATAGCTATGATGGCTATAACGACAAGAAGTTCTATTAAAGTGAAGCCTTCGTTACGCCGTTGAAAAGATTGTGACATCGCACGCCCCTCCATAAAATATGTACATATGAAATTATAAGCTATATTCAGTTTTGGTAGAGGTGTGTCCCTCAAGTATTCCAGCCCGATACTTTCATAATTCAGACAGGACATTAAGAAATAAGACAGTGCCGGGTGAGCACATGGCGAGATTATGTCTCTTCAGGCTGACGGAATTGCCGGGGAGACTGGCGTGTGTGGCGTGTGAACCACGATGAGAAATGCGTCGGATGGGTAAACCCGCAATAGCTTGCCACCGATGATACCGGTAGATGAGAATGTCGCAAGAGCATTTGCGCTTTCTCCAACCTCTCGCGGTCGATATGTGCGGAAAGCGTGAGGCCGGTGGCATTTTTGAAGAGGCGGTTCAAATGGCGCTCCGACAGGCCAACGTGTAGCGCAATGGCATTCGCTTTCAGGCCTGGATCATCCAAATGACTCTTGATGTATTGCTCGGCAAGTGTAACGACGGGACGATCGGGGAGCGCGGAAGTGATCCAGACTTCGTCTTCCAATGGAGTTGTTGTTTTGGCACGCAAGCCGAATACATTGCCTTCGTCAAAGGTGCGCAGGAGCAAATGGAGCATCAGTTGCGTGTACAGGCATACGACTGAGAGAGACGGGCAAGCGCGGCGCATCTCCTCCAGGATTTTTTCGCCAAGCTGAAAGATTTCGAAGTCGTATAAAAAGACAATCGGGTGCAGCCAGACCTTTCCTTTGTCGCAAGTAAAGGAACGGCAAATAACGCCATCTGGGCGCAACTGCATCAAGACGACTCGCGAAAACGCTTTCTCCGCTTCGGGGCGTTCCCAGGCCACTTTGGTGCCATCGGAAAAGGGAGTGCCGGGAGCAACCAGAAACAACGAGCCTGCTTTGAGAGGAATAACCCATTGTTTGCCTTCTTTTCCCGGTGGAGGAGACACCCGGTAATCGGCTTCGCCATCGAACACGCAGCCTAACATCGGCGCGCGGAGGGCGTTTAATCGCTGCTGCCTCCACTTTTGCACATGCGGATACGGTCCCTCGCTTAAAACCTCGGGCAACCCCGGCATCGGCTGCTCTTCCATTTCAAAAGGCGTCAGGCAACGCGGCGGATCGTCGAATAAAACCAGGGGTGCCCCTTTTTCCACGCACGGAAGAACCTTTTCCTGGAGGATTTTCCTTAGTTGGCGTATTTCGGGGGAGAGGTCGGTGAGCATTGGGGAACAACAAAAAATCTAACACATTTTTTG
>DAITOV010000319.1:0-6115 GCA_036833945.1 Abditibacteriia bacterium
CAATACTGCTGGCGCACGCGTGCGGCCTCATCGCCGCCGCTGGAAACCAGCGTTTCGATGCGGTGAAAAATGTCGAAACTGTGCCGTGCGTGAAAGGCAGCGGAAAGATGAGGCGACCAGGGAAATGGCGGAAAATGCACACTATCGGGGGCGGGAGCCGTGTCGAAGAGAACTCCGGTCAGCAGTTCGCTCCAGGGTTCGAGCAGGTCGATGGCGGCTTGTCCGCTATCGGGATGAAGGGTATCGAGTTCATCGCCACTCATTTCAACGTGTGGCTTTAAATCTTCAAACACCAAATGCTGTTTTTTCAGTTCCTCGCGTGGCGCTAACAGGGTGCTCAAGTCGAGCCAGACACTCAATGAGTGCGCGCGGCACTCACGGGCGAAGGCTTCATCGAAAGCATCGGCACCGAGGATGACCCCGCCAAACCCCGCGTCGAGGATAAGCTGGGGAGCGTGCGTTGCAGGCAAACGCAAGAGGGGACGTGTCGTGATTGCATCGTCACCGTTTGTCCGTTCTGAAGCTGATTGCATTTGCCTGAAAATTAATATCCTTTGGAAAGTATTCTACCTGAGTTGAATTGGAACCGAGATATGGCATCAATAGATTAAACGAATGCGCGTTATAATACTGACATGAATACACCGCGAAGGGGAGTGCGAGGGGTTTTTGCGCTGGGCGTGATCGGGGTAGTGCTTCTCGCCAGCCTGTTTGCAGGGCTGATGATGGCCACGGCGGGCGGCGCTGTCTATCCGCCTATTGTCACCGTGGCCGGGCCGTTTGCTTGCAAGGGAGAAGTCGAGACGGTATCGCAACGCTATTCTTACAAGCCGGGACAACAGGGCATCAGCCGTCAGATTTTCTGCCGCCAGACCGATGGTGAACGCCAGGAGATCACTTTTCACATCATCGGCTATGCGTTCCTTCTCTATTCCGGCGGGTTTTTCGTGTTGGGGCTGCTGCCAACGATTCCTTTGCTGGGCTGGCTGAACCGGAGAACGGCTGGCCTCGAAGAGAAGGTGGGCCGCTCGGTAGCGCAATGGCAGGCCCAGGCTACCAGCCAGGCCGGCAAGCCCATCATCATCGATATTCGCAACGGTGAACCTGTCGTCACCGCGCATGACCAGAAACCGGATGCCGATATCGCGGATAGATTACGCCAACTGCAACAACTGCTCGACCAGGGCCTCATTACCCAGCAGGATTACGACACCAAGAAAACCGAGCTGTTGTCGCAGCTTTGAAAGGAAAACAGGAGACAGGAAACAGAATACAGGAGGTAAACGTATTTAGTGTGGTTACCTCCTGTTTCCTGTTTCCTGTTTCCTGTTTCCTGTTTCCTGTCTACTGTCCTTTCATCTCAATAATCCGCACCGTTTTAGGTGGCACTGTGTATCGATAGCTATCACCATTGGCGGTGAAGGCACCGTCTTTCCAGATATTTTTACTACTGGCTTTCGTGAGGTCGAACTTGGGGCTGATTTTCGAGAGGTTGAGTTTGATAGTCACGCTTTGCTCGGCATTCGTCCAGTTGCCCGTTACCAGCCAGAAGCGGTCGTCATGGGCGTAGAGCGAAGTGAAGACCTCCGGGCTTGAGGCAGTCTGGCTCAGCAGAGACTGGTTTTCCCAGTAGCCGTGGAAACGGGCTGTCGCCATGTTGAAGTTGCGACGCCCTTCGAGATAGGGTTGCAAATATTTCAAATCCATGCGGCTGGGTGTGAACAGCGTGCCGTGCAGCGGTGGATACAGCATCAGGGTGTCTAAAGCGGCATTCCACGTGGCATGGGCCTGCGATTTTTCGGGTTCTGTTTTGGCGCGGAGAACCTTTTGTTGCAAATGGCCTAACTCGGGCAAAAACATCGGCACGCCGCCGAAGGTGCTGCCGAGGAATTCGGCGCGGAACGAATCGCGCGTCAGGACTTTGGTGTAGTCGTCATCGACTTTGGGAGTGAAATTGAACTGTTCTCCATCGAAATAGATATTGGTGAACGAATGCACCGGCGGCACGATACAGGCCGAGTTGTGGATCATGACAACCGGCTCGTCGCTGCCGGTTTCTTCTTGCAACATATGCCAGAGGCGCTTATAAAATTCGCGTTGAGCTAACAGGTCGAAGGTCGGATGGCGGACTCCGTTTTCATCGACGTATCCCGACCCGTGGAATTCGTTGCGGTCGGCCACGGCACCCTGGGAGAAATCGAAATAGATGCCATCCCATTTCTGGTTGCGTACCATTTCGCGTAGGGCATAGAGAAAGTAATCCTGATAGGAGCCTTTGACATTGACATACCAGGTCTGTTGCCCGGCTTCGCCGCCACCGTTCATTTGCGGTTGATTGAGCCACTCGGCCCGATAATAGTCGAAATCGGGCGCGAGGTCGTTCAGCACGATGAGCGCCTGGTAGGGAATGACTTTGATTCCGGCTTCATGATATTTGGCAACGGCCTGGGCCGCTTCCGGCTTGATATCAAAGGGAGAGGAAATTTTCGGCGACCATTCCATCCACCAACTGATGGAATTCGTAGGCTGAAACGGTTTATCGGTGGCGATGCTGTCTGACCCCCGCGAAGACCACTGTGTGCTACGCCAGTTTTCCGGCATGGGACGGGTCGGGGTGGCCTGCAAACCGAAACGATAGGTGGTTGGCCCGCTAATATTTTTGGGGGCGGAGACGAACTGGACTTTGGCGAGTGTGCCATTGGCGTTCTTTGAAAAGCTCAAGGCGTCGCGTGGATTGCCGAGTTTCCAATTCTGGTCGGATTCGGCAAACCAGCACAAACCGGCGCGCTCGTTGCCCAGCCAGAAAACCTGTTTCCAGCCGCTGTTCCATTGTGCTGGAGTCGCGCCCGATTCGCCGCCGCCCAGGCCAAAACTGCCGTTGGAGGCGTTGTACAAGCCCGAGGTTTCGGGACGCAAAGGCAATTCCAAAGCGAGTGAGTTGAGAGCGGTAGCCTGGTTCCCGTTAGGCGTGAGAGTGACTTCGTACCACAGCATTCCGTCATACTCGGCGGTGCATTTCCAATCGACCTGCCAAGGACCGCTCTGGCTGGCTCCTGAACGCACAACGCGAGCCGGTGTCTTCTCATCGGTCTTGGCGTTACCGGCCAATAACGGCTTACCATCGACCATTAGGCGCGCCGGAGACTGCAACACGGTTTCACCCAGGCTGGTGATCTGTTGGGGGAGGGCATTGTTGCCGAAGTTATAATCGCGCGCCCACATTTTCACAGTGCCGCTCTGCGCTTCCAGCGGAGTCCAGGGTTTGAGAACTTTATCGGTCACTCCAATTTTGTTGTTCAACCAAACCGGCGGGTTGGGTTTGGTGAATGGCGAAGCTTGAGTGACCAGGGTTTTTCCGGTTTTATCTTTAACGACGACGTTCACCTGATACGAACCGGGTGCCACGTTTTTGAGTGAAAGCCGGGCGCGGACGGGTAATTTCTCAGCGGAGGTGAAGCTGTGCGAATCGAGCTTTTTCCCTTGTTGATCGTTCAGCGACACTTCGAGTTGCCCGCCTGCATTCCACTCTTTACGAAAACGCACCGGATCGATATCGGCCAGCAGCAACTCCTGGCTGGGCACGGCGTTGACCAGTAGCCGCACCGGCTGGTCGTCCAACTGGTAGGGCATCTCGGCCTTGTAGAGGGTGCGGGAATTCGCTTTGGCTTCGACGCGCAACTTGTCGGAAGGAGCGCCGGTAATATCGACCGGCTCAATCCAATACAAAGGCTTGGGGGTGGGGGAGACGAACTCTTTGTCCAGCAGTTTCTGCTGCCCTCCTGAAAGTGAAACCTGTAGCTTCACTTTGTCTGATGCCGGGGCATTGCCTTCCAGCACAGGCTGGCCTTCGGCAAGATTGCGCAATACCGTCCATTCAAAGGCGGGCGAGTTTTCGGAAAATTCGAGAGTGCCGAACCGCTCGGCATTGCCATAGGTAATCTTCTCCGTCCAGGCCCAGGCAGTGAAGAGTTGGGTGGGGGTGTACCAACTACGCGCGAAATTCGCCGTCCATTGTTCGCCGTTTTGGGGAGTGCTTCGTCCCAGCGCATCGAAGGGCAAGGCCAACTCCGTCACCCAGTAGGTCTGGCCGAAACTGCGCCAGTTCCCCACCATGCCCGATTTATACTGCCAGTTGCCATTCCAGTTGGAATCGCCATTTTTGATATCGAGGAAGTAGCCGCCGGAGTTGCCGACGAACTGTACGAGTTGGTCGCTTTTGCGGGTGTTTTGCGGATCGAGATAGATTTCGATGGCATCGTCGCCATAAACCGCTCCATCGCGCTTATCCACCGTGCTCTTGAGCGGCAGTTCGCCGGGCAGGGGAGCGAAGGTGGCGATATATAAATTCTTATCGTCGTAGGTGAGAAGCACGCTGGTCTGGCGTTCGGCCAGAGTTCTTTTTGAAAGGTCGATAAACCCGGTAAACCCGGCGGCATCTTTCCATTCGTCGAAGGTGAAATCGCCGTCGATGCGCGGCGGGTTTTTGGTCTTGGGCACAACGATATAAGGCGTGATGGGAGGCGTCATGGTAGCGTTTGCCTTACCGGCTAATTGGCCGATTTCCTGGGGGCTTAAAGCACGGTCGAACAGTTTGAATTCGTCTAAATCGGTATCGGCAACGCCGGAATACGTTTTGTGGATGGCATATCCCGGGTGGTAGGCGTCGCCGATGAAGAAGTCGGAAGTTTGGGTCACTTCAGGCAGCACCAACTGGGCATCGGTCACTTCGCGTTTGAGGCCGCCATCGACAAAGAGCCGCACCTGCCCGGCGCGCCAGGTCACGGCTACATGGTGCCACTCGTTCGCTTTCCAATCTTCGGTCGAAGTGGTGAGGGTGTTGAACTGCTGGTCGGTGAGGCCTTTGCCCCGGTAAAGGAAAATCAGCTTGTTGCCATCCGAGCGGTAGAGCATAAAACGCCCATCGCCGTGCAGGTTCCACAGTGTATGGAAGTTGACATTATTGCGATCCCACTGCGGGCGCACCCACAGGCTGACGCTGCCTTCTTCGCCCCGCACTTTCCCTGCGGCGCGGTAGATGAGGTAGCTGTCTTTGGTGCCGGTGCGCAGGGCCTGTCCGCTGCGGCCGGGCACGAAAATAGGTTCGCCTTTTTTTGAAAATGGCGAGCCGTTTTGTCCGACGGCACTTTCCAAATTATTTTCAAAGGGTAGATGAAACGAAAGTCCATCGATCTTTTCCTGTGCTTCTTCGGCCCGGGCTTGAGGAGCCGTGAGCAGGCTGAAAAACAGACCAAGAAAGAGGACAAAGGAAAAACGAAGTGCGGCTAATTGGCGTTGTTGCATAAGGAATTCCTTGAAGAAGTGGCGGTGAATTGAACGCTTTAGAAAACCGGTTTTTCAAGCGGATTATAAGATGGAAGGTGTCAGTCTGTCAAGAAAAAATTTCTGGCGCGACGCTAAAAAAAATAATTGTTTAGAGATGAAAGTTTTGGGGCATAATAGAGCTTAGAAAACCGGTTTTTTAGTGATGAATACTCGAATTCAATCAAAACGTGTGACGATACAGGATGTTGCCGCAGCCGCAGGTGTGACGAAATCGACGGTCTCACTCGCACTGGCCGGCAAGGGCAATTTTTCGCCGGAGACACGCCAGGCTATTCAACTGGCTGCCGAGCGGTTGAAATATAAACCCAATCCGTTAGCGCGGCGGCTTTCGACAGGGCGCGATGACAGGACGGTGGCTTTGTTTACGCTGCGGTTGGATCTGTCCGTTGGTACCAAAAAAATGCAATTATTGCAGAACCAATTGGCAGCCGATGGGTTCGAGGCTCCGCTCTACACGCCAGGGAGTGAGTTCGGCTCGGACGCGCCCGAACTATTGACGTTGATTAAATCTATCTGCCAGCAACAGCCGCGCGCGATGATCTGCAATATCCACGGTCTTTCAGCGGTTGCCCTCAAGGAACTGCAACGTTATCAGGACGAAGGCGGGCTGCTGGTGTGCTACGACGATCGCACCGACTTGATGGTGGATAGCGTTGTTTTCGATCGCGAAGATAATACCTACCAGGCGGTCCGGCATTTGTTGGAGTTGGGACATCGCGATATTGGCATGGCTTGCAGTAGTGGTTTAAGAGGCGAGCGTTACCAAGGCTTC
>DAITOV010000320.1:0-6110 GCA_036833945.1 Abditibacteriia bacterium
CCACGTACAAAGCAGTCTGCGCCGCAGTGGTGACCAGGTCCGAGCCGTTGGCATCGTTGTATACGATAGCCCCATTGCCGGTGATTGATAGCGCTACGCCATCGCTGGTCGTAATGCTGAAGGTATCGTCAGTAGTAACCTGGACGTTATCCTCGGTGATGGCCTGAGACGTGGTTTCCGCACCCGAAGCCACATAATTAGGCGCAGTAGGATTGGGGGTGAATTCCGCCCGGGCGAGTTGCGGGGTCGCAATAAGAGCTCCACCCGAGACCGTCACTAAAAGAAGTGAGCGGATTTTGCGCAGTAAATCGGTCTGGCGTTGCTTGTTCGACTGCTGCTGTTTCGTCGTTGAGATACGATACCCACTATCAAACGCTCTGCCGCCCATTCGGTCCCTTTGATCAAGCGCCTATAATAAATACAACAAGAAGACGCATTTATAAATTTTTCCGATTATACCATAAAAATTGTATTCTATACCGATCCTTCAATTTAATATCTTATTACTGGTGATGTGCCCTCGGTTTCATAGAACTTAGCAGGACTTTTAAGCCGGGTAAGTACATTTATTTGGAAGCCCCGAGTGTGAGCAAAGAGACTGATAAAGCAAAAAAATCGTGCCCACCGCTCACGCTCGGGGGCTTCCAAATTAACAGTGCCCGTATGCGTTAATAACTTGATTTACAGACGAAAATGGCCGATTCTTATCCGCTTATTTTGGTCTTGGCAAATCTTGCAACGCTTGCAACAGCTTCAAGTTCTCCTGCACCAGGACATCATCGTTATTTGAAGCCAATAAATGCGCGCAGATGGTTTTATTGAACCACACTTCATGTCCGCCCCGCACCTGTGCTTCTCGCGTCACGTAATAGCCGTGTGTACCGTTTGTCGTCCCCAAACACAGTGTGTGCGCAAACGGCGAAGCTTGCTTTAAGCGTAAGGCAATCTCTGAAAAAATCTCGCCCGCAAACGGCACAAAAACAATCGGCCCCAGCCGGGTAAGGCTTTGCGGCCACTCGCGCGCCGTTTGGGGTGGCGAGTCGTGAGCTTGCAAAACGGCATTCCAGTAGCGCCATTCGGCTTCGCCTTCTCCGGTGGCATTTTCCTGTCCGGCATATTGTGCGAACTGAGTTTCGGCGGTTTCGCGTGAGGGTAAATCAGCAAAAGGCAGCACCATCGTTGCATTGCTGGTTTGCAAATCCAAATCGCGATACTCTTTGATTTCGCGCCAGGCCTGCATGGCATGAAGCGCTGCGCGCAACCCGACTTCACGAGCGGCCTTTCCCGCATCGCCGGAGGGGCCGCCAATAGTAGTGCGCGGCGCGACGTTGCCGAACGCACCGTTCAAGAACACAACCGGCGCATCCGTGAGTTGTTCAACACGATCCATCATGAAGCCCGGCCAATCACGCGAAATCGCCGGATCGTCACCGCGTGCTGTCGGATGCGCACCGGCATGAACCACGGTCGCCAACGTCCCGGGAGCACTGCCTCCATGTTCAAAGCGCAGAATGGTCATGTCGCGGTCGCATGCTCCCCATTCGTTAAAACCCAAATCAATATGGCCATCTACGCGCACTTCACAGCGATTGATACCAATATCGGTTTGAATTTTTCCAATGCCGACTCTAACCGAAACGG
Organism: Abditibacteriia bacterium; assembly: GCA_036833945.1. GTDB lineage: Bacteria > Armatimonadota > Abditibacteriia > Abditibacteriales > Abditibacteriaceae > DAITOV01. The sequence goes on from DAITOV010000320.1 coordinate 1,642, forward strand.
GGGCACTACTCGCCTCCACAACAGCTTCAACGATGAGTGGTAGCGCAAACTCCATGTACTTGTCATCACGCCAGCCCAGCCCCCAACAATCCATCGTTATCGGTCCGGAGTGCGTGTGTGTGGCGTGAAGAGTTACATTTTCCGGTGCGATTTTTATCGCCTGTGAAATTAAATTACGTAATTCTGCCACTGTGATTTCATCAATGTAACACCAATCCAGCGAGATGATACAGACATTACAATTATCGCTTTCTAAATAAAGTGCAGTGACAGCTAAACCATCGTCCACGGTTTCTGCCAGGCGCTGATTGCCATAACCGAAAAGCGGAGTGCCGAGTTCGGGCGTAATACTACGACGCGCGACACCGGCGCGCAGAGTGGGAGTATTCATAAATGTTGTGACTTCCTTTGATAAAATATGGTCGGAGATCGGCTGAATGTCAGCCTTCTTATTGCGGTAATGCCGTTAATAATTCTGCGATCGTCAATGCATCTCCATCGACTTGCAGTTCCAGAGCACGCTGTCCCGGCTTTACTGTTAACACCGCTGGATTCTCTTGTAACAATATGCCGTTTTTATCGTACTGCCAGAGTCGATACGCTTTAATGTCGGGACCGACCTTAAAGCTATGGCTAACGGCAGAAACGATGCGTTGCGGCCCCGCGACAAAACCGGCACCTAAAATTTGTGGAGTGATCGGGAACTGCTTCACTATGAAATTATGTTCCCCGTTTACCAGCGCCATCACATTCTGATGCTGATAAGGAACATGGAGGTTCCCAGTCGAAAGCAAACGGCGGGAAACGGCAAGCAGTTCGGCAGTTGTCCTGGGAGCCTCTAACACATTGCCCAATGTTAAAGGCGTCGTCAGGTTCAATGTGGCACCCTGCCAGAGGCCGTTACCGGCTTCTGCAAAATGGTAGATACCGGCATCCTGCACGGCACGCGATGCCGGAGCTGTATTGACGAGCATCTTTTTACCGTGGCTCTTTACCGCCGCAATCATTGAGAGCTGATTGGAAATCGTGGAAATGGCATTATCCGTGACTTTTGCGGCAATCTTGCCCTCATCGTCCAGGATAACGCTGTAACCATCCCAGGAGCGATAATCATAACGGCTGTAAGTTCGCGCACTGGAGAAGGTAAATTCGTCGGTGTAGATGCCATCCAGATTGGCTTTCTTAAAGGCATCGTCAATGCGCCGGACAAGCTCCGCCTGATATTTCGAACCATTGCCCGGTTGAAGATAAAGCACCTCCCAGCCATGCGTATTAGCTTCGGGCAGCCATGAGCGTGAATATCTCAGATCAAAGAATGGTTGGCCCTGTGCGTCCAGGATCTCCTCGCCATGAAAAGGATACAGTCTTAATTTGGATTTGTAGACAACCTCCATGGAAGGATGCATCATCGGCCAAACTTGAACACCCGGCGATTCCTGGCGCATCTTCGCAACGGAGTCGTGTAACTCTTTCCAAACTGCTTCGCGGTGTTCGTGAGTATAAAATCGGCGTAGTTCCTCATCGGGCACGAGTGCTTCGCCATACTTCTTATCGAGTGCTAACGCTGCTGCGGTGTCGAATTGCAAGCCGAGCCAGGGACCCACGACCTGGGCTAAAGCTCCCCGATCTTTAATCGCTTCCTTCGACGTGCCCCAGACAAAAGCGCGGTCAATGGTGACATCGTTCACGTTCCAACGTTGGCGTAACGCGTTAATAAAATCCCAATAAGACGATGTAGGCTGGGTGTCGATGGACATTGTGAAATCAATCGATTTACCGGGTGATAACGCCAGATTCCGCGATTGCACTTGCGCACTTTTGCCGTCGCGCACCATCTGGAAAAGCGCACGCAGCCAATCGTCTTCGGCTACCCAGCCAAACCCAGCCGCCGCAGCTTCACCGGCGGCTTCAGTGCCAAAGAATATCGTCGGATTAGCGGGATCGCTCGCAGTAAATTCCTTTTCGGGGTTGCCGCCTAGTAACGGACGCGCGGCAGATTTTTGCCCCGTCTCGTTTTGCAAGTAGAAAAGATGATTGAAAGGCACCACCACATCATGCGCTGCGCTGTTGCTCCAGTGTTCACGCCACTCGATGCGTCCCTCTTCGGTCAGGCGCAGTTGGCGTTTGAGAGCCAGTCCGGCCCAGTCTCCACTGCTCCATGCCGCCGTCACATCGAAACCATTCTCCGCTGGTTTCACGCTAACATTCGTCTCGCCAACCGGGCGGTCTTCAGCAATCAGGTCGTCGTGCGGCGAATGATTGAGCCCTATATTCGTTTCAACGATGAGGCGATTTCCGAGATAACCTACGGCAAACCCGCCGCGATTGGATACTTCCAGCCGCACTCTTGCACGCGTAGTCTGCAATTGAGGAATGAGACGTTGGGGCAAGGCGATGCTGGGAGCACTGCTCACATCCTGCGGTAAATACCCCACTTCAATATCTGTCGCATTGCCGATGCCATTTCCTTCTTCCGTGCCCACATGAAAATCGAGCGCGCCCGGTGCCTGCTTGCCGTGGATTTCGAGCGAGTTGCCGTCAACGCCTCGCGCCACGTCGGAGAGGTCGAAGGTGAAAGTCGCACCGCGGCCATCGGCGGTCATGCGGTCGCCAATGTCAGCATTGTGTGCGAACATAGTGGCAAGCCATTCTTCTTGAAACACCCCGTATGGATCGCCCGTCCTGATGAGCTTTAATACTTCGGGCCGCATGAGCAATCGCTCTTTTTTGCGATTCGTCAGGCGTTGCAAGGAGATGCCGTTCACAACGATACGAGAATTGTAGCCAAACCCGGCCGTGATACCGGTGCTGGCGGAGGTTTTCACCACCATCCGCAGCCGCAACACCGGTATCAACCCGGCACGCGCCGGCAAAGCCGGTAAATCGAATTGAGCGGGATGCTTGCTGTCAAATCGAGCGCCGGACAGTTTCACGCCGAATTGCAACTCGGGATCTTTCTGCGTCACGGAAGCAGTATTTTGCGCTGCTCCGCCTACTTGGGCTTTGGCGACCATACCTGTATTACCCATCGTAGCAATGGCTATTGAGACAGCACATATCGCTTGCAGACGAAAATAAAGTTGAGAAGACAGTTTCATAAAAGATGATGCATTTTCGCATTGCTGTTTTGGACAAGATAACTCATTATTTAATGCTGAAAGTAGGCGCGCTTCCGGTGGTCGTGGTCGTGTTGCCGGCCTCATACACCGAGGCCATTTTGTCCGTGGCTTCTGGACCACCTTTTTGCCATTTAACATGGCCATCGGCAAAGGCGAAATTAGCACCACTGAGATGGCGATGTGCTCCGCCTGTCGGAAGTGTGGCGGGAGTGAGTGTCGTTATCGGGGCAAGAGTGCATTCCCAGAGCGGAAGGGAGTATGCGTAGCTACAGGTTGTGTTTCCACCGACCGACCAGGCACCGGTAACGTTGGTGGGCTGCCCGTCACCAAGGAGCACCGTTGAAGCAGTCGCATTGAAGGCTGCATCAGATTGTCCGGTTGCTAAAAGATTGATCCAGTAGTCGGTATAGTTGCCGGTGCCGGGAGTGGTAGTCGGAACGGACGATTCGCTGGGACACTGAAAAATTTGTATGCTTTTGATATAAGGTTGCACCGAATCCGCCCAGCCCTCATAAGCTCCGCCCGTAATATACAATGGTAACTTTTCATCGTAATCTTGTTTGTATTGGAAGACACTCAAGCCAATCTGCTTAAGATTACTCTGGCAGCTCGATCGACGTGCATTTTCCCTGGCTCTGGCAAATACCGGGAACAAAATGGCCGCCAGGATTGCTATGATAGCAATCACGACCAAAAGTTCCATTAAAGTGAACCCTTTTTGGCGAATTTGAGCCCAATCTTGTTGATGTGTCATTTTTGCCTCCTGGAAATAACTAACTGAACAGCCCCTGTCTGGTGTCTGTTTGTCTGTCATTTTGTCTCCTCTCAATAATTAGCCAGGCATCTCGTGCCTAAAATGAGCGTTATGGGAAAAAGTGGTCAACTCTTATGGTTTTTCTGTGTTGATTCCAAAGCTCGATACGCTGCTTCTGTGGCTTTTAGCCCGTCCAATCCTGACGATACTCCTTGCAACATGCCTTCGCGGATGCTCCGTGCAAAGGCAGCATGAATGCGTTCGTAATGTTTTCCCAAATCACCACACTCTATCTCTTCTGTTTCATCGGCTGTCCAAACCTGAATTTTGCCGGTGTCCGAGCTATAACTAATCGTGCCGTCATCACCAATCACAGTGACTTCAAAGAGCATCCCGACATCTTGAGTGCGCCTGGTAAAAATCCAGCCTACTTCTACCAGCGCAGTGGCACCGCCGGTCATTTGGCAGGTGGCCACGACATGCTGGGGATGTTCATACGGCGGGATACGCACACCGCAGGCATCGATTCGCTCGAACTCTTGCCCGGTGAACCAACGCACGCCTTCGAAGAAATGCACGGCGGAATCGATCAATGG
>DAITOV010000321.1:0-6105 GCA_036833945.1 Abditibacteriia bacterium
ATCGGCATGCGCAAGGTCGACCAGCCACCGGGTTGCAGGGTGGTTTTCTTACCCGACGAAAGCGGTGTAGCGCTGACGATTTCCTTGCCGTTGGCATCAATGACCTGGGTTTGCTGAACGACATAGGTCATCGGGCTGTTGGCCGGTTGATAGAAGTGCGCTTCCAGATAATAGGCCCCGGCTCGATAATCGATATCCTGTGACACCAACGCCTGCTGTAATACCTGGTTGTCATCGCGGGCCGCCGCTACCAATAAGCTCTGAGTTCCTTCGCGATGCTGCTCCCCGGAAGGCGCAACCGCTTTTTCCAACGACGGTGCAGCTTCTCCGAAATTATAAGAGGCAGGGAAGGTTAACGTTTTGCGATCCACTTTCCAGTGCGCCATTCCTTCTTCGAACGAAGGATTTTTCAGCATCGGAGTGCCCTTCCCTTCAGTCGCCGCCAACATAATTTGCACGTTTTGCCGCACGGCAGGATCATCGCTTTGGAGAAGTGCCTGCACGCGCTGTTTGACGGCGGGGCTTTTCTCCATCCACGGCAACAGGTTCCACAACACTGAGTTGCCCTCACCCCAATCGCTGCCCATGTAGCGTTCGATATAGTTGGGGCGTGCCGCCATGTAGTTGTAAAAAGGATCGGCCTTGTATCCCTTTAAATCGCGCAGGAACTGCTGGCGGAGCGTGGAATCTTTAATCTCAACTGCAGCCGTATCCACCAAACGCACCGCCTGTGCTTCATCGGCTATCGGCTTGGCTGCCACCTGGCGATTTTGATACAAAACCACCGAAGGCTTATAGAAACGCAGCCATACGTCGCGCAACTTTGCTACACGCGCCTTGCGCTCAGGCGTATCGGCCAGGGCCAACGCTTCATCGAGCAGTTTGGTGGAACGCTCGACATACGAAGGCGGCACATCGGCCAGGTAATCCTGGCTGGTGAACGGCATATACGGCCCAGCGCCCGTCCACCACTTCGATTTCAAAATATCCTGCGTCCAGAACTTTTCCCAGATCGCAAAATACTCACGCAGCTTGGGCGCGGCGTCTTTACCGGCGGCGCTTACATACCACTCGTCTAACAAACCATCGACATCCTGATGCGGGTTCCACAACAGCTTTGCCATGACCCAACCTTTGGGGCCTTCGCCCCAGTTGGGATAGAGTTCCGAAGTGAAGAAGGTAACATTATGCTCGCTGCCCCAGGCCAGATACTCCTGCATCAGGTGCGGCCAGGTGCGCGGCACCAGGTAGAACATGCCGTAGACATAATCGTACCAGCCGAGGTTTTTAGCAACCTTCGACCAGGCGGTTGTATTCTTTTGATCGATTTCGCGCAGCTTGGGGTCGATCCAGCGCAACCGCTCCTGGGTCATGAAAGGAATGATTTGGTCGTGAACGCCAACTTCCGCTTTCGGCGGGTCGGTCAGCTCATGATAGGCCAGCGTGCCAAACCACTTGCCAGGATGCTTTTGCAACACTTTTTCGGCCACGGCATTGGCCCACAGGAAATAATCGTCGGAGAGGTCTTCCTTGCCCTGCGAATTCTTGCGGCCGTTACGGCGCGCCAGCGAAGCCGGTGACTGGTCGAAAACGCTGGTCGCATCGTTCATGCCCAGTGAATAACTATGGGCATCAGGATTTTCATCAAAATACTTCTCAACCTGTTTGGCTCCCTCTTCTACAATGCCGGGAGCAGAGAAGTTCGGCTGCCAGTTCCAGGTGCCCTGCTTGGGAATGAGTCTTTCCCCGCCAACCAACGGGTAAAATTCTGGATGAGTCTGTGCATACTTATCCGGCGGAAAAATATGCAACAGGTTATGCCCGTGCTCTTCACGCCATACGGCACGGTTGCGCTGTACCCACTCGCCGTTGACATCTTTCACTGTGCCGGGAATACCGCCCAGACGCCGCGACAGATAAACCGGCTCTTGCAGCACTTTTTCCGGGCTGATTTCCAGCGTGGCATGGCGCGGCACGTCTTCGCCCAATTCGCCCGGCATCAGCCAGCGCACACCCAGGTAACGCTCCAGGAACTCATAAACGCCAAACTCGATGCCCTGCTCGCTGCCTCCGGCAATGACGAAGGTTTTGCCGTCCAGCCCTTGCAAGATATATCCATCCTGATCGATCTTTGGTGAACCAGGCAAAGCCGAAGCCTTTTGCAAGCGAATGGAAACCGCCGGGCCGGCACTGGCTTGAATCGGCAGTATCGCCCCCGTGCTTTTGGCGATATAAGCTTGCAGGGTTTTAGCGGCATTTTTCGCGGTTTCGCCAGACTGGCCCGGCACCACAATGGTGGCATTCGGCTTACCGTTTTCCACAATCGTCAGGGCACGGCTATAGGTTGCGTTCCAGGCCACAAAAACTAATAATATCGCCAGGCTAAAAATTAAACGGAGTTTCATAATTACCGATTATTCGAGATCGAGTATTGAGTTCTTCGGAATATTTCAATTCTTATTTCCAACGATGAAGTGACCTCATCGTTGGAAACTGTTTCTTACAGCGATGGCGAAGCCAACTTGAACGACGGCTTGGTTCCCGGTGCGGTGGCACCATTCATCACAACCGCGCTGGTATTATCGGGATTGCCCTTGAACCACTTTACATGTCCATCGGCAAAGGCGAAATTTGCACCATCCAGGTGGCGATGCCCCTTGTCATTAGCCTGAGCCGATACGATATAAGCATTCAGACCAGTATGAGCCGAAGTGCAAGGCGTCGTTCCATTCGTTGCACAACCAGTCAAACCGGCAGCCGAGCTTCCCGATCCGCCATCGCCCAGCATAACCGTGTTGGACGCTTCTTCAAATTCAGCCTGGCTTCGGCTCGTTGCCTGAATGTTAATCCAGTAATCGTTATTATTGGGCGCACCGGCTGTGCTGGGCACAATCGATTGACTGGAGCATTGAAAAATTTGCCAACTCTTGAGATATGGCTGCACTAACATTGTCCACCCCATATCATTATTCTCCGTGGGAGGAGTGGTGGGATTATAACCGCCACTACCATTACGATCCTGCCACTGCTGGGGCATCCGTTCATCGTAATCCTGAACATATTGCATTACGCCCAGCGCAATCTGTTTCAAATTACTCTGGCACGACGCCCGACGCGCGTTTTCACGGGCACGAGCGAAAACCGGAAACAGGATTGCCGCCAATATTGCGATAATAGCTATAACAACCAATAATTCTATTAAGGTGAATCCATGTCGTCGACTTGTCTTGCTCTCCGTCATCGTTCATTCCTCCCTGAGATGGTTTCGATGCATTTCCAGTTTCGTGTCAAAACCTTTACACCGACAATTCAGTATGCCACCCGCAGCAGGTTCATAAACATTCATTTCCAACACACAACTTCCTTTTCCAGCATTTTATTTCACACCTAATCGGCAGGCTCAGTGTTTTTGCTTCTCCGGCGATATTCTCCCGGTGAACAGCCGTAGTGGCTGTAATAGAGGCGTCGGAACTGCGAGTAATGCAAACCGACTACACGGCTGATATCGGCGATGGGTATATCCGTTTCGCGGAGCAATGTTGAGGCTTTTTCCAGACGGCGCGCGGTGAGGAACTCGTGGAATGTGCCACCGGTATGTTCGCGAAAACGACGCCGGAACAGAGTGGGCGAAATGCAAAGATAGCGCGCCACCCGGCTCTCCACCAGTGATTGTCCCAGATGTTGGTCGATGAAAGAACAGGCCGATTCCATCGGGTCGTGCTCATTCGCGCTTAACGGTTGATGATGATCGGCCAGGTGATGGCCGGGTAAAGTGGCACGCCCCTGCTCCATTTCACGACGCAGGAGAGCCAACAGATTTAAAATAAATCGGCCGGCTAAAACCTGGTCTTTCTCGCTTTGCAACTCGTCGTTCAGGTTCTCAAATTCTCTTCTGAGAACGACGCTCTCCACCCAGCAGGCACCCCGCTGCGGCCCCGATTCGTGTAGTAGCCCGTGTGAATGGCAAATCCACACTCCCAGGCGATTGCCCGACAATTCGGGACGCAACCACATTAAATCGCATTGCCCTTCGGGAAACTCGGGCGGAATATGCGATCCCAGGAATTGAGGCACGCCCGGGGGCACGAAGAAACAATCGCCCGCCCGGCAGGAAAATATGTAATCACTAAAATGCATGTCGGCCCTGCCGTTCAGCACAAAAACCAGGGTGGCTTCTTTTAAAATTTGATAGGCCGTAGTTGTACCTGCGCCCTGCGTGCTACGCGATACCCGCGCCACAGCACGCCTGCGCAGTGGCTTAGTCGCCGTCACCGTAGCATGAGTGGGCCAGTCCCGGCTATTCAGGTCTTCCAGGGCGTGAGCCACCACCATCACGGGCAGTGCCTCCTCACGTTCCAGCCGATTCTCAATTTGCCGCAACGCCGCTAATAAGGGCATGACATGCGATTTGACGCCTATTCCTTCACTCAAATTTCTAACACTCCTTCGTATCACCCTCAATAGATAACATGCCTTTTTGCCAGGCAAGGGGTCAATGAAATATGCTTTATCTTGCGCCGATTGACGAAATCTATCTTAATATCATTATCTCATGACTCAAGCAATCCACAACTTACCTTCCGGCATCTCTCTTCAACTCGACGGCACACCCAAGCGTCACGGTGTTGTTTCCCTCACAACCGCCGATTCCCAGCCCAATGCTGTACGCGAACCGTATTTTTTAATGAATATCTATCGCGTCCTGGCCGACGGCAAACTGTGGACGGTCGCACGTGATGAACCGTTCACCACCGAGCCGCAAGAAAATGGCCTGATACTCCACTGGCAACCTACCGATACCTTGCCGGTGGAAATGCGTGCCACTTATCAGGTGCAACAAGACGGTTCGCTCACGCTCGAACTCTGGATACGTGCCGCAGCCGACCTGGCCCGTTTTGAAATTTCCGTTTCTTCGTATTTCGACTTCGCCTATGAGCCTTATAGCGTGCTTGACCTCGGCTGGCAAGATGGAACGAAGCAGAAACAATTGGCCCTGTGGAAAGCCGAAGACCAGCCTTTCGTACGCGGTCATTATATTCACCTCTCCCGCGATGACCAGGGTACCATGACGCGCATGGACGGCCGCTGGAACAACGAGGCTGGTATCAGTATCGCTCCTGCTGTCTATGGCCCCCACTACGGCCAACCGGTCGCAGCGATGGCCGCCGAGTTCGACGGTGAAACCATCACCATCGTACAGAGCAGTCAACGCGAAAGCTGTGACGGCATCTCGCTCACCTACTCCAGCGATAATACTTCCGACAACATCCGCAACCATAACGCGCTTTATTTTTCGCTGTTCGGTGAAGATTTAAAAACCGGGGACGAACGAACGGCCTTGCTACGCCAAAGCATTTTGCGCGAATCGCCGAGCATTGAAAACGTCCTGGCAGCGGCTCTTTAAATTTCGATCATGTATAACAACCAACGCATTTTAGTTGTGGTTCCCGCTCGCGGCGGCAGTAAAGGCGTGCCGCTCAAAAACTTGCACCCGCTTTGCGGACGCCCGTTACTGGCCTATACCGGCGATATTGTCAAAGCCCTGGAAACGGTCGACCGGGCCGTGGTTTCTACCGACCACGACAAGATTGCCCAGGTCGCCCGTGAAAACGGCCTGGGTATCGTGCAGCGCCCGGAAGAGCTTTCGGGCGACCGTATCGGCGACTGGGACGTGCTTCACCACGCTTTGCTCGAAGCCGAACGCGAAGACGGCGCAACCTACGACGTGGTGGTGATGCTGCAACCGACTTCGCCACTCCGTAAAGTGGAGCATGTGCGCGCCACCATTGAAAAGCTAATTAACGGAAATTGGGACGCGGTGTGGACGGTTTCGCTTACCGACTTAAAATACCACCCCTTTAAAGCGCTCGCCATCGGTGAAGACGGCGCGGTGAACCTGTTCGATGAGCGCGGCAAGCAGATCGTCGCCCGCCAGCAGTTGCAACCCGTCTACCACCGCAACGGCATCGCCTATGCGCTCACTCGCGAGTGTATTTTGGAACAGAAGACGATCCTGGGCAAAAAATGGAGCGCCGTAGTAGTGGAAGACCCGGCGGTGAGTATCGATACGCTGGAGGATTTTGCGAAGGTAGAGAAGGAATTAGC
>DAITOV010000322.1:0-6067 GCA_036833945.1 Abditibacteriia bacterium
ACCGGCCGTTCGATGCTTACCATCGTGAAGATCGCTACGGATTTGGGGTATCTCAATCCGCCGCAACCGATTCTCGATATTGAAGATATTGACGATTACGCCGATGACGAACTCTGCGTCTTGATGACCGGTTCGCAGGGTGAGCCGATGGCGGCACTTTCCAAAGTCGCGCGCGGCCAGAACCGTTTCGTGGAACTGCGTGAAAACGATTCGGTCATCTTCTCCAGCACCCCGATTCCAGGCAATGAAAGTGCGGTTTACAAGGTCATTAACGCGCTTTGCATGAACGGTGCGCACGTCTTCCGTCCGCCGCACCACGCAGTGCATGTTTCAGGTCACGGCAATAACGAAGACCTCAAGCTGATGCTCAACCTCACCCGCCCTAAGTATGCCGTGCCCTATCACGGTGAAGCGCGTCATGCGTTGGCCTATGCCGACCTGTGCGTGGAAGCAGGCTTTAAACGCGATGATATTCCGTTCTTGCGCCTGGGCGACGTGCTGGCGATTTCACCCGAACGCTGCGAAATAATCGGCGAAGTGACCGCCGGTAGCGTTCTGGTCGACGGCCTCACCATCGGCGATGTCGGTAACTCCGTCCTGCGCGACCGCAGACACCTCTCCGACGACGGCGTGTTGGTAGCGACTGTCATTCTCGACAAGCAAAGTGGTGCCATCCTGAGCGGCCCCGACCTCACACAGCGCGGTTTCCTGCATCAGCCTACCGCCGAAGATTTCATGCAGCGCGCCACCGAGCAAGTCCGCAAGCGCCTCGAAAAGAGCGCCGAGCATCATGTGGTCGATCACCAGGGTGTGAGCCGCGCCATCCGCGAAAGCCTGGCCGACTTCATCTGGAGTTCGATGCAACGTAAACCGATGATTCTGCCTGTGGTGCTGGAAGTTTAGGAATCTCACGCAGAGACGCAGAGTTCGCAAAGAAAAGAAGAGAGGGAAGAAACAATTTAATGTTTCTTCCCTCTCTTTTATTTTTAATTAAAAAAATCTCTGCGAACTCTGCGTCTCTGCGTGAGATTAAGCAGGACGTAAACCAGTGCGATGAGTCGTGCTTTGTCTATCCGTTTGCTTGCGTGCATAACGCAGCACACCTGGAAGACAGGTGATAATATCGCTGGCCGCCATCGCATCGTCGCCCAGTTCTTTCTCGCAGGCTTCCCCGGCCAGGGCGTGCAGGTGAACGCCCCATAGGGCGGCGCGAGTCGGGTCTTCGGGCATTTGTGCTAATAAACCGCCGATGAGTCCGGCCAATACATCGCCGCTGCCTGCCGTGCCCAGGCCGCAGGTGCCGACGGTGTTTTTGTGGAGTGTTCCCTCGGGATTGGCGATCAGCGTTTCGCGGCCCTTGAGGGCTACGACGGCTTGCGCGGTTTGTGCGGCTTGCAAAGCGATTTCCTGTCGCTGCGCTTCAACTTTGTCTTCACTCAAGGCCGTCAGTTCACCCATTTCCGCGCTGTGAGGGGTGAGGATGCGCGGCGCACTGAAAGAGCTTTCAATTTTTCCCCAGGCTCGCAAGGCCGAAGCATCGAGAACGGTGGGTAGCGGAAAGCTGCTTGCCAAGTGATGAAGCAGTTGTTCCGTATCAGGCTCACTTCCCAGGCCGGGGCCGAAAACAGCGGCGCTACAATGGGCGGCCTGTTCGAGGATGAGGTCGCTCGACCTGGAAGCGATGGTGCCCGAAGCCTGTTCGGGCAGGGGAATGACCATCAGCTCGGGAATGGCAATGCCAATAGCGGTGGCGATGCTTTCCGGCGCGGCCAGACGCACCCCGCCACAGCCACTGCGCAAGGCGGCACGGGCAGTGAGGACGGCTGCGCCGGGAATGTGGCGCGAACCGGCAACCACCAGTAAGCGGCCACGCATGGTTTTATCGGCTTCGGGTGAATATTGTGGCAGGGGATGGCTCTTGAGGAAATCGAGCGTGATATCAGTAATAGAGTAGTCAGTACGTTTCATGAGTAAATTGATGTTGGCGAAGTGAAAATTAAAGTGTAACCTGCGCAGTGAATTATCAAAGTCTTTAGTTATCTGTCGGAGTAGTTAAATCGGTTAAACTATTTTCTCATGAACATCCTCTTTCATTTGCCGCAGAACACGTTGAATCGTTGCTTTAGCGATAAAGACCTGGCGCGTTTGCAAGAGCAGCACACGGTTATTCTTCCCGAAGCCTCGGATGCCGATTCGCTTCTGGAAGCGTTTAAAAAGCATGCTCCTGAATGTGAAGCCATTGTGACGGGGTGGGGCACTCCCGCGCTGACGGGCGAGCAGTTGGAACACGCTCCCAGCATCAAAGTCATGGTGCATTCCGCCGGGTCGATCAAGAAACTCGTCCCCGAGGAATTGTGGCAGCGCGATATCCGCGTGGGCACCAGCAACGGCGCATTGGCCGTCGGAGTCGCCGAAAACACCCTCGGCATGATCATCGCCGGATTGAAAGGCTATTTTCCGGCCTGTGATTGGGCGCGTGCAGGCAACTGGGCCGATGCCAAACTGGGCACTGAGAATGTCATCGTGCGCGATCCGTTCGATGTCACCATCGGTATCATCGGTGCCAGCAAGGTAGGCCGCCACTTGATGAGCCTCTTGCAGCATTTTGAAATGGAAGTTTTGGTGGCCGATCCCTATTTCAGCCAGGAAGAAGCGGAAAAATTAGGTGTGCGCTCGGTTTCGCTCGAAGAACTGATGGCGCAGAGCGATGTCGTAACGTTGCACGCCCCGGTGCTCGATAGCACCTATCACATGCTCAAAGCCGAGCATTTTGCCGCCATGAAAGATCGGGCCATTTTCATCAATACGGCGCGCGGCTCCATCGTCGATGAAAAGGCGTTGACCGCCGAGTTACAAACCGGACGCATTTACGCTTTTATCGACGTCACCGACCCCGAACCGCCCGCCAAAGATCACCCGTTCCGCAGCTTGAAGAATGTGGTGCTCACACCGCACCTGGCCGGGCATGCTTCCAACGGCCAGAAGCGCCAGGGCCGCAGTACGGTAAACCAGTTGCTCGAGTATGCGGCTGGAGAGAAAATGCACGGCGAAGTGACCGAAGCGATGTTCCGTGTGATGGCGTAAAATCAGTCGTGAGGTAAACGGCCGGGGAGGGCTACATGCCAATCCCCGGCTTCTACTTGCCATGGCTACCTCTGAACAAAGCCATTTTGCCCGGCCTTTGGCTGTGGCGCTCAATAAGCTCGCCTTTACACTGGAGAGTGAGGACGAAGCGCGTGTTATTGTAGCGAAGCGGACAGAGAAGGAATTGAGGCAGCAGGCCTTACCCTCGCATCTTAAAATCACGTCTCGTTTATTGCATGGTAAGCGGGTGTCTGCGCGCGGCGTCAAAAATTTTCGGCTCTCGCGCTTGGTATTAGCACATTGGCCGGATGACGACTTAGACGAAACTGCTTTGCATAGCATAGCCATAGTGGTGAATGGGCAGGCTGATCTTGTGGCTGGAGATTATATCATGCACTGCTATCCTGGTGATATAGTGCTTCTTCCTGCCGGAGTTCCTAAAGGCAGCGGGCTTCCTAACGTTCTGGATAAAAATCCACAGCGCAGTTGCGACGTGCTGAGAATCTATCCGGGACGTCTCTACGGAGAAGGATTGGAATGTTGGATCACTCATACTCAGGGCAATAAAATTGAAGTGGGTTTGAACTACGGGGGAGCCTTGGTCAAAAACCGTGCGCTGGCCCAGTTGTTTAATCAGCTATGCGATGAGTTATTACAGGAACAGGTTAAAAAGAGAATTATTTATCATCTCTTGTTGAGCTTTGTTCTGTTGCTTCATCATGAACTCAATAGCGGACGGAGTTTCATACCCGATGTGAGGCGATTGCATCAGCCGGTCGCACAAACCTCTGATTTTGCCAGTTTCGTGAAAGCCTATATCGAATCGAATCTCGATACACACCTCACGGTAGAAGTGTTGGCCCGGCAATTGGTGATGTCGCCTACCAGTTTCAAACAGCGTTTTCGTGAGGCGATGGGGATGACTTTTCATGAATATCTCACCGACAGCCGGGCCGAATTCGCCGCTGTTTTACTACAGAATACCGATTTGAAAGTGGAAACCGTTGCCGCTAAGGTGGGGTTGAAATATTCCCAATTCAAGAAGTTAATTGTGGGTAAATATGGTTGTACGCCCGGTGTTTACCGGAAACAGCGAAAAGATGTCTGATAATACTGTTTGGTGTCTGATAGTAACGTTTAAAAAGTGATAAATAAGGGCATGATTATTATGCATAGCCGTAATAATTAAGGAGACCATTATGCGACGTAATACATGCTCAACCAAAGCCAGATTGGGGTTTACATTAATAGAATTATTAGTTGTAATAGCAATTATAGCAATATTGGCTGCAATTTTGTTTCCTGTGTTTGCTAGAGCCAGGGAAAATGCACGTCGTGCTTCTTGTCAGAGTAATTTGAAGAGCATAGCGCTTGGTTTTAAAATGTACACGCAGGACTTCGATGAGCGGTTTCCGCCTGCATGGACGAACTTTAACGGTGATGCTGTCTTCAATTCAGGAACTATTGGTGCTGCTGGTGTAGAAAACGGCTGGGCACAGTTATTGCAACCCTATGTTAAGAGTACACAGCTTTTCCAATGTCCGAGTGAGCCTAATTCACCTGCAGCGTCCACCAGCAATGGTGCAGGATATAGTGATTATATTTATAACGGTGATGTAGGCCCTTACACCGTAGGCGGCTTCCATGAAGCTGCTATTATTTCTAGTACACAAACTGTACTCGTCAACGATTGGATGTCTATTTCTGCTGGAGCAGCTATGCTTACCAACTATCATTGGAGCACTGGTATGCCAGCAGATACGGGAGCCCCAAGTCAGTTTCGCCGTCATTTGGGCGGGAATAACTTCGCCTTCGTAGATGGACACGTAAAGTGGCTCAAACCAGAGGCAGTTCGCTCTAGGCCAGTATACCCCTGTGGCCCGGGTAATACTGGCTCACCAACTCAGACCACTTATACTTTCTGCATCAATTAGTTTTTTGTTGGCTAAATGCAATTTGAATAGTGTTGATAAGTGAGTTCTTCGTTCAAAAACGAGTTGATACTTAACGTGCATTAGACACGAATAATAAATCCATTTGGGATGAGAAAACTTTAGTCCTATTTTTTGAGCCTATGAATTTCTTTCTAAAGTATGCCCTCTGCGGCGCGGGCGTTGTTTTGATCTCCAATGCCGCTTTTGCACAAACTCTACAGCAGCGCCGGGCCGATGTGCTGGCCGCCGGGCAAAAAGGGGCGGCAGGCTTGCCGGTTCTGACGGCAGCCATGAAAGAACCCAACGCCATGATTCGCCGCGCGGCAGTGCGGGCGATGCTGGAAATTGGCACACCCGCTGCAGGTGCTTTGAACGAGGCGCTCAAAAACGATTCCGACATGCTGGTGCGCCGCACCGCTTTGCGGGCGTTGTTGGAGCTTAACCAGGGCGAAAAAGCCGTGGGCGTGGCCGAGCAGGCGTTGGGCGATGCCGATGAAACCTTGCGCACTGCAGCCGTGGAGGCGTTGGCCGATATGCGCCCGCATTCTCCAGCCGTAGTGGCTTTGCTGGAAAAAGCCCAGCAAGACAAAGCGGCAGCGGTGAGCCGTGTCGCTTCGCAGGCCTTGTGGCCGTTTAAGAAAGAGGGCATCTCCCTGCGCGAAACGCCGCAATATAAAGACTCGCAGTTGAGCATCGTACAGACCATTCCCTTGGCCGAAAACGGCTGGAAGTTCCAGACCGATGTTCGCCAGACCGGGCATAAGCAGAACTGGTTTGGAACTGGCTTCAACGACGCCTCCTGGCAGGAAATTTCGATCAACAAAGCCTGGGAAGGCCAAATCGGACAGCCCTACGATGGCGTGGGCTGGTATCGGCTCACTTTCACCCTCCCGGAAAAACCGGCGCAGGCTGGAACCGATATCGTCTTCGATGCCGTCGATGAAAGCGCCTGGATTTGGATTAACGGCGAATACGTCGGCCAACACGATATTGGCATGGCGGGTTGGGATAAGCGCTTTGCTATGGATGTGAGTAATCTCCTGAAATGG
>DAITOV010000323.1:0-6045 GCA_036833945.1 Abditibacteriia bacterium
AGGAGTGGCACGCTGTTTCCATTGCAATGCGCCTTCATACTGGTTGGGCGCTTGCCACAACACCCATTGGTACGGGGTTTTACCGTCAGTAGTGTCCTGGAAATCGCCATTAGGCAGGAGGTTGCCATTAGGCATTTGGGTGCGGGGGGCCGGGAAGGCTCGTGCCTGTGCAGGCGCGCCGACCATCACGTTGAGTTCATCGTTGAGATAGGCGGGAAAGGTCTCACCGATGCTGGTGCCGCTGCCTTTGACCGCAGGCCCGTAGGTCATGCTGTCGCCGAAACAGAGCACGGTTTGCCCCGGCTGGATTTTGCCCTTAAATTGCTCGGCCACGGCTTTCGCCATAAGCCGATAGCCCTGTGCTGTAAAATGAACGCCATCAGCACCGCCGCCGTTGTTGGGGTTGCGGATTATCGAAGCTTTGCTTTGTTCGATGCCGCCGTTTTCCTGTACGACGCGCCATAAATCGACTGTCGGCAGATTATAGGTCGCGGCCACCCTGCGTGCCCCGGCAATATACTTCTGAATATGTTCATTGAGGCTTTCCGTGAAGGGGTAGGTGTGGCGTTGCCCTAAAATCGATTCGATCGCCGGGTGCGCCGTTATCAGTACGATATGGCCGATTTTATCAGCACGGGCTTGCTCGATCATCGTCGCCATGTTCTTTTCAAACTGCTCAACCGGTATTAAAGAGGCCGAGTTAACAGCATCGTTCATGCCGAAGTAAATCACTAGGTGTTGCGGCGAGAACGGGGCCACATCGCGCGCATAACGCTTGAGTCCGTCGGCTGAAGTGTGGCCGCCGATGCCCTTATTAATGACGAGGACGGGTTGAGGCGAAGTCGTGGTCGTGTCGGCGAACACTGTGTAGCAGCACAGGGTGAGGGCAAGAACCGGAAGGATGAAGTGGAGAATTTTTGTGAGCATAACGGTTTTATAGTGGTTATGGTGCGGAGGGATCGATACTGACCTGGTTGATGAAAGGCCGTAATTTCAGCCATTTGATGTGGCCTTCGGCATACAAGGTATTCACACCACCGAAATGCGCACCGGGGCGTGAGGTGAGCAGGGTAGTGGTGGGGTCATAGACTTCAGAGGGGTTGAAGTAGGGCCGAAAGACGATGTGGGCGCGGAATTTCCCGTCGATGTCGTCGTAGAGATACGGCGATTCGGCCGGATTTTTAATGCTGGCCATCGAAACCGAGATCTGCCCCGGACGGGCGAAGAAAGCACCTGCGCCCCAGTAGGATGAGACCATATTGTTGCCTGATGCCGTGGTCGCATTGGCGTTGTAGGCGGTGGAACTGGGACACTGGAAAATCTGGCGGTTTTTCACGTAAGACTGAATACGCTGGGTCCAGCGCAGGCCGTAAGCCGGGGCGAAGCTCTCTCCGAAAACGCCGTTGACAGGGTCGTCGTTGGTGTCGCCGTTGGAAATGATGGCGAACTCGTCGTAGGGATACCGCTCGTCATAGTCCTGGGTATATTGGGCGAGGGTGAGGCCGATTTGCCGTAGATTCGATTGGCAAGAAGCGCGGCGTGCGTTCTCGCGTGCCCGCGCGAACACCGGGAAGAGAATCGCGGCGAGGATTGATATGATGGCGATAACAACCAAAAGTTCGATGAGGGTAAAACCTCGTTGTGCGGGTTTTGTCATTTGGTCTCCCTGAAAATGTTCACTGGAACCGTTGGCCCGTGCTAAGAAAGTGGCTTTACACGAACGCCTTGTCATTATGCCCTTTTTTACCTCCTTTTAAACCTGCCAATCATCACAAAACGCTTACAAAATGTAGTTTTTCGCTGTTATATGGTTAATTGCCGCTCGAACGTCGTGCCGACCGATAAAAGGACGGCGAATAACCGAAATGCTGTTTGAAAATTTCCGCCAGGTAATTACCGCTTTTCAATCCCACATGACTGGCGATGTCGTTGATGGATAGGTCGGAGGTTCCCAGCAAAAAGCGGGCGGCATCGAGGCGTTGGGCATTAAGGTATTGCTGAGGTGGGCTGCCCATCCATTGGTGAAAATTCTTGCGGAACTGCGCCGGGCTGAATCCCGCCTGGCGAGCTAACTGGTTGATGGTGATATCAGGCGTTTCCTTCATGCGGCGTAGTGTGGTGGAAAGCCAGTGCGGGAGCATTTCGTGTGCGATTTGTTCGGTGGAGGCTTTGCTCAGGTAAGGCCAGCAGATGCCCAGAATCGCCAATCCCAATCCCTGTTCGGTGAGTTGCTGGCCGAATTCTCGTTTATAGTGCAGGCGTGTAACCTGTGCCATCCAGCTTTTGATCGATCTGTAATCACTTTTTGAAGGCCGCCACTGCACTGGCAGCGGCAGATCGTCGAAAATATTGCGCTGGTTAAAACTGGGGGCGCGATAGCCAATGGAGTAGAGCTTCACCCCGGTCTTGCTAGTGATGTGGCGTGGGAAGTGAACCGGGGCCAGAAACGCTTCACCGCCGCCAAGCTGCCAACTGCGTTCTCCGCTGCAAACCGTCACCTCGCCCTCTTCCACCAGCCATAGCTGATAATGCTGCGAAGGATAATCCATGCAGTGACCGGCTTTCCACTGATGGTAGGTCGCTGAATCGACCTCGAAATTAACCAGCGAAGTAATCGTGAGTTGGGTCATAGCGAAGTATTGAGCCTACAGCATTCCTGGCCTGGAGTCCAATAGCTTATCCACCAACTTGCTATACTTTTAGGCACGTCGATTTGCCTATGAAACTGTTAGGACTCACCGGAAATATCGCTTGTGGAAAAAGTACCGTGGCCTCGCTTTTGCGCGACCGTGGCGCAGCCGTGCTCGATGCCGATTTACTGGTGCATGAACTCTATTCCGACACCGATTTTGCCGCGCAGGTGGCGACATTGTTCGGTAAGGATATGCTCAACAGCCTGGGCATGATCGACCGTCCCGCACTGGGGAAAATCGTTTTTAGTGATGCCAACGCCTTGCGTCGTCTCGAACTGCTGGTTCATCCCGCGGTAGGCAAGCTGCGCGAGAAGAAATTGGCAGAATTAGCCGCGCGCCCGGAGCCGCCGCAAGTCGTGATTCTGGAGGCCGTGAAATTGCTGGAGAGCGGGCAAGGCCGCGATTGCCATGCCGTGTGGTGCGTGCGTTGCCAGCCAGAAACGCAGTTGCAGCGCTTGATTGAAATTCGGGGTTTGAGTGAAGACGAAGCGCAAAAACGGCTCGATTCTCAGCCTTCTTATGAAGCGAAATTACAACTGGCGCAGGAGCAAGACGTTCCCCTGGTATTTATAGAGAACGACGGCACTCCCGAAGAACTGCAAGAGCGCGTCGGCGTGTTGTGGAGTGAGTTACAGTCTGCCGTTGCCGTGTAGAACCAACTTTAATTGCCGGAATTGTCTAATCAATAATGCAATCCACCCAAGCAGGAGTATCAACCCCTTTGTCTACCGATTTGAACGGCCAGGCGGCCGCAACCTCTCATGTGCTGGATACCGCGCGTTTCTCCGAACTGGTGACGCGTTTGATTACTAATATCGAAAAAGTCATCGTCGGCAAGACCGAAGTTGTCGAAGGCGCGCTCATCGGCCTGTTAGCCGGTGGCCACGTTTTGCTGGAAGACGTACCGGGTGTGGGCAAAACCATGCTGGCACGCAGCCTGGCGCGCAGCCTGGGTGTTTCCTATAAGCGCATCCAGTTCACGCCCGACCTGTTGCCTTCGGATGTCACCGGAACCGTGGTTTTTGACCAGACCGATGGGCATTTCCATTTCCGCGAAGGGCCGATTTTCGCCCATGTGGTGTTAGCCGATGAAATTAACCGTGCTTCTCCCAAAACTCAGTCTTCATTGCTGGAGTGTATGGAAGAGCACCAGATTACGGCCGACTTGCAGACCCACCACATGCCCGAGCCGTTTTTCGTGATCGCCACGCAAAACCCGACTGAATACGAAGGTGTGTATCCGTTGCCTGAATCGCAGCTCGACCGTTTTGCCATGCGCCTGGCGATTGGCTATCCCGATGCGGCGGCGGAAAAAGCCTTGATGAAAAATCAGCGCGAACACCACCCGATAGAGGCTTTGGAGAGTGTTACCGATGCTACGGAAATTCGTGCCATGCAAGAGCAAGTGCGCCAGGTGGCGATTTCCGATGCGGTTTACGACTATATTCTGCGTTTGGCGAATGCGACCCGAAGCCATCCTTCGCTGGTGCTGGGCTTGAGTCCGCGTGGTGCGCTTACGCTGTCTCGCACCGCTCAGGCGCGTGCCGCCGCTAAAGGCCGCGATTACGTGCTGCCCGATGATGTGAAGGCCACCGCTGCCGCTGTGATGTCGCATCGCTTGATTGCCCACCCCGAAGTGCGGTTGAGTGGTTTTTCCAGTGAGCGATTGGTGGAAGAGTTGCTGAGTAGTGTCCCGATTGAAGGCAAGTAATTTATGGACCGCCGGCAAAAGTAGGGGCTCCCCTTGTGGGTGCCTGATACGTAGAAGATAGTGCGGCATATTAATCGGATTATGACGTTGCGGGTACCCACAAGGGGAGCCCCTACAAACAGCGAAACCCGCGTGCAGAATATCTGCACGCGGGTTTTGTCGTTATGATTCTACTACTGTGTCGACTTCAAAACCTCTTCCGGTACCAGCATCTCAGCAGCGCTGCGTGCCAGATAGGGCGGAACGGTCATTAGTTGAAAACTGCCATTGGCCTCTGCGAACTTCCATAGCTGACCGTCTTTGCCAGGTGGTACGGCAACATTCCAATAGTCTCCAGCCACTTCAACCTTGCCAATGCTATTACCCTGCGCATCGGTCAGGGTAGCCGTGCCATCACCATAACCGCCCACGACTTCGGTGCCTTTGGGCACATAGAAGTAGAGGCTCCATTGCCCCTCAAATTTGGCCGGGTTAGTCACACTGGATTCAATCACCATCGGTATATTTACATCCCATGATGTCGCGGTGGTTGCACCGGTCGCTTTAATGCGCTGCGCACCGGGAATGCTCGTTTTGAGGGTCACTTTACGCACTCTTTTATTAGGATTGGGTATGGCGCGGTCGAGAGCGCGGTCGGTTTCCTCGCTCTTGACATCGGCCAGCGAAAATAAATAGTAGATGCGGCTGCTGCGGTCACTGAAATTTTGTGATTGCAGCGTGAGCGTTGCCGGGGTTTTGTCGGTCCAGGTGAGAAAATGCGTTTCTCCGACGTTCTTTTCAAACTGTCCGGGTAGGGTGCTGGTCAGGTTGAGAGAAGTTGCCGGAACGAGGCTGTCGCTAAATGCCACCGGCTCGAAGCTCATCAGCGGGTTGTTGGCGATGCCTTCGCGGATGAAAGTTTGAATTGCTTCCTGGCTGTAAGGTTCGCTGCTTTTCCAGGGATTATTTTCTTCTGCGACCTCCAACGCATAGGCTTCGGGGTGTTTGATCGTAGTATCGCGCCTGTCAAGGCTTTTCCAGATGGCAGGCACCTGGCTAATACCGTGCTTACGGGTGCGATAGCTATATTTCACTAACTGTTCGTAAGCGGTTTGGCGCGGCGCACCTTTGGCCCGTAGATATTGGTTGTAGAGTTCGACATAGCGCGTATAGAGCGCCAGGTCGTTGAGCCGGGCTGCCACGGCCGGGTCGGTGTTGAGACGATAGGCTTCATCGAGATGGCGATACATCTGCCCGATGAGGCTGGGAGTAACCAGAGTTTTATGACCCTTGAGTTCCATTAGGCCAATCCATTTGCGCATCGGCTCGCTGGCCTGGCCGAAAGAGCGAGTTACAAAGTCATTGATTAATTCCTGTGTCCGTTTAGCTTCGTTCACATCCCAGAGAATGCGCGAAGTCAGGTAGAAACCAACGCCGTTGGTGCCCCAGCTATCGGTGGATTCGCTGGTGAAAAAACGGGCGTGGCGAGAATTGAAAAAAGGTAACTGCGTTTTCAGGTAGGTGTAGTTGTTGCTGCGCGATTGGCCGGGGAGGTTGAAATCCCAACTGTACACGCTGGAATATTCGCGAATGCCCAGAATATCGGCTTGCTGGCTCCAACCGTCAATGAGTTGGTCGATAGTAAAGCCGCCTTTAATGAAG
>DAITOV010000324.1:0-5996 GCA_036833945.1 Abditibacteriia bacterium
AGCGTTCCTACAGTGATTACAGCCGCAAACTGCACGACCCGCAAAGCGCGCCTAACCAGAACTTTGTGCGAATGCTGAAAGGCTACGGCAAAATGACGCGTATGGTGACGCGCGAATATTGGAGCGGCATTGCCTGGATAGGGCCGCTACCGCTGATCGGCACCATGCAAGACCGCTTGAAAGCCTATCGCGAATTCCCAATCGACGGGGTGTATAACGAAGTGCATCCGCAGTGGGGGCCACAGGGCATCGACCTCTATTTCTACATGCGATTAATGCGCAACCCGGATTTGGACGTAGAGAAGGAACTGGAACTCTATTGTCGCAATTACTACGGCCCGGCTGCCGAACCGATGCTGCGCTATCACCGTCTGCTCGAAAAGATTGCCCAAAGTGACACGCCGCACTATTCCTACGGTATTGACGCCTATCGGCTATTTACGCCCGAAGTCGTAGCCGAAATGGGGCAACTCATGCACGAAGCCAAAGCTCTCGTCGGTGACAACCAGCTCTACACCAAACGGTTTGAGGGCGTGTGGGCGGGTTATGAATATACCCGTCTGGTGATGCCTTACTATGCTGAATTGGAAGCCGGTAACCTGCTCGAAGCCGCCAAACATTGGGAGCGCGCCAACGCCTATGTGCTTTCGTTCAAGGAAGGCGATGTGTTCGATAACGGCGTGATGTTCAAAACGCTGCAGTTCTTCAGTCACTACACCCTCAAAATTCCTGCTGCTATTCAAAAGCAGGCCAAGGAAGCTGTGGCGCTAGAAAGACAGAACTAAAACCAGCGAAGTTCGCAGTGCTGAAAGCTTTACGCTCTCTTGCTCACGGAAAAAACTATCAAACGACGGGGTTTAAGCTTCAACACAGGCGACAAACCCCGCCTTAATAGGTTAAAATTTTCCCTATCGTGAGCACTTCCCAAGAAACCCTCTCTTTTGACGAATCGGTCGTTGCCGGTTATGAAAACTACTTGAACCCCGGCCTGGCCTCGGTGATGAAATTCGTGGGCCTCGACTCGGTGGAAATGGAAGCCTATGGCTGCACCGTGGTCGATTCGCGCGGCAACAAGTTTCTCGACTGCCTGGGCGGTTATGGCACCATGAGCGTGGGCTATTCCCACCCCCACGTGGTGGCCGCCGTGCAAGACCAGGTTGCCAAGCAGGCGTTCTCCTGCCGCATTCTCTTCAACGAGCATACTGCCAAACTCGCGCAGAAGTTGGCTGAGATTACACCCGGCGATTTGCAGTTTTCTTTCTTCTGCAACAGCGGCACCGAAGCGGCTGAAGGCGCGATTAAAATCGCGCGCAAGGCGACCGGTCGCACCAAGCTGATCTCCACCAACGGCTCTTTCCACGGCAAATCGATGGGCGGGCTTTCGGTTTCGGGTCGCGAGAAATATAAAACCCCCTTCGGTCCGCTGGTGCCGGATTGCTTACAGATTCCCTACAACGATATCGAATCGCTCTCTTTCATCGATGAGCAGACGGCTGCTTTCATCGTGGAACCAGTACAGGGCGAGAACGGCATCATCGAAGCTACCGATGAATTTCTGCAAGCCGCCCGCGCTCGTTGCGACGAAACCGGCGCGTTGCTCATTTTCGATGAAATCCAGACTGGCCTTGGCCGCACCGGCAAGATGTGGGGAGCCGAGCGCGCAGGCGTCACGCCCGATTTGCTGCTCTTAGCCAAAGCGCTCAGTGGAGCTTGTATCCCCATCGGCGCTATCGTGGGCACCCCGCGCACCTGGGAAATTTTTGCGGAAAACCCGCTGATTCACTCCTCCACCTTCGGCGGCAACCCGCTGGCGTGCCGCGCGGCGCTGGCGGCGATTGAAGTCATCGAAAACGAAAACCTGGTGGAAAAAAGCGCGGTGCAGGGCGAAAAGCTCCTCAACGCGCTGTTGGCCGCTAAGAATGAATTCCCCGACCTGGTGAAAGAAGTGCGCGGTCGCGGCCTGATGCTCGGCGTGGAGTTCGCCCACGACGACATCGCCGGTTTGGTCATTGCCGGAATGGCGGCGCGCGGCGTGCTGGCAGCCTACACGCTCAACAACGCCACCGTGATCCGTTTCGAGCCGCCGCTGGTGATTTCCGATGCGGAAATCGAGCTGGCCGGAACTGCCTTCCGCGACGCGCTGCAACAGGCGCAAGAGTTGCTGGAAGATATTGACATGGACGAGGAATAAAAAACCATTATGCCGTTAGTGAAAAGCGAAGCCGTCATCGAAGCGCCGTTGCAAGAGTTATGGGAACTGGCCCAGGGCGTCGAAAAGATGCCTGAGTTCATGCCCGACCTGGTGGCGGTCAAAATCCTCGAAGACCAGCAACTCTCCCCCACCAAACGCCGCACCGTCAGCGACTGGACGGCCCGCATCAAGCAGTTCAACCGCAACGTCCACTGGGTGGAAGAAGACATCTGGGATAGCGAAACCTATGCTTGCACCTTTGAACAAACCAAGGGCGATTACAACGTCTACCGCGGCGAGTGGAAGTTCGTCCCAGTCGAAGGCGGCCATACGCAGGCGCTGTTGGAAATCGAATACGCCATCGAAATCCCCCTGCTGGGCGCACTCATCCAGAAAGTCGTGAAAAAATTGATGCAGGAAAACTGCGACATGATGTTGCGGTGTTTGAAAGCGGAAGCGGAGAAAGGCCAGGTGTAAGGTGACAGGTGTTAGGTGTCAGCAACAGCAGTTCTTCACCTAACCCCCATGCCTTGCGCCTCATTATAAATTAGCAGTAAGTGTTAGGCTTCGAGCGACGCCAAAACTCCCCTGACACCTACCACCTGTCACCTTACACCTGAACCATGCTTGATCCTCAAAAAGCCCCCACCACGCTGGCCGAGATGGCACAGCGCTCGTTTGTGCAGAATGTGTCGCGTCCGTTTTTGGGTTCCAAGGCCAAAGGCGCAACGGAATATACCTATGCCACCTACGGCGCGGTGGCGTTGCGAGTGCGCGAAACCGCCGGGGGCCTGATTGCATTGGGGCTGGAACGTGGCGATCGGGTCGGCATTCTTTCCGAGAACCGCCCCGAATGGGCGATTGCCGACCTCGCCTGCCAGATGTCGGGCATGGTAACGGTGCCGTTCTATTCGACCCTGCCTGCCAACCAGATTGCGGTGATTCTGCGCGATAGCGGCGCCAAATTGGTCTTCGTCTCGAGCGAAGCTCAGCTCAAGAAGATTCAGGAAGTTCGCGAAGAGTTGCCCGACCTGCAATACGTCGTCGTCTTCGATGCCGTGGAAAGCGAAGGCGTGCAGCAACTCACTGCTCTGGAAACACAGGGGCGCGAGCACTGGGAGAAAAACCCCGGCGGTTTTGAAACGCTGTGGATCGCCGCAATGCCCAACGACACCGCTACTATTATCTACACCTCCGGCACCACCGGCGAGCCTAAGGGGGTGATGCTCTCGCATCGCAACATTCTCAGCAACATCGAGCAGTTCACGATTGCGGTTTCGCTCTCCAGCAGCGATTCGTTTCTTTCGTTTCTGCCGCTGGCGCACGTTTATGAACGCACCGCCGGTTATTACCTGCCCACCTGGCTGGGCGCTTCCATCGCCTACTGCGAAAGCCTGTTCACGGTCGATAAAAATCTGCGTGAAGTGAACCCTACTTTCATGCTGAGCGTGCCGCGCCTGTATGAATCGATTCACGAGAAGCTGTTTTCCACCGCTTCTTCGCTGCCCGAAAGCCAGCGCGAGAAGTATCTCGATGCCCTGGCCCTGGCCAAAAAAGCCGGAGCACATAAAGGCGGCTTGCCCGATAGCCCCGGTCTGAGCCTGATGGAGAAGATCAAATATAAGATCTACGATATTAAGGTCTACTCCAAAATCCGCGAGAAGTTCGGCTCGCGCTTGCGCTTCTTCGTCGCCGGTGGCGCTCCGCTGCCGCCGCAATTGGGCGCACTGTTCCTGGGCATGGATATCGTCATTCTCGAAGGCTACGGCCTCACCGAGACCTCGCCGGTAATTGCCGTCAACCGACCGGGCCACGTGCATCTGGGTACGGTCGGCAAAGTGCTGGAGAACCTCGAAGTGAAGATCGCCGCCGATGGTGAAATCTGCGTGCGCGGCGCTTCGGTGATGAAGGGCTACTGGAACAAAGAAGAGGCCACCAAAGAGATCGTTACGAACGACGGCTGGCTGCAAACCGGCGATATCGGCGAACTGAAAGACGGCATTCTCAAGATTACCGACCGCAAGAAAGACTTGCTGGTACTGGCCAACGGTAAGAACGTGGCTCCCGCACCGATTGAGATGAACCTTTCGCAATCGGAATATATCCAGCAGATCGTGCTCTTGGGCGATAAGCTCAAGGCCGTAGGCGCGCTGATTGTGCCGCACTTCGAGAATGTGAAGAAGTGGGCCAAAGAGCAAAATATCGAAGTGGAAGATAATCAGCAACTGATCGCCAATCCAGCGGTCAATAAACTCTTTAAGAGCGAAATCGAGAAATACTCGACCGGCCTGGCCGACTTTGAGCGGGTGAAGAAAGTAGTGCTGTTAGCCGAGCCTTTCTCCGTTGAGAACGGTGAGATGACGCCCACGCTGAAAATCAAGCGGCGCGTAGTCGCCCAGAAGTATGGCAACTAGTTAGGCGGCGAGTAGACCTTCTTTCAGGCGATATCGAGGCATGGCCGTAGCGCGTTCTTCTTCAAATGGCTCCCGTATCTTCCATGTCTCCTGCGGTGGCAATGACTGTAACGGTTATTGAAGCGCAAATCCTTCCACGTTTGCAGGGCAGCGAACCATTTCAAGCCGTGGCGTTGGGGCGCGGAGGCCGTATCTTGTCCCGGCCGGGCACAGGAGCATCATTCAACTCCACCGCATCTCCACGCCTGGGCCGTCCCGATGAGATGGCGCTTGACTGGCAACAGGACGATACATTTATCCTGGCCTATGTCGTTCAGGGGGACGTCGATATGTATGCGGGGAAACGACGCGCGACCTGTCCCGCCGGAACTTTTGCGATGGTATTCCCCGGCACTTATCGCGCTATGCTCAATGCACCATATTGGTTTCGCATGACCAGTGCCAATCGTGAGAGCCGCCTCTCGCTGTTAATGATCAAGCCGGGCATGGTCATAAACCATGTCTGCGAGCTGCAGAATGGTGTGTTGCACGAAACCAAGGCGCTCTATATTCCCGACAACCTCCTCTATTCCCTGGTATCGCAATTAAGCATGGAGTGCGGCAAAGTAGCCAATCCCGATGGCATATGCCGCCTTCTCTGGTTGTTTTACGACCGTGTGCGGCGCAAACTGCGTGAAGACAGCTTCCTGATAACACGACCCATGCAGGACGAGTCAACTTCCGCTGACACTCTCCAAAACGTCGGCGAAAAAGCCCTCCGTTACGTGGAGGCCAATCTCATGGAAAAGCTCACTCTTGAAAGTGTGGCGCGTGCTATCTTCTCCACCCGTACTCGCGTCGCACGCGATTTCAAAGCTCACACCGGAATGCCGCTGGGGACTTATCTACAGCATCGCCGCCTCGAACAGGCCAGGCAACTCCTTACCTCCACGACGGACAGCATCGCTATCATTGCCCGCAACTGCGGCTTTTCCGACGCCGACTATTTTAGTGCTGCTTTTCGCCGCACCCAGGATATGACGCCAAGCCAATATCGAGCGCAGGCTACCGATTTGAAGTCAGAAAGCAGAATGCAAAAGTCAGAATAAGGCCAGGAGCGAAGCGATAGGCTAACCCCGGCCATAACCTAAGCTCTAAGATCCAAGATCTAAGCTCTCATCAAAAATGAAACTCACCGCCCCGAACGTTCAGGAAACGCAACGGCAGATTGCCATCGGCATAGATACGCTTTTAGAGCGGCTGCAAAACGGTGAGCGGGTATCGGTTGTTTTAGCGAATAAACAGATTCATATTCATTCACTTCCAACCCTGCCCGGAGCTACCCCAGAAGCAACTGATACCAATCCTGTAAACTAACCTCCTATAGGAGTCCGCGATGCAAATTACAGCAC
>DAITOV010000325.1:0-5983 GCA_036833945.1 Abditibacteriia bacterium
GTTCCATACCAGGGGGAATTTCTCGTCATAATCCTGGGTATATTGCATAATGCCCAGGGCAATCTGTTTGAGGTTGCTCTGGCACGAGCTGCGCCGTGCATTTTCGCGCGCCCGCGCAAACACCGGAAACAGGATGGCAGCGAGGATAGCTATGATAGCTATAACGACAAGTAATTCTATAAGCGTGAAACCAACGTGAAGCCTGCGGGTAGAGTTGAAATGTGACATGAATTTCTCCTTACATCATTATTTTTTGTAATTTACTGTGAGACGTGCTGTTCAGGGCGCTTTTGGCGGTGCCGTGGAATTGCGGATGACGAGTTGGGTCGGTACTTCCAACGTGGAAAATGGCATCGGCTCTTCCCGAATCAGCTTCAATAATAACTGCATGGCCTGAACACCGATTTCTTCGAGGGGCAGGGCCACGCTGGTGAGATGGGGCATGCAGTATTTACCGATTTCGGTGCCATCGAAACCGATAACGCTCACATCTTCGGGAATGCTTATCCCCGCTTGCTGCATTGCCTGCATGGCTCCAATCGCGATATCGTCGTTTTGTGCCAGAAGAGCGGTGCAACCCAGGTCTTTCCAATCGTCTCGCAACCACTGCTCCATGTTACGGAAACCATATTCCTGGTAGGAACAACTGCCTTCGGCGTCCAGGTGCCGCAGCCAGTGCGTGTCGGGAGTTATTCCGGCATTGTGCAACGTGTTTTGATAAGCCGTAATACGTGGTTGCAGGAAAGGAACCTGCGGGGTGTCGTGGGTAATGAGATACGCAATACGGCGATGGCCCAGTCCTAACAGGTGCTCGACGGCGCTACGGATGCCCCCGGCTTCATCGCCTACGACGCTGATATGCCCTTCAGAGCGGGTAAATGTGCCCACCACCGGCATGCCGATAGGCAGATAAGGCAGGATATAAGGCTGATACGGCTCCAGGTTGATGATGCCGTCGACTCGTTCCCATTTGATATTGGCATCTGATGGGCGCGGGTAGAGAATAATCTCTTTTTCGGCGGCTGCGGCTACTTTGCGGATGCCGTTCAGTAGGTGCATCGGCCAGGGATGGGTAGCAAAGGCCGAGTTAAGATCCAGGCCGGTAATGCCGATAATGCCGTTAATCGGCGGTTGCTCGGGATGCGCGACAAAAATTCCGCGGCCTTTTTCCCGCTTGACCAAGCCTTCTTGTTCGAGAATGGAATAAACCCGCTCCGTGGTAGTGGTGGTTGCCCCATAATGCGAACGCATTTCACTAAACGACGGCAGGCGGTCCTCAGGCTGAAGTTCCCTGCTCCGAATTTTTTCGCGCAGAACATCGGCGATGCGTTGATATTTGGTATTTTCGAGAGTAGAAGACATATCTGGGGACTTCTCCGGAGAGATGTTGAACCTTTCCGGTAAGGTTGATGTGCTTATTATACCCCGCAGAGTAAGAGGTTAAACATTTTTTTGGATTCAGGTTTTCTTGCTGTTCTGTAAACCGAGTTTTTATCCAAATTGGCACTTATAGTCGATACTGTGAATTCAATTTGCGAACCCAGAGCGTGAGCGACGGGCACGGGCTTATTGCCTACGAAACCTTGATGTTCGTGCCCGTCGCTCACGCTCTGGGTTCGCAAATATATGCACTTGTCCTGCATGAAGGTTCAGAGAAAATTAGTATAGAGTGCTTATTCATAAAAAAATGTTTAGAAGAGCTATGAACGGGGTATAATACAGCAACCTTAACGTTAAGGTTGCTGTATTTTTTACGTTAAAGTGCGTTATGCCTACTTCACCAGCCGCCTCAAAATATAAACAAATCGCTGATAGTTTGCGCGAGCAGATTCAGAGCGGGCAGTTGCAGCCTGAAGATCGTCTGCCCTCGTTTAGCGAAATGCGCGCCCAGCATGGTGCGACACCCACCACGGTGGAGCGGGTTTATTCGTTGCTGGAGCGCGATGGCCTGGTGAAGCGGGAAAAAGGCCGTGGTGTTTTCGTGGCCCGGCCGCAGGCTTTGCGTGCCCACGGCGTCATAGGCATTGTCGGTTTGCACAGCTCTTATACCGTGCATCCGTGGGGTATGCACCTGTTTGAAGGCATTCAAGAGGTTGCCCGCGAGGCCGAGAAGGAGTTGCTGCTGGTCTATCGTATTCCCAGCGAGCCGAATCTCAAATGGGAAAAAATCGATGCTGTGCTGAACCTGGAACCCACCACGCAAATTGTCACTCCCTACCTGCCGTTGGGCATGCCGTTCGTTTCGGCCCTGACGAAGGCGAAAGGCTATTCCAGCGTGGTCGTCGATGAAACCGGCGGTGTGCGCGAAGCGGTGCAACATTTGGTGGGCCTGGGGCACCAGCGTATTGGTTACCTGATTCAAGATTCGATGTATCACGCTCCGTTCCTGCGGCCCCGCATCACTGCCTATCGTGAAGCCTTGCAAAATGCCGGTATCGAGACCGATGGCCGCTGGGTGCGGAACCTGGAAGGCCGCCCTCCCTACCGAGAAGGCGGCTACAACAACATGAAAGCCTGGCTGGCCGATAACTGGCATGACCTGGGTTGCACGGCTTTGCTGGTGCAAAACGATGACACCGCCATCGGGGTGATGCAGGCGTTGCAGGAAGCGGGCATTCGTGTTCCCGATGATGTGAGCATCGTTGGTTTCGATAGCACCGAAATCAGCGAATATTGCACCCCGCATCTCACCAGTGTGAAGGTGCCGCTGAAAGAAGTGGGAGCGCAGGCGATGCGGTTATTGTTGCAGTTGATGGAAAACCAGCCGCTCCAGCCGATTGCCTATGAACTGCCGACAAATCTGGTCGTGCGTGCTTCCACGGCAGCAGTCTGTAAGTTGTAAATCGTTATAACTGTTGGGTAATACCGAGTAAGGAGAGTAGGATGCACAAAAGTCTTGCAGTTCCCGGAGTGCGGTTTGTTCGTGGCTTTACCTTGATAGAATTGCTTGTCGTTATAGCGATAATATCAATACTGGCGGCGATACTTTTTCCTGTGTTTGCGCGGGCCAGGGAAAACGCCAGGCGGGCGAGTTGTGCCAGCAACCTGCGGCAACTGGGCTTAGCAATTATGCAATACACCCAGGATTACGATGAGTATTACCCTCGAAGCTCTGCTTCAGGCGCTTATTACTGGACCTGGACGATCTGGCCCTATATCAAGAGTTCTCAAGTCTTTCTTTGCCCCAGCGCTCCAGATAACCCGGCGACACTCGATGCTTCACGGACCAGCACCGACCTCATTCGGGGAGTGCGTTACTGTATGAATAACTCTTCGTTTGGGAGCGCGGCTACTGCAGCGGGTTATCCGGCTCCACAAAAGCTCTCCACGATTCCGCGCCCGGCAGAGCTCATTATGCTGATGGATTCGCAGCTCTACACCCCTTCAAACACCTCCTACTACTGCGATGTCGATAACAACACCAGCACCGCTCCCCGGCATTCTGAAGGCTTAAATGTCACTTTTGCCGATGGGCACGTGAAATGGGTGAAGCAAGAGTTTTATCTTTATAGCCTCTCCAAAGCCCAGACGCTGCCCCGGTGGAGATTCTGGGAGCAGAAGTAGAGTAG
This sequence comes from Abditibacteriia bacterium, assembly GCA_036833945.1. Classification (GTDB taxonomy): domain Bacteria; phylum Armatimonadota; class Abditibacteriia; order Abditibacteriales; family Abditibacteriaceae; genus DAITOV01. The sequence continues at coordinate 3,570 of DAITOV010000325.1, forward strand.
TAGACGGTAGATAGTAGACAGGAGGCAACCGGGCGTTGATGTATCCCGATAACCTGGAAGTTAGTCATCCTCGCGAGGGCGGGGATCTAGGTCGCAGTCTCTTGGCAGGAAAAAGATAACTCGCTTATTTGAACCTCATACCCTGGCAGGCAAAAATTCAAGGATTATTTATGATAACTCTCGCACGCGTATTAGTAATTATTTGTATTGCAATAACGATAAGTCCCGCGATAGCCCAGGACAAAATACCTTCCAAGCCAGTGCCTCCGATGACAACCATGAAAGAGTTCATGCGCGGCGTCTACTGGCCGTGGGAGCGCACCGCCTGGCCCGCTAAAAACGCCGGCATGGAACTGTGGCAGTTCACCGATAAAATGCTGGGCGAACTCAAACAGCGCTATCACTGTGATGTCATCTGGGTGGTGAATATTGGTAGCGCCGATGCCGTGAAATTAGGAGATATGGCGCAAAAGCATGGCATCGCCGTGATGCCGGTGGCGACGGCGATGTATGACTGGCGCGGCATTCGCACCAAAGACGCGGCGCGCCGGGCAGCGCAGAGCACTGTTGAGAAGTTGGGCGGCTCTGCGGGAATTACCGGCTATGTACTGCTCGATGAGCCCAAACGCGGTGAAGTCGATCATCTTGAAATGGTGCGGCAAGAGTTGGCTGAATTCGATCCCGGACGTCCGGCATTTGCGGTAACCATGCTGCGTCAGACAGAGGCACTGGCGCGGCGCACCAAAATTCCCTTCCTGGTGCCCGACCCCTATTCGTTTTTCGCCCCCCAAAGCCCCAATGGGCCTAACACTCCGGCGCAATCGCGCGCCTATTATCTTCATGCCACCACGCGCACTGCGGCCATGGCCAAAGAAACCGGCAAAACGCCGTGGATTATGCCGCAGATTTTCAGCGACGTGTGGGGCGACTGGCATTACGATGACAAAATGAACGTGGTGGCCGAACCCGGCAGTTACTACCACTGGCGCATGCCTACCCCGGGCGAAACCAAATGGCAGGTCTGGCAGGCGATTGCCGCTGGGGCCAAGGGCACGGTGTTCTATGTGCTGTTCCCCACGCCCAACCCGCGCCGTAGCGAGCAAGACGCCAAAGATATGCCCGGCTACCGGACGATGAAACCCTATGACGGCTGGCCGCTCAAAAAAGAAGTGACCCCGCTGCACGAAGGCACAGGCATTGTGCGCAACGACGGCTCTTCGACTCCGCAAGCAGAAGCGATGGGCGAGGCCTTTGCTGCACTCGAACCGCACCGCGAACTGTTGGGGCGTTTGCAGAGCGCACCGCCCGTTGCCTTCGCGACCGCGCCTTTGCGCGCTTCCACATTCGTCGATCCTGCCACCAATAAATCGGTGGTGGTGGTAGTGAATGACAACACCGATACACCTGTCACCGGCAGCGTGCAACTGTTGTCCAAAATCGCTACAGTTCAAGACCTCGTTGCCGGTCAGACTGTAACGGCAAGTGCCGATGCCGCAAGCGGATTAACCCAACTCAGCCTGCAAATCGGCGCCGGGGAAGGCAAGCTGCTGCAACTCGAAGGCGAAGCGAACGCTGCATTGACCTATACCGAAGACTTCGGCATCCAGCTTTCGGCCGGGCGCCTGGAAGGAGTCGCGCGCACACTGGTGCCTGAAGCCTGGGGCATGGGCTATCGCATTACAGTGAAGCCCGAAGCCGGTGCGCCGGTAGTGCCGCCCCAGGCCGCTGCTGCCGATGTAAAAGAGAGTGCAGCCGGTGGAGTAGCCGCCAGCCGTTTGCTGTATGAAATGCAGCATGTTGCAGGCGACGCCAAACGCATGGGCGGGCGGCTCTATCTGATTTACCAGGGCACTCCCGTCGCCGGAAAAAATAGCGTCGAGATTGCAACTTCCACCGATGGGAAAGAGTTTCAGATGGTTTCGCGCGATGAGTTCAATCGTCCGGTCGCCATTCCTGCCGGAACCACACATCTTCAAATCACGCTACTCAACCCCAATGCCACGCTCGATGGCTGGCAGATGGTCGCCGTGCCGTAGAGGGGGTAGCCGCGAAAAGGCACAAAAATCACAAAGAGAAGTCGGGGTTACAAAACTTCTTATTCCGGTTGAAGAGACTACACACAATTAAAGCGCTCTTTTTCCCGGAATCTAAAAGAAAGAAGTCTTACTCCCTTAACCGCCTTTGTGATTTTTGTGCCTTTTTGCGGCTATCTGTCTTAATAAATTAAGCATTCCCGAACTTCTTGCGATACTGGCTCGGTAGCATGCCGGTGTGCTGTTTGAACTGTTTGGTGAAGTGGTCGGCGCGGGCGTAGCCCAGGGAATGGGCAATCTCCTGGCAGAGTTTGTTGGGGTTGTGAACCAGGTTGTCGCAGGCTTTTTCGATGCGGGCTTTTTCGCGGTAGTGATAAGGCG
>DAITOV010000326.1:0-5964 GCA_036833945.1 Abditibacteriia bacterium
AACCACCGGCGGCGATGACATTGGGTGAAACGGCAAAGCCCATCACGCACAAGCAAGAAAGGAAAGCGCCCAGAAGCAGCCGCTTGCCGCGGTGGCGCATTTCGCGCATCAGTGCCTGGCTGGTAGCGGCCATCAGTGAACCAACACCGCCGCAGGTGACCAGGGTCGAAAAACCGGCGGCATCGCTGCGTAACACGTCCTTGGCAAATACAGCCATCAGCGCTCCGTAAGAGAGAGCGGCAAAGGAAACGACGGCTACTAAAAGGATGATTTGTTTGAGTGTTGAATGACGGCGAACGTAGAGAATGCCTTTCCAGATCGTACTAATACGGATGGGAGTGTGTACTGGTTCGTGGCGTGCCAGCTTCATCATCAACAAACCGGTAATCAGGGCCACGAACGAAAGGGTGTTGATAAAGAAGCAGCCAGCCAGGCCGACACCTTGAATGAGCATTCCACCCACCGCTGGGCCTGCAACTCGCGCCGTGTTGAACGCTGTTGAGTTAAGGGCGATGGCTGAAGGCAAATCGTTCATCCCTACCATCTCGCGGTTAAAGGATTGTCGAATCGGCACATCGAAAGCCATGCCAATCCCGTTGGCAAGCGCAAAGAGAATGACATGCCACACCTGCACGATCTGTAACCACACTAACACAGCCAGCAACAAGGCCAGAAGCGCAGCGAAAAGATTGAAAATGAGGAGTGCACGCCGCCGATCGACCCGGTCGGCAATGGCTCCGGCGTATAGGGAGAGGAAAATCACCGGCAAGGAATTGCACGCGGCAACGATGGCAATCAGGCGCGGGTCGGGTGTGAGTTCGCGCACCAGCCAGCCCTGAGCGGTTTGCTGCGCCATGCCGCCAATGGCTGAGATGAGATTGCCCGCCCAGAACAGGCGAAAATTAGGGTGTTGGAAGGCCGCTAAACGCGGAGGTGATGAGGGTGCTGAAGATGACGAAGTGCGTGTAAGTGATGCCAAGGTGGATTATTTAACCGTTGTTGCGTTTTGCGTTTAGCAGACTGCCAATTGCCAGGCTCATCGCCAATACAGAATAGATAAAGAGCAGTGAACGACTCGAGAGTCGTTTTTCCATGCCCGGGGTTACGCGTTTTGGGACAAGAAAATAGTCCGTAACGTAGGCTGCCAAGGCGATGATACTCCCTCCGGTTAATGCCATGGGAACATTGCCTTTTGAGATGGCACGGCCAAAAAGCTGCTCGTGCAGGGCGGCCCATGAAGTGCAAGCGGCATCGTTCAGCAGAATACCGGTTGCGGTGTATTTGAGAGAAGCTTCGTTCTGGCGGGCCGCTTCCTCGCCAAACGCAATATGGCTAATGGCGTTGAGGGGAGCGACTGCGTTGTTCAGTTCGGCTTTGCCGCACGCGGCGATAGCAAGGGAGCTGGCAATACTGGCTAACTTGCCCGTCGCGAGAGCATCTATGACGATCTCTTTCGCGCTTTTCATATTGAGGGTTATAACAAAAAGCATGCCGGGTTATCATTGCGTTTTTTAGAAACAATCGGGTGACCTGTCTGATAAAATAACTTTTTGGCATATCACAGGATTCCCTATTTATGAGCACAACTATTCCCTTTGTAAAAATGCACGGCATCGGCAACGATTTCGTGATGTTGGATTGTCTGGACAAGCTTCCCGTTCCTGAAGAACAGCTCGGCCCACTGAGCGAAGCGGTCTGTACGCAGCACTTTGGTGTGGGCGGCGACGGCCTGATTTTGGTTTTACCGGACGACAGCGCCGACTACCGCATGCGCATGTTCAACCCCGATGGCAGTGAATCGGAAATGTGCGGCAACGGCATTCGCTGCTTTGCTAAATATCTTTTCGATGCCGGACTCATTGAAGCCGGAACAGTTTCTGTTGCAACCGCCAAGGGCTTGCAGCACATCGAAGTTTTGGAAGGCGCAACAAAGGGTGATGCCACGATATCAGTGCGTGTCGATATGGATACCCCTCGCCTGCAGCGTGGTGAAATTCCGATGAACACTGTCGAAGGCCAGTTTGGCGGCAGCACCCAACAGGTTGTTAATCAGGCGTTGGACGTCGATGGAACCACCTATGCCGTCACAGCCGTTTCGATGGGCAACCCCCATGTCGTTATCTTTGTGAACGATGTCGAGAATGTTCCGCTCAAGGAAATCGGCTTTAAAATCGAGCATCACGAAGCTTTTCCCGAGCGTACCAACGTGCATTTCGTTCAGGTGCTTGGTCCACAAAAATTGTGGATGCGCACCTGGGAACGCGGCGCTGGCGATACATTGGCTTGCGGCACCGGCGCTTGTTCGGTCGTGGTCGCTTCGGCCCTCAATAATAAACTCTCGGGTGACCGCAAAGCCACCGTGCATCTCCCCGGCGGCGATCTCGAAATCGAATGGGCAGCCAACAACCACGTCTATATGACCGGCCCCGCCACCACCGTTTTTTCGGGGGAACTGGATGCCGGTTTCTTGAAAGAAGCCCTGGGCTTTTAACCCATCACCAATAACCTATCACCCATTACCCATTACCTAACATCTCTATGGCTACAATTAACGAAAATTACCTCAAGCTCAAAGCTGGATATTTGTTTCCCGAAATTGCGCGACGCGTAAAGAAATTCACTGACGACAACCCCGATGCGGCGCAGAATGTCATCCGTTGCGGCATTGGCGACGTTACAGAACCGTTGCCCCAGGCGGCTATCGATGCTCTGAAAAAGGCGACCGATGAGTTGGGCGACCGCAGCACCTTCCGTGGCTATGGCCCGGAGCAGGGTTACGACTTCTTGCGCGAAGCTGTGGCGCAGAACGAATATGTAGCGCGTGGCCTCGACATTTCCGCCGATGAAATTTTCATTTCGGATGGCTCCAAGTGCGATACCGCCAACATTCTCGATATCTTCGGCGACGACAACAAAATTGCTATCACCGACCCGGTTTATCCGGTGTATGTCGATACCAACGTCATGGTTGGGCACACCGGTCAGGCCGATGAAGGTGGCGCTTATGCCGGGCTTGTCTATTTGCCCTGCACTGCAGAGAACGATTTCGTTGCGTCACCGCCTTCGGTTCCGGTCGATATTATCTATCTTTGCTTCCCCAACAACCCGACCGGTGCGGTTGCCACTCATGAGCAGTTGCAGGAATGGGTGAACTACGCCAAGGCCAACGACGCCATCATCTTCTACGATGCGGCTTATGGCGACTACATTTCCGACGATTCTGTGCCGCGCAGCATTTATGAAATCGAAGGCGCGCGCGATTGCGCCATTGAATTCCGTTCCTTCTCCAAGAGCGGTGGCTTCACCGGTGTGCGTTGCGCTTTGACCGTGGTGCCCAAGTCGCTCACCGGCAAGACCAAGTCGGGCGAAGATGTTGCCATTCATCCTCTGTGGTCGCGCCGCTCGTCCACTAAGTTCAACGGCGTTTCCTATCCGATCCAGCGCGCTGCCGAAGCGCTCTATTCGGATGAAGGTAAAGCGCAAGTGAATGCCCTCATTGAGCATTATATGGGCAACGCCAAAATCCTGCGCGAAACGGCTCAGGAACTGGGCCTCAAAGTTTGGGGCGGCGTACATGCGCCTTACATCTGGATTGCTGCTCCTAACGGTCTTTCGAGCTGGGATGTGTTCGACAAAATGCTGAATGAAGCCAATGTCGTTGTCACTCCGGGTTCGGGCTTTGGCAAAGAAGGTGAAGGTTATTTCCGCGTTTCAGCTTTTAACTCCCGCGCAAACGTTGAAGAGGTCGCTAACCGTTTGAAAGCGTTGCAGTGGTAAATTATTGTAGCAATCGCCCGTTGATTTTATAGGCAAAATCAGCGGGCGATATTTTTTATGAATATTACGGTTCTTGATGCAAAACCACTCGATGCCGGTGATATCGACTGGTCGCCAATTCGCGAATTAGGATCGCTAACGCTACACGATAATACTTTTCCCGAAGAAGTGCGTGAGCGTGTTAGTAGCGCCGACATCATTTTTTCCAATAAAGTCAAATTACCTCAAGCTGTGTTTGAAGCAGCACCCAACCTGAAGATGATTGGTGTGTTGGCAACAGGATACGATATCATCGATCTCGAAGCGGCGCGCGCTCATAATGTAGTTGTTTGCAACGTTCCCAGCTATAGTGGGGCTTTTACCGCCCAAACAGCCATTGCGCTGTTGCTGGAGCTAACCCATCGGACAGGCGCTCATAGTGATGCCGTGAGAGGTGGGCATTGGGCCAGTCAGAGCTACTTCTCTTTCTGGAATCATCCCTTATTTGAACTCGACGGCAAGACTCTGGTGGTGATAGGTTTGGGAAGCATTGGTCATAGAGTTGCAAAGATCGCGAAGGCATTCGGTATGAAGGTGATTGCTGCTCAACTTCCTGGGCGAGGTGCCGGCGAGGATGTTGAAATTCCTTATCTGCCATTAGAAGAAGCTATTGCGCAAGCCGATGTGATTTCACTGCATTGTCCGGCGACGCCGCAAACCCGTGGGTTGGTCAACACTGAGTTTTTATCTCAACTCAAGCCTGGTGCTTTGCTGGTGAATGCCTCGCGTGGCGCGCTGGTCAACGAAGATGATCTGGCTGCTGCCTTATGCGCAGGGCGCATTGCGGGCTATGCCGCCGATGTTTTGAGCCAGGAGCCGCCAGCGGCCAGTAATCCGCTGCTGAGTGCTCCTAACTGTATTCTCACGCCGCATATCGGCTGGGCTTCGCCCGATTGCCGCCAAAAGATTCTTCGAGTGAGTTTGGAGAATTTAAAAGCATTTCTCAGCGGCACACCGCAGAATGTAGTGAGTTGAGAAAGGCGAGGGTTTTTAAAAAATTAAAAAATCGCGAGCAAAGTTAATTTTGCTCGCGATTTTTCTATTTTTATTCTTCGTCATACGCCGCTTGGAGTTTGGCAATATCGAGTTTTTGCATTTGGAGGAGAGCAGCCATGACGCGGTTGGATTTTTTGGTGTCCGAGTCATTCATGAACTGTCTAACCTGTCTGGGAACGATTTGCCACGAAACGTTGTAACGGTCTTTAAGCCAGCCACACACGCTTTCTGCGCCGCCCGCGGAAAGTTTTTCCCAATAGTAATCGACTTCGGCCTGGTCGGCGCATTCCACCGAAAAAGAAACGGCTTCGTTGAAAGAGAATTCGTGGCCATGTGCGCTGTCCATAGCGACCAGCCATTCGCCTGAAAGTGCCGCTTCGGCGAACATGGCACTGCCTTCTTTATCGGGTTCCATTCCGGCGGGGTAGTGTGCCACGGTGCCGATTTTAGAATTGGGGAAAACCGAGGCATAATAATTCAAGGCTTCTTCTGCTTTGCCGCAAACATCGCCGACAAAGAGCAGGGAGGGAATAATGCTCGGTCGTGGCTCGCCTGCAGGGTCGGTTAGTATGAGTTGCCACGATACCCCAAAGCGGTCTTGAATCCAGCCGTAACGTTTGGAGAAGGGATACTCTTGCAAGGGCATCAGTGCGGTGCCACCCTCTTCCAGCTTTGCCCATAAAGCGTCCAGGTTCTGGCGGGCTTGCGGGTCGCGAGACGGGTCGAAGTTGACCATGAATGAAATCGATGGATTCAGCTTAAAATAGGGGCCGCCGTCGAGTGCCTGAAACGCATAGCCATCGAGTTCGAAAACGGCAGTTAGAATCTTGCCCGCCATATTCGCTGTCGGCCCAACCTGCATATCGCTTGGGTAGCGTTTGATGGAATTGATCTTCGAGTTCGGGAAAATGCCGGTATAGAAATTGACGGCTTCTTCGCAGTTGCTATCGAACCAAAGACAAGGGGTTATTTTTTGCATATCAACTCCCTTCGGTGTATCTTTTGAAATTGTCCAAGAATGCTTGCCAGCCGGCTTGTTGCATTTCGAGCGGATTTTGGCTTTCCGGATCGAAGATTTCGGTGATCTCAACGCCGTTGGGGCCTTGTGAGAACTCAATTTTGACATGCCTGCCGTCATCCATATCGTATTCG
>DAITOV010000327.1:0-5932 GCA_036833945.1 Abditibacteriia bacterium
ATAAAGCGCTTTTTACGCCGTGATACACTTCCCAATCACCATGGAAATTTCGTTCGACCGCCTGCAACAATTCGCCACCGGATGCTTTGGCTCCACCAGCGAGAACCAGGCCTGGCACGCCCTGCGCCTGACCGCACCATTAGCCGCTTATTATAGCCAGGCCGAAGGCTCGCGCATCCGCCTGGAATGCCCCAGCAGCGTCCGGCTGCGCTTCATCACCAATGCCACACAGGTGAATCTGGGAATGATTTTTGGCGCAGCAGCCCGCCCGTTATTTGAGGGAGTGGTGCTGGTCGATGGAAAAGAAAGCTCTGCTTTCGGGCCGCAGGAAGCGCAAGACGATTGGCGCGGCGTGATTTTCGAGCAGACCGAACCTACACTGCGCACCCTCGACATCTGGCTGCCGCACCTGTGCCGCACCGATATTACGGAATTGGAAATCAACGACGGTGCCACCATCGAAGCCGTGCCAGCCCTGCCGCTGCGCTGGCTGGCTTATGGCGACTCCATTACCCAGGGTATGACAGGGGCGCTCCCCACTCGCACTCATATTGGCCGCTTGGCGCTGGCGCTTGAAGCGGAGGTTTTCAATCTGGGCATCGGCGGTGCCAAGCTCGACGAAGTGCTGAGCCAGAATGTGCCCGATGGCGACTTAGACCTCATCTCCATCGCCTACGGCACCAACGATTTCAACCAGAATATTGCGGTTGAGACTTACATCGCCAATGCTCGCTTGTTGCTCGCCAATCTTCGCCAGAAAACCGCTGCGCCAATTGTTTTAGTCACAACATTAACCTGGGCAAACCGCACGCAGCCCAACGCGGCGGGACTTTTCCTCGATGATTACCGAAAAGCGCTGACCGCACTCGCGAGTGAGTTCGATGGCATTCATGTGGTTGACGGCTCCAGCTTGATTCCAGACGGTGAAGAGTATTTCGTGGATAGTGTGCATCCCAATGACGCAGGGTTTGAGATATATGCCAATAATCTGTTGCCGCATTTGCATCAGGCGTTAGAATAACGCCTGATGCTCGCATGGGTCCGCAAAAAACATACTTCCGGCTGCGCAAGTGTTATGATTAACCTTATTATTCGGTTAAGAGGAATTGCCCATGCGCCTGCTCGCGAACATGTTGCAGAAGTTCATTCAGACCGGCACCTTGAACGTCATCGACGCTTCTGGAACAAACCATGTCTTTAGCGGCAAACCCGGCCCTACCGTCACTATGCGGTTGCACGACGCGGCGTTGCCGGGCAAGATCTTTCGCAACCCCGAGCTGGCAGTCGGCGAAGCCTACATGGATGAAACGCTGACTTTTGAAGGCTGCGACGTCTACGACTTCCTGCACCTCTTCTCCATCAACCGCCAGTCGCTTGGCTCTTACCCGCTGCAAAAAGTAGTACGGCGCACCGCACGCATGCTGCGCGGCGTCACGCAGCACAATCCGGTCGGCAAAGCGCAGCAAAACGTGGCGCACCACTACGACCTCTCGCGCGACCTCTACAAACTCTTCCTCGACGACGACCTGCAATACTCCTGCGCCTATTTCCACAGCGAAACCGATAGCCTCGAACAAGCCCAAATCAACAAAAAGCAGCACATTGCCGCTAAACTTCTGCTCAAACCGGGGCAAAAGGTGCTCGATATCGGCTGCGGCTGGGGCGGGCTAGCGCTGCTTATCGCAGAAGCGGCTGATGTGGAAGTGCTGGGTGTCACCCTCTCCAAAGAACAATTAGCCGAAGCACGCGAGCGGGCACAGCAGCGTGGCCTGGCCGACCGGGTGCGTTTTGAGTTGATGGACTACCGTCACCTGGAAGAAAAGTTCGACCGCATCGTTTCGGTAGGCATGTTCGAGCATGTTGGAGTCAAGCATTTCGGTGAATTCTTTACCAAAGCGGGCCAGTTGCTCCAGCCCGATGGGGTGATGCTGCTGCACGCTATCGGCCGCATGAGTCCACCCGGAGCCACCGCGCCGTGGATTGCCAAATATATCTTCCCTGGTGCTTATGCGCCTTCGATGTCGGAAGTATTCGCCTCCACCGAACAACATCAACTGTGGGTGACCGATGTGGAAATCTTGCGCCTGCATTACGCCTATACCTGCCACCATTGGTATCAGCGCTTCCAGGCTCACCGTGCCCAGGCCGCAGCGCTGTATGACGAGCGGTTCTGCCGTATGTGGGAATTCTATCTGGCCGCTGTGGAGATGACTTTCCGCCACGGCAGTGCGATGGTATTTCAGATGCAATTGGCTCACAAGCGCGATGCCGCGCCGATAACACGCGACTATATTGCCGAAGCGGAACGGGCCTTTGCCACATGATTCCCCAAAACCCTTCCTGAAAAAAAATGTTTAAGCCGTCTTTAAATGGGGCATACTACATTTACTACCACGTGGTAGTAAATGTGCGGAAGTAGTCTGAGAACCCCTCCCATGTCGATCACGCAAAAAGATATCGCCGAAAAATTAGGAGTTTCACGCCGTTTGGTCGGCTTCGCGCTGAATGGCGAGAATGGCGTGGGCGCGGATATGCGGGCAAAAATTTTGAACGTGGCCGACGAGTTGGGCTACACCACCAACCGCACCGCGCGGGCACTGGTGACGGGGCGCACTCACCAGATTGCGCTTTGCCTGCCTTCGCTCACGCAGTCGTTCCATGCTCAGTTCATCCAACATTTTGAAAGTTTGGTGCGTGAAACGCCTTATGATCTGTTGGTTTCCACCAGCCTCACCGATGGGCGTCCGCTGCCGGCGGTTGACGGCATTCTTTTGCACGATTCGCGCATGTTGGAAAATGCACGTCACCCCACGGTGATGATTCAATCACCACCGGGACAAGGCGCATCGGTGGGCCACAGACAGTTCGATCAGGTTTTTCTGGGACTTAACCAGGCCTCGGAACAGGCCATGCAGCATCTGCTACAGCGAGGCAAACGGCGCGTGGCTTTTGTGACTTTTCTCACCATCAACCTACCCGATGAACCGCGTTTGAACGCTTATAAAGCCGCCATGCAAGAGGCGGGATTATCCCCTGAAATTATCTGTTTTAACTTTCAGTCACTGGGTGATATTCGCACCGTGGCCCAACAAGCATTGGAAGCCTATTGCAGTGAGCATGGCTTTCCCGACGCACTATTTTGCTGCAACGACGATGTCGCCATCGGTGCCTATCGCGTGATGCGCAAACATGGACGGAGTATTCCTCACCAAACAGCCGTGGTCGGCTGCGATGACGTTACCGAAGCCATTGACCTCTATCCTTCACTCACCAGCATCAAACATTCCTGGGAAGAAAGCTGCCGCTGTGCCTGGGAAATGCTGCTCGAACGGATTGAAAACCCGCAGTTGCCGCCGCGTCAGTACACGTTTCAGGGCGAACTCGTGATCCGCGAGTCGTCCACTCTATAAACAAGGATTTTTCAAGGAGTTTTGTCATGCAACCTCAAATCTGCCGTGGACGCAAAACCGGGTTCACTTTAATCGAACTGCTTGTTGTCATTGCGATCATATCTATCCTCGCCGCAATTCTGTTCCCGGTGTTTGCGCGGGCGCGTGAGAATGCACGGCGCACGAGTTGTTTGTCGAATCAGAAGCAGTTGGGGTTGGGGATGATTCAGTATGCGCAGGATAATGACGAGAAGTTTCCTAATCTAGCCAATGCAGGTACAGGACAAAATGGCTTTTATACTTGGGATGATGCAATCGAGCCCTACGTTAAAAGTAAAGCGGTTTATCAGTGCCCAAGCGTATCGGATAAAAATACCCGGGCTTACTCAATGAACTGGTGGGTGGCAGGCAGTGCTATTTCAGTATGGGGCACCGCGCTTCCCAGTAATACTGCTACGCTTGCTTCTATCACGCGTGCCGCAAATACCGTTTTGCTTATCGAACAGTCGAATATAAACGAGGTGCCTAGTAGCAGCATCTGCTACAATCCATCCGGCTCAAATGCTAAATGCTATAACATACGTGGTTTTCAAATCATGTCCTTTGCGCATGGCGGGGTAGCATTAAACCCTCCCTACGGATCATATAACGGCATCAGCCGTAGAGGCGCACCTACTGCCCCCACTGGTGGCACACAAGAATATACCGGAGTCGGAGCAGGTATTCATATTAACGACACCTTCAACGTGCTATATGCTGATGGGCATTCAAAGAATGTCAAAGCTGGTCGGCCACCCGCAGACGGTTCGTTTATCTGGCGACCGGAAGCTACTTAATTAGAACTTCACACGTTCAATATTCAGCCCCTCGGAATTCGATGTTGGACATTCACTCTTGAACGTCCAACGTCCCTATCTCCCTCTCTTCGTTATGCAAAAACTCACCCCCCTGGCTGCCTGCGCTGCAGCGGCCCTGGGCCTCAACGCATCTGCTACCCAGGCCCAGATTCAACTCGACACCAAAACCAAGGCCGCTATCGTGCTGCCGCAAAACGCCACCGCTGCCGAACAAACGGCCGCGCAAGATTTGCAAAACTACCTCACCAAAATCACCGGTGGGCAGTTCACAGTGCAGCCCGAAAGCAGCCCGGTAACTGCAAAACCTGCCATCTATATCGGCACCACCCGCTTTGCCGGTAGTGCCGGAATCAACACCGCCAGGCTGCCTTCGGAAGAGTGGCACATTCAACTGCGCGGTCAAAACCTGATTCTGGCCGGTGGTGGTTCGCGTGGCACGCTCTATGCCACCTACCGCTTCCTGGAAGACCACGGCGGCATGCGCTGGTGGAACCCGTTTGAAGAAACTGTCCCCACTCGCAAGCCGCTCCGCCTCCCGGCACTTTCCAGCAAGGGCAAGCCGGTTTTTGCCTATCGCGATATCTACCAGACCTACGGCAACGATGAAGGCCGCTTTGCCATTCGCAACCGTCTCAACCGCGATGGCGATGCGCCCATCGCCGCGAAATACGGCGGCAGCAACGACTACGGCCCGCCCTATTTCGTCCACACTTTCTTTAAAATCTTGCCGCCGCAGAAATATTTCAAGGACCACCCCGAATGGTACATCGGCAACGGCAACAACATGCCGACGATGCACAACGCGCAGTTGGCACTTTCCAACCCGGCCATGCGGCAGGAGTTCTTGAAGCAGTTCCGCGAGCTGATTCGCAAAACCCACCAGAACGCCCGCGAAAAAGGTCTGCCCGAACCTTTGGTGTTCAGCGTTTCGCAGGAAGATAACAACATCCAGTTCGCCACCCCGGCCGATGCCGCCCTGGTGGCCGAAAACGGCGGTGCCGATGGCGCGGTGCTGATCGATTTCGTGAACTTCCTGGCTGATGAGATTAAAGACGAGTTCCCTGGCCTCGATATCGACACCCTGGCCTACTATAGCGGTGAGAAAGCTCCGACCAAAATCAAACCGCGTGATAACGTCCTTATCCGCCTCACCGATACCACCAGCAACCTGCTGCTGCCGGTCACCCATCCGCGCAACCATGTATTCCACGACAACCTGGTAGCCTGGAGCAAAATCGCCAAGAAGCTGCGCGTATGGGATTATTCCATCACCTATCGCATCGCCGGTTTGCCGATGCCCACCGTGCATACCTTCGGGCCAGACTTGCGCTTTTTTGCCGCGCACAACGTGGAAGGCGTGTTCCTGGAGCACGAGAACCAAGTGCTGGCCGACCTGCGCGACCTGAAAATTTGGATGCAGTGCAAATTGCTCGAAGACCCGCAGCGCGACCCTAACGCTCTCATCAACGAGTTCACCAACGGCTTCTACGGCGCTGCTGCGCCGCATGTGCGCCGCTACATCACCGCGCTTGAGCAGCAGGTAACGGCACAAAAAACCATGCCGGAAGTCGATTGGTTTGCCCCCATCTACCGCCACCGCTACCTCACCGCCGAGTTCACTCAGCGCGCCGATGCCATCTTCGATGACGCCGCCCGCGCCGTGGCCGGAAATGAGGTGCTCTCCCG
>DAITOV010000328.1:0-1495 GCA_036833945.1 Abditibacteriia bacterium
GCACGCTTTTACTGTTTAGCGCCCTGCTCTATCTCGCAGCAATGCTGGGTCTGTGGACACAACTGTTTTTGCGCAGTGGGGGCAAAAGCGGGAAATCGGTTTCCCGCTTTGCCTCGCTCTGCCACGGCCTGCTCTGGGGAGGCTGCTTCCTCCACCTGGCGGCACTCTTTGGACAGGGCAGCGCTGCTTTTTCAATGCGTGATGGCGTCGTCGGCCTGTTCGGTTGGGGCCTTTTGCTCACCTATTTGCTGCTTGGCAGTGTCATGGCACGCATGGTTGGCACACAAAACGTCGGTTTCCAGAAAAGTTCGCTCGGGGCATTTGTGGTGCCGGTCATCCTGGTTGCAACACTCTACTCACTGGCGGCTCCGGCATTGCATCCTTCGGCCCATTCCTCATCACTGCAAAAGCCGTGGCTTTTCGTCCACGTCATCAGCATTCTCATCTCCTACGTGGCCCTGGCCTTCGCTTTCGTTTCTTCCCTACTCTATCTTTTGCAAGACAATTTGCTCAAGCGCAAAAAGCTAACCGGCCTCTGGCAGAAGCTGCCCTCACTGCAAGTCGCCGACGACTGGATTTTCCGCGGCACTTCCTTCGGCCTGGCGGCTCTAACGTTGGGCTTGCTCACCGGTATGCTATGGCTGCGCCTGCACCCTGACTACGCCTATATGAGCGACCCTAAAGTGCTGATCTCCCTGGCGACCTGGGTCACCTTCGCGATTTATCTGGGCGCCCGGCGCTGGCTGGGCTGGCGTGGACGCAAAAGTAACTGGGTGGTTGTGGGCGGCTTTATCCTATTAGCGATTTCATTTCTCGGCACGCCGCATTTGCTGAACGGAATTTCGTGATTTTTTAATTAGCCACAGATTGGCACAGATTACACAGATGAAAGACCGAAGCAGTTTCAACGGCTTATCTCGTCATCTGTGGCTAATTTTGTTTTTCAGGTAGCATCGACACGCAATTCTTCATCTTTGCTGCCTACATTGCTGTCTATTATTATCCCTCTTCCACAAACAACAACCGTCCACAGCTTTCACAGGTGGGCCATTCCAGGCTTTTGGCTTCTTTCAGGTTGTGGGGCGTAATCATGGTGCCGCAGACGGTGCAGTTGCCTTTTTGCACTTCACAAACTGCTATCCCGCCGTGTTTACTGGCAACTGCGTTATATTTCTCAAGAGAAGTTTCATCGATTTGTGCGGCCTTGGCGTTGCGTTCGCGCGCATCCACCATCAGCTCTTCGTCGATACGCGCGGTTTCTTTTTGGAAAGCACTTACAGTCCGTGTGAGTTGAACACGCAGCTCTTTTAGCCCCTCTCGGAACTGATCGACTTTCGCCGCACTGGTTTCCACATCATCCATCGCAGTGAGAATCGCTTCATCCAACTCGCCGCGCGATTTGGTGATGGAATCGATATCGCGCTGCAGCGAACCCACTTCATGCGCCGTTTTGGCATTCATTAAGCGCGTCTGCTGGGTGCGCAGCTTCTCTTCG
>DAITOV010000328.1:1505-5925 GCA_036833945.1 Abditibacteriia bacterium
CGCTTTTGTAGCTCTTGTTCGGCTTCGGTGCGGGCACGGGTGAAAGTATTGAGATTCTCTTCTTCAAGTGCGAGGGCTTTTTCAACCGTATCGCACTGGGAACGCAAATGCGATCCGTCGTCTAACTTTGCTTTCTCACGCTGCAAGCGCAACATTGCGCTATCGATTTTCTGGAGTTCGAGTAACGAGCGGGCAATAGGCATAGCCGCAGTTTACATGGCCCACGCCTAAAAATGAAAACATTTTTTGTGAAATTCAACTCACAAAAGGATTTGTCTCAACCTTACTGCGCACAACTTCAACATCCAGCGTTTCCAGAGCCTCCGCCAGCATGCCGATGGTAGCCCTTTCCGTTGCAGTGTGGGTAACGTCGATAATCGAAAGCCCCGATGCCCTGGCCTGCAGCGCATCGTGATGTTTGATATCGCCCGTCACCAGACAATCGCAACCGGCGCGCACCGCCGCCGAAATGTAGCTGGCACCTGAACCCGGCACACAGGCGATTTTTTGAACTTGCGTCTTGATTTCCACCAATCGCACGCTGGGAGCCTGTAATTCGCCTTCAACCTGCGTCGCATATTCCCGTAATGAAAGTGGCTGCTTCAAAGTTCCCGCGCGTGCCGCGCCGTAGCCTTCACCCTGGTTTTGGAGGGAAATCACATCATAGGCAACTTCCTCATAAGGATGAGCCGCCTTCATCGCAGCCACAATCTGGTTCTGGCTACTTTGGGGCGCAATCACTTCCAAACGCCATTCTTCAACCTGCTCTAACTCACCGTTACTGCCGATATGAGGATTAGCCTGCGCATTGGGCCGGAAAGTACCGGTTCCGCTGGAACGAAAGCTGGCGCAATCGTAGTTACCGATTTGCCCCGCCCCCGCCTCCCACATGGCATTTTGCACTTCACGGAGATTGTCATCGGGCACGAAAACCACGATCTTCACCAGGGCCTCGTATCCATCGGGCTTGAGGATGGATATATTCTCAAGCGATAACGACCGGGCTAAATGGTCGCCTAATGCTTCAGGCTGCGGTGCGTGATCAAGTGCGGTGTGCAGTGCAATGACATTCACGCCACGCGCAATGCACTGCGCCGCCAATCGTGCGGTGTGGTTCTGAAAATTCAGGTTTTCCAACGCACGGAAAATGAGTGGATGATAAATGACGATGCACTGGCAATCGCTTGCCTCGTCGAGCACGACATCGTTGATTTCATGCGCGACCAATACCCGGGAAACAGGCGCATTCTCATCGCCGATTTGTAAACCGACTTTATCCCAACTTGCCGCTTTTGCTAACGAGTAACGGGAATCGAGCGCACGTAAAATATCGCGGACTTGCATGGTTAATCTTGTGGAAAATGCTTTTGCTTTAGCTGCTGGATATAGGCGCTGATACGGGAATATTCCGCAGGTGCCTGGTCGCCATAGTTTTCAACTTTATACTTCTTGCCGTCGCGCTGGGTGACGGTCAGGGTTTCGTTAAACCCATCGAAGAGGTTGGGCTGGCGGTAGCGTTGACCGTTAAGCTTGGGCAGATTGCCAGCGTTGAGCACACGCAACAGCTCATCTACTTCCCCAGCTTCGAGTTCGGCATGTCGCGCCACACCGCGTTTGTTAACCGTATTGATCCAGTTAATAACTACCGCACCTGCTTCTTTGGGGGCGGGGAAATTGATTTCAATGGTTGATTGTATCCCGGCAAACCCGCCGAATGAATCGAACTTGACGCCTTGTAAACTCTCGCGCGTGAAAAGCCCGGAAGCAGCACTGACGTTCACAGGATACTTCTCAGCGCGCAGCCGCTTAAGCCCATCGACAACCTGGTAAAAAGCCGAGGGAGCGGTTTTACCCTGGTTGCGGATGATGACTGACCGATCGCGATTACCGGCATCGCTATATTTGAGCGTCAGCACTTCGCTCATTGCACCGGCAGCCTGGGGATCGCTGTAATCTCCGGCCTGCAGTGCAAGGCGAGTGCGGTTTACCAAGCGCAAAAGTTCATCCAACTGGTTATTGGAGAGCCAGGCCGGCAAGGGACGGCTCTCTTCACCTGACCCGGAAAACAAAGCCAGGTTGGAAAGTAAAGGAATGCCTTCAATCGCCAGAGCATTGCCGCGCACCAAAATCTGGGTTTTGAAGGCGGTAGCGCCTTCAGGCGTTTCGTATTCCAACGATACGAAATTATCACGCGTTACAGGTATCGCACGACGAGTATCGGGCTTTGCCCAGGCCTGTGCGGAAAATAAAACAGCGCTTAATGCAACCAACAACCCGGCGATTCGAAACGTCGATTTCATTCGCTACCCCTTACCAATTTTTATCGTAAATATGTCAATACGTCCCAATTATGACTTATAAACTTCACTCGGGTCAAAGAGCGGTTCGCCCTGTGCTTCGAGGGTGCCATCTTCCTGGATTTGCTCGAAGAAGCAGGAGCGATACCCTTTGTGGCAAGCGGCACCGCCGACTTGCTCGATTTTAATGACAAGAGCATCTTTATCACAGTCGGTAAGCATCTCGTGCACAATTTGGATATTGCCGCTGGTTTCGCCCTTAATCATGACGCGGCCCTTGCTGCGGCGATAGACGTAGCCCCGCTTCTCTTCCCACATCTTCTGCACCGCTTCCTTGTTGAGCCAGGCCACGGTCAGCACTTCGCCACTCTGCCAATCCTGGAAAACACCACAGACCAGTCCGTTGGAATCGTATTTCAGTTCTTCGTAAAACATGCTTTTCTCCTTGTCAAAACGCAAAAAAATAGAGAGCCATTTTTTAAAAATGAACTCTCGCTTAGTGATTAGTGCCGGTGATTTACAATCTCACGTCCACGCCACGTGCTCTGAGTTCTTCTTTAATTTGATGGATGGTATAGGTTCCGTAATGGACGATCGAAGCAATCAGCGCCGCTTCGGCCTTACCCTCGGTCAGGGCTTCGTGGATATGATCGATGTTTCCTGCTCCGCCGCTGGCGATGACGGGAATGTTCACCGCTTCGGCTACAGCGCGAGTCAGGGCGATATCGTAACCGGCCTGGGTGCCGTCGCCGTCCATTGAAGTGAGTAGAATTTCGCCCGCACCAAGCTGTTCCACTTCGCGCGCCCACTCTACGGCGTCCTTGCCGGTCGCTGTGCGGCCGCCGTGCAGGAACACTTCCCAACTTCCTGGTGCGGCCTGCTTGGCATCGATCGCCACCACGATGCACTGTACGCCGAATTGGGCTGCACCTTCTCTGATAAGTTCAGGGTTTTCAAACGCGGCGGTGTTGATGAAGATTTTATCGGCCCCGGCGCTGAGCGCTCCGGCCATATCTTCCACTGTCTTAATACCGCCACCGACAGTAAAAGGAATGAAGGCTTCTTCGCAGACACGGGCGGCCAGGTCGGATACCAGTTCGCGGCGTTCGTGGCTGGCGGTGATATCGAGAAAAACCAACTCGTCAGCGCCTTCCTTATCGTAAAAAGCAGCACGCTCGACGGGGTCGCCTGCGTCGCGGATATTTTCAAACTTGATGCCTTTCACGACACGGCCGTTTTTAATATCGAGTGCGGGGATGATTCGTTTGGCGGGCATGGCTGGAGTAGAAACCAGTATAAAAATCGGGGCGGCCAGATTTGAACTGACGACTTCCTGCTCCCAAAGCAGGCGCTCTACCAAGCTGAGCTACGCCCCGTTAACGACGGCCTATGATTATAACAAGCTCTGACGGTTATGAATAGCGCAGATCGTCATTTCAATCATTAATAAAAACTTTTTTAAAGATTGAACATGTCCAGACCTGCTTGCGTCTGCACTCCGTCACTTTGGTGTGCCGCGCATGATAAAATTTTTGAAGCAGATTAGACGTCAAGGATTTCAATTTGGATTCAGTACAACTTACCCAACTTCTCCAACAGCTTCAAAACGGCGAATGCGACGCCGAAGTGGTTCACGAAAAAATTTCGAAGGCCCTTCTCGCCCCTTCTTTTGAAGACCTGGGCTTTGCCTGCGTCGATCATCACCGGGCGGCACGCCAGGGCTTTCCCGAAGTCATCTACTGCGCCGGAAAAACTCCCGAACAGGTAGCGCAAATCGCACTGCGCATCCAACAACAAGGCAACACCTTGCTTGCCACTCGTGCCAGTGAAGAAACCTTCAGTGCCGTGCATGAAACCGTGCCGGGTGCGCAGTATCATCGCGCCGCGCGCCTCATCACTGCTGCAGGCAACGAGAGCCTGTCGTTGCCGGGTAAAGTCGGTGTGCTGTGCGCTGGGACCAGCGACTTGCCGGTCGCCGAGGAAGCAGCCGTCAGCCTCGAAGTGATGGGAGGCAGTGTCGAACGCATCTACGATGTGGGTGTCGCCGGTTTGCACCGTTTGTTAGCCCGTCTCGCTGAAGTGCGAGCCTGTAACGTTATTATCGTGTGCGCAGGTATGGAAGG
>DAITOV010000329.1:0-5921 GCA_036833945.1 Abditibacteriia bacterium
CGACAAATTTCCCACCACAGCTTCGAGGCCCGGTGCTTTCACACGCAAATCGGAAAAAATCTTCTGATTCCGTACCGCTTCTTTATTCGAGTCGATGAAAAGACCGGCCAGAATCTGCTCGAGCGAAGACAGCGACAGGTTAAAATTGATCATTTGCTCCAATAAAAGCCCATAACGTTTGCGGTCTTCCGAAACCAAAACCATACCGGCTTCAATCGCACGCTCGGGAGTCGGTTTATCGAGCGGTGCCCCATCCAACCCGACACTGCCCGCCATCCGCTTACCCCACGCCCCAAACAAGTGCATCAGCACTTCGGTACGCCCGGCTCCCATCAAGCCACCCAATCCCAGCACTTCGCCAGGTCGCACGCAAAACGAAATATCATGGAGCGCTTGCCCACCGGCCTCGGGTGGTTCAACGGAGAGATTTTCCACCTGCAAGACAGGCGCGCTCGTTGCCGAAAAATTTTCCGGCACCACACGCGGAAACAACTCCCCGATCTCGCGACCAACCATTAATTTAATGATCTCTTCTTTATTGGTTTCACTCGCATCGAGAGTCGCAATAGAAGCGCCATCGCGCAAAACCGTGATGCGATCGGCCAGGGCAAAGACTTCATCCAACTTATGGGAAATATAAACACAGGTGAGGCCACCGGCGCGTAGGTCGTGCAGAATATCCAGCAGTTGCAACACCTCGCTTTCCGAAAGCGCTGCGGTGGGTTCGTCCAGTATCAGAATTTGTGATTCCTTGGAAAGCGCTTTCACAATTTCCACTAACTGCTGCTGCCCCACACCTAAATCCCCCACCCGCATTGAGGGGTCG
Source organism: Abditibacteriia bacterium (assembly GCA_036833945.1). Classification (GTDB taxonomy): domain Bacteria; phylum Armatimonadota; class Abditibacteriia; order Abditibacteriales; family Abditibacteriaceae; genus DAITOV01. The sequence goes on from DAITOV010000329.1 coordinate 827, forward strand.
ATATTCACTTCAAAGCGCCCCAGCAATTCGCGCGCACGCCCTAATACCGTGAGCCAATCGATGAATGCACCGCGCGTGGGTTCGTTACCCAGGAAAATATTCTCGGCTACGCTCAGTTCGGGAATCAGTGCCAGTTCCTGATAGATGACGGCAATTCCCGCCCGCTCGGCGTCACCGATATTTTTGAGTTGGAGCGGTTCTTCGTTAAGGAAAAGCTCGCCTTCATAGGAACCATAAGCATGAATACCCGACAGGGTTTTGATGAGCGTGCTTTTCCCCGCCCCATTTTCGCCGCACAGCGCGTGAATCTCACCCGGCTGCAGATCGAACGAAACGCCACGCAGCGCCGTCACCGGGCCAAAGCGTTTGACGATATCCTGGGCACGTAGAATCGGCGGTTTCATGAGGTTTTGCCGAAAATATCCTGTTCTTTTAAAAAGCCGTCTTTTACGACGGTATCGCGCAGATTCTCTTTGGTGACCGTGAACACTTCGTTGAAGATCGAAGGCACGTCGATTTTACCGTTATTGACGGTTTCTTTGGCTACGATCGGTTTCCCCTTGGCCATTGTCGCCGCAGCCTCGGCAGCTTTAGCTGCCAACACTTTTAAAGGCTTATAAATCGTCATGCTCTGGGTGCCGCGTGCAATGCGCTGGCAAGCGGCCAACTCAGCGTCCTGCCCGGTGACAATGACTTTTCCGCCCAACCCCGCTTCCAGCAAAGCCTGAACCGCACCGCCCGCAGTGCCGTCGTTGGAGGCCAACACCGCATCGAACTTGCCCCCGCTATCGGTGATGGCGGCGTTAACGATACGTTTGGCGTTTTCGGGCTTCCAATCTTCGGCCCAGTCTTGCCGCACCACTTTGATATCGCCTTTTTTGATCAGCGGATTGAGGATATTGTCCTGCCCTTGCTTAAAGAGTTTGGCGTTGTTATCGGTCGGTGAGCCATAAACGCGAACGATGCGGCCTTTGCCGCCCGGTAGCTTGTTCACAATGTATTGCGCTTGTAGTTCGCCGACTTTTACATTGTCGAAACTGAGATACAAATCGACATCGGAATTACGAATCAGGCGGTCGTAGGAAATCACCGGCACCCCGGCCTTATGCGCCATTTCCACCGCGCGCGCCATCGCCACGCCGTCGTGGGGCACGATGACGAGCACCTTAATCCCTGAGGTCAGCAACGATTCCACATCGCGAATCTGCTGGTTATCGTCGCCATTGGCCGATTGCACGTCGACCTTCACGCCTAACTCCCCGGCGCGTTTTACAAACAGGTCGCGGTCGGCTTGCCAGCGGGCTTCCTTGAGCGTATCGAGCGAAAGGCCGATGAGAGGTTCGCCGCCACCCGAGGCTCCTCCGCCTCCGGCGCTACCGCCACCGCGTGCGATGACCAGGCCGATCAAGACGCTGAGTACCAGCGACACCACCATCAGAATATTGCGAAGATTCATAAATTCTCTCCAAAGAACCTCGCCTTCCGGCTCTTCCTCCTCTCATTATGACACGGAATTTATCGGTTATAATCCAACGGTTACTTAGTTTTTTTCCGATTTTGCCCACTGCAGAAGGGTTCTCTCATGCGCACGACTTTTTACGAACGCCTCTCCCAATTTTCAACCGCTTTAGGACTTGTCGTCGTTGGCTTCTTTTGCTGGCAGTTCCTCACTCTCAGCGCCCCCACTTCCGGCGTTCTCCAGTCTGGTGTGCCATTGTTCACACCGGAAGAGGTCACGACAATCTCCAACTACTGGAATGCACCCGGGCGCTATGAAGTCGGACCCAGCGATACCGCGCAGACAGAAGGAGCGTGGGTGGTACGCCTTACTCCCGAAGCCTCGACATGGCACTGGCGTTACCAGCGCACCGTGAGTAAAGTCGAGAAATTGCCACCGACGCAACGCGAAATCATCGCCCCAGACGAGCGTACCAAAGCCTGGGAAAAATGGGTGGCCGCCAAAGTGGCTTACGACCGCGCTAACGCCGCCCAGCAAGCGCAGCGCCTCAACTCAAGCACTACTCCACCAACAGTGTCCCTGCCTCCTCATCCAGGCGAAGCCCCGCCCGGTCTCAGTGAAGAAGTCGGCATCCCGCCTGTGTTCGCGGCAGTAGTAAAGCCCCGCAAACACACCGTGCGCTTTGAGGACGGTTTTCAAGTTGGCTATCACGACAATGTGAAAGTCGGCAATCCGCGCTATGCCTACGTGCGCTTTGCCGACGGCGTGAACTCTGGTGGTGTCGCCATTCGCAACTGGGATGAGAAGACTTTAAACGCCCTGTTCGCCCGAGCCGGCATGACGCCGTTCGAGGAGAATGTCGCCAAAGCCGTGTCGCAGTTGGAGGGCGGGTTCGATTCCATCAATACCTATGACACCGGCTATGTTTCAATCGGCTTCATCCAATTTGCCAGCTTGAGTAGCGGAGGCGGGTCGCTGGGAGAATTGCTTCGCTACTATAAAACCAGCAATCCCACCGGGTTTTATACCGATTTTCATAGATTCGGCATCGATGTCACCGGCGACGGCCTTCTTGCGGTTGTCGATACAGAGCGCGGCAAGGAAATTTATGGCCCCGAAGCCAATGCCCGCATTATCGCCGACAAACGGCTCACGGCGGTTTTCCAACGCGCCGGGAAGACCAGCGACAGTTTTCGTGTCGCGCAAATCCAGGCTGCAAAAAAACGGTTCTACCCGGCAGACTACACAGTGCGTTTCAAACTAAACGAGAAAGATATTGTTGGAAAAGTTTCCGATATCATCAAATCGGAAGCAGGTATGGCCACACTCTTCGACCGAAGTGTCAACACCGGCAACATTCGCCTACTGAACAACGTCCTGCCCAAACTGATGGCAGAAAAGAAACTTACCGCATTCGAACAACTCCCGCCTTACGAATCCGAGATCATCAAACGCATGAAATGGCGTCACGATTTTCTGCAGGACTCATCGCTAAGCCATCCACAATCCTAAATTAATGAAGTCATGCGATTTGAATATACCCTTATAGATTCCTGGCCGGCATTGGCCTGGCTGGCAAAATGTTCATCGAACGAGCCAGTTATTAAAGTCCTTCACGGCTCACAAGTCGAGACTAAAGAAGATTGGTTTTGTGAAGCGATTTGGGACGGTGAGTACAGCCTTGGCGATTTCGACCGCACCGACGTCATTTTCGGTTCCGGAGCCCGTATTCGCGAAAGTGATAATGGCGCAGACGTATTCTTCGTATCTTCCGGCACGACTGTCGATCGCCTGCAATCAATTCTACAAAACGATGGCGTCTGGATTTCCAATTCGCTGGCCTGCTTGACCGAATGTGTTAACGGCAGCGTCGATCCGGTTTATCCTCGTTACTACGAAGATCTTTTTACCGTTTGCCATGGTTTAACAAAATATAAACGCACTCTATCAACGACAGCCGGGCCGGTGTGCCTCACTTATTTTCACAACTTGAAATGGGATGGGCACGAATTAACCGACAGTGAAAAACCAAATCCGACACGCGATTTCAGTTCTTTTGCCAACTTCCATGCGTTCCTCAAGAGCAGCCTACAAAAGATGAACGACAATATGTCTTCCTCACTCCGGCTGCATCCTTACCGCATGTTAGGAACCCTTTCTAGCGGATACGACTCCGCAACCATTACGGTTTTAGCCCATGAATATGGATTAAAGGATGTCATTTCCTTTACACAGGCACGCAACGAGAAGGATGATAGTGGCGCAACAATCGCTGAAAAATTGAATTTGAGCGTCATGCAAACCTCGCGTGACGACTGGCGAATACATCCTTTGCCCGAAGCCCCTTTCCTGACCGCCGATTCATTTGGCGAAGATGTTTATTTTCATAGTGCACATGAAAAGCTCAAAGGACGCGTCTTACTCACCGGACACAATGGCGACAGCACCTGGGATATCAACAATCTCAGAATTTCAACGGAGTTAACACGCACTACAACATCAGGACTGTCCTTCACTGAATACCGCTTAATGGCTGGCTTTATTCATTGCACCGTGCCATTTTTAGGCATGCGACAGAGTACCGATATTCAAGCCATCAGTCACTCTGCGGAAATGAAGCCCTGGGATATTGGTGGAGATTACAATCGTCCTATTTGTAGGCGCATTATCGAGGAAGCAGGTATTCCCCGGGGTAGTTTTGCCATTCATAAAAGTGCCAACTCAGTCCTCTTCTATGAAAGAAATGGATTTTTAAGCCCGAACTCCCTCGCCGACTACCGCCAATGGATTAAACAATGTTCGCAAAGTGGCACTGTGCACCCGTGCAGTAAAAAGACATTGAGGCAGATCGCCTGTTCAGTTGTGGCACAAGGCTTAAACCTCATTTCTAACATTGCGCCTACCAAACTTCATCGCTTCAAAACCATTGCCTACCGCTTCACCATGGTCGAAAGACAAGAACTGTTCCGCTATGTTTTTCCGTGGGCATTGGAACGAACCAAGGAAGTGTATCGTTTACCAATAGCAGATTAATTTTTTCTACTTACTTCAAATCATGGGTTGGCAAGATCGTCCTTACAGCGCTCCAAGCGGCAATGGCAGCAACTTTAATTTTCAGAATATCCTGTTCGGCTCGTTTTCATTGGGGACGTGGCAAGGCATTCACGTGCGCGTGCATAGCAGCCTGTTGTTACTCCTCGTTTTCAACGTCCTCTTCTCCGGCATTCGGGGTGGACTCGGATTGCAAAACGCACTGGTTTCCAGCCTGATTTTGTTTGCCATTGTTTTGCTTCACGAGTTCGGTCATTGCTTTGCGGCTCGTGCTGTAGGCGGCGATGCACGCGAAGTTCTACTGTGGCCGCTGGGCGGGTTGGCATTTGTCAATACACCACGCCGTCCCTGGCCGTCGTTTGTCGCCACAGCCGGTGGGCCTTTGGTCAACGTCGCTATCTGTATCGTAACGGGCGGCTTGCTGCTCGCTATGAGCGGCGGACAGATGAATTTACCGCTCAATCCACTCATTCCCTTTGGCGGGGCCATGACGATAAACGAGTCGGGTCTGCTGCTGGTGAACACCAATTCGTTTGCCTACTATCTGTGGTGGATATTCGTGACCAGTTGGACGCTGCTTTTCTT
>DAITOV010000330.1:0-5897 GCA_036833945.1 Abditibacteriia bacterium
GGGGTAGGGGAACGAGAGTTCAACGGCTTTGTTCTTCAGTCGCTGATCGACGGGCCGTTCGTAATGCTCGTGCAGATGAGCGCGCGCGCCCTCGATGAGGTGGCCGTATTGCACGCCCGAAGGGCAGGCGGTTTCGCAGGCGCGGCAGCCCAGGCATTTATCGAGATGGCCCACCAGGGTCGGCGTTGTTTCGGCACGGCCTTCAGCCAGCGCGCGCATCAGGTAGATGCGGCCACGGGGTGAATCGGCTTCCAATCCAGTTTCGGCATAAGTCGGACAGGTCGGCAGGCACAGGCCGCAATGGATGCAATCCATCAGGCGATCGTGGTCGAGATGCACCGAGACCTTCTTGGGCGTCTGATCTTTGAGGTCTGCCGGAGTGCTCGTATGTAGCGTGATCGGTTGTTGGGTGGACATGACTATGCTCGATAATTGTTAAACAATCAGTTTAACCATCAGGCACCCTCAGTGGGATGGGCCATACGACCGGTTTATCGCATTGTGCCTCATATCTGTATTTGCGTAAGTCGATTGAACGCATCAGACTGGAAACTTGTGCCATTCGCTCCGTTAATCCGCAAACAAATCTTGCAAGTGCTCGATCTGTACGTCATTCCTGCGTTGGCCAGGCAAACGGTGACACAGGTTCTGGCCGATTCACGCCCCAGTTTTGCGCAGGTGGAACACTGGACCGAACGAAAAACGCCGCTGCCGCAGGCCGATACCGACCCTATCCAACTCATTCGCCGTTGGGAAAAGCTCAATATGGTGGCGCTGAATATGCCCACGTTGGGCTTCGTTTATGATGGTGTGAGCTACGAGCGGGTGGGCAGCACCGCCAAAGCCAAATCGACGGCTTCTCCTCCCCCCGGTATTATCGGATTGCATCTGGTGGCACCCGGCATTATTTTCTATCCGACAGGCACTCCCCATGCCGATGGCGGTATTTTCAGGATGCGCCAGAGCACGGCTTCGGCCAAGGTGCTGGGTATCACCTTCATGCGCGAGGAGGTGCAGCCGTTTCTGGTGCAACACGATGCCAGCAATAACGAAGCATCGCATCTTTTACAGGTGCGCGATGCCATGTTGGTGCAGATGGGGGCGATCTACCTCGACGAATTGCGCCAAAACGACAATTTGCCCAACGCCCAGACCCAACTGCTGGCCCTGATGGGGCGGTTGCGGCGCTATCTTCAACAGCATCAGCCCCAAATCAGCAATAGTAGCTGGGTCGAACCGGCGCGATTTTCGCCGGTGGAAGGTGCTTCGCGCTCGCAGCATCACGAGCAACTGGGCCGCGATATTACTCATTACGTGCTCACCCACCTGCAAATGCCGCTTTCCACCGAAATACTGGCTCGTCACTTCGATATCTCCACCGTGCAGCTCAACCGTATCTTCCAACAGCTCTACGGTATCAGCCCCATGCGCTATGTCACCCAGCAACGCATCGAGGCCGCCAAGCAAATCCTGATCGGCAACCGCGAACGCATCACCGATATCGCCCGCTTGGTAGGCTTTGCCAGTAGCAGCAGCTTCTGCACGCTGTTTACTCGCCACACCGGCATGAGTCCGAGTGCATTTCGCCGTGAAAGTCGTCAGGCAACTCAGGGGAAGTAATTTTGGTTGAATTTTGTAATAGATGTTGAATTAATTCAAGAGGCTGAAGTGTTAGAAGAGGGAAGGTGAGGGGTATAATAAAGAGGCAGTTGAAGTTGTTGGAATTTGGTTTTGCCAACCCCCTCCGCCATCGAATTTTTGTAACGTGCTCAACAAGGATAGCTATGAAACAGTACCCTCGATATTCCTACAACCGTGGATTTACTTTGATAGAGTTATTGGTCGTCATTGCAATAATCGCTATTCTTGCCGCCATCCTCTTCCCGGTGTTTGCCCGTGCCCGCGAAAACGCCCGCCGCGCCAGTTGCATGAATAATATGAAGCAAATCGGCCTGGGCATGATGCAATATACACAGGACTACGACGAAAAGTATGCCCCGTTTTTGCGCCGTCCCGAAACCGTGCAGACCGATAGCTCCATGCCCGGCGCGCGTTTTAACGTGACATGGAGCACGACAGGGAAACACATTACGTGGATGGATATTATCTATCCCTATGTCAAAAGCACGCAGATATTCGTGTGTCCTTCCCACAAGTTGGCGGAGACTGTTCCCAGCTATGGCTACAGCGATGGCCTTTCGGGATATGGCGTCGTTGTCTATAACAACGGCGCGGGAACGTTCGGGGTTCCGATTTCGATGGCGAGTGTGGCACGCCCTGCGGAAATTATCATGGCCCTGGAGGATGCCGACTCCTACAGCATCAGTGCCAATCCTATCGACGTTGGCAACTTCGCCCGTTCGGCCGGCTGGATGGCGACTGCTAACCCGCCCAAATATCAGTTGATCACTCCTCACTTCGAAGGTGGCAATGTGGCTTATGCCGATGGACATGTGAAATGGGTCAAGCGCCAACGTTTCATGCAAATTCCTACCTCGACTGGAAACTGCGATCCTAATGCCCCCACCAATCGTGCCTACTGCCACCGCGATTGGAATCCGTTTATTCAATAGTAGAAGTTATCCCAGGCAAGTGTAGGGGCACCCCTTGTGGGTGCCCGGTGCGTCTGGGTAAATGTGCCATGTTAACCGAGCTGTTACGTCGCGGGCACCCACAAGGGGTGCCCCTACAAGTGCTTGCCATAAACATTCTCCAATGAAACGCGATATAAAACCGATGAGCAAAATACTGACTATGAAAAAAAGTTTTCACTATCTCACCCCGCTCTGCTGTAGTTTATTAGGGCTAACGATGGGTCCCCTTCTCGCACAACCAGCCTGGAACTCCAGCTTTGAAGAAGGCATGAAAGACTGGGAAGCCCCTGTTATTCGCCCCCGCGCCGGACAGGCTCCCGGCAATAACCAGGTCGGTATTGCCGAAGGCAAAATGCGCGATGGCAACAAGGCGCTAGAAATTATTGCCGATAGTTGGAGTCCGCAAATCAGCGTGCGCTCCAAACCGCAGCCGCTGTTGGAAAATCAACCCTACCAACAGGTGCGCGGCTGGGCGCGTTTTGAAGGCGCGGAAGGCCGCATTTTCGGCATGAAAGTACATCTGCTTGATGCCAACCAGCAGCCCATTACGGGTGCCGTGCATTCCCGTAACGGATCGCATATTCCCACCGGTGAATGGTTTCCCGTCACCAATCGTTTCGATGTCCCCGCCAACGCGCGCTACTACATCGCCGAACTGTTCTGGGATGTGGGCAACGGCAAAGTCGCGTTCGATGACATCACCATCAGCGCCATTCCCGCTCCAACCGCTACTCGCACCGGCTACATGTTGGGCAGCCTTTCCAATGCTTCGCGCACGCTGTGGGTCGCCAACCAGTTGGAGAAAATTTACCCCGATCACACCGCCCCCAAGGCCACCGGCGACCGTGTGCAATTGAGCGCGGCTAAAGGCGAGAGCCAGTCGGTGCAGTTGGTCTATCAGCCCACCGCCCCGCAGCAGCAGTTGAAAGTTGTCGTGGACGAATTGAAAAACCAGGCCACTGGCGCGGTGCTGAAGGCAGCTACCATCGACGTGCGCTATGTTGGCGATGTTGAAATCAAGAAGAACGTGAACCAGTTCGGCCGTGGCGGTTCCACGCCCGATTTACTGCTCGAAGAAGCACCCGCCACGCTGACGGCTGGTAAGCCGCAATCCATCTGGCTCACTGCCCAGGTGCCGCGCAATGCGGCGGCGGGCGTTTATCAAACCCGGGTGCGGCTGCAAACCGCGCAGGGTGAAGTGAGCGTGCCGTTGCAATTGGAAGTGTTTAATTTCACACTGCCCGAAAAACCGGCGCTCAAAACCGATGCGCATGCCCCACAAATCGTTGCCCAGGCGCGCGAGGCGTTGCGTGCCCGCCTGCTCGCCAACCGGATTACCAGCGAAGTCGGTTACGGTGTTGGAGGGGTGCAGAGTTTAGGAGTCAAGCTCAACCCGGATTACACGGTGACCATTAATTTTGCTCCGTGGGACGCGGCCATGGAGAAATATTTCGCCGCCGGGATGGATAGCTTTCTGGTTCCTACGGTGCTGTTTGGAGATATTAGTGGCCTCTACAACAAAGGCGAATGGCGCTATGCCGCACCGCCCGAAGGCATGACTGCCGTCAAATACGGTACGCCCGAATGGGAAAAAGCCGTCACCAGCTTCGTGGGGCAAATGTATGCCCACTTGCAGGAAAAGGGCTGGCAAAAAGATGCGATCTGGGAAATCTGGGACGAGCCGATGGGCACCGTCATGCGCGCTCAACTCAAGCACATCGCCGCCCTGGTGCGCCAGCATGCGCCCGAGGCCAAAATCACCGTCACCGGCTGGCCTATTGAAAACGGCGAGACGAATATTGATCTGTGGATTCCGCAGGTCAGTCTTTATGAACCGCGCTTGCGTGAGATCACCGACAAAGAATTCGGCATCTACAACAACGGCCTGTTCATCATCGACCTGCCCCACGGCCTCACCACTATGCGCCAACAGGCGTGGTGGATGTGGAACAACGACATTACGACTTTATTGTGGTGGGGCGTTACCTATGGTTGGGGCACCGATATCTACAACGACTTGGCTCCCTATCCCGGCCAGAACGGGCAGGGCTTCCTCTTCTATCCCGGGCAAGACGGTGATAAGTCGAAAGTCATCGACAGCCTGCGCATCGCTGCTTGGCGCGCTGCTGTGAACGATTACGATTACTTCACACTTCTGGCCCAGGCTCAGGATAAGGCCGTGCAACAGCAGGGACTCACCGGCAAAGTGCCCACCGGGAGAGCGCTGGTCAAAACCCTCATCTCAGCTGCTCTGGATAAGAACAATCCCAATCTGTTGCAGGAAGTGCGCGACCTCAACGCACGCCTCATCGCGCTGCAACAAAAGCAGCCGACATTGGTTCTTGAACCCGCCGCCGACTATTGGATCGGCGGTGCCATTAGCGGACGTGCTAACCCCGGCACCAAGCTCATCCTGAACGGCCACACCGCCACTGCCGGTGCCGATGGTAAATTCAGTCTGAAGTTCCGGTAAGCACGGCGAACGTTGAACATTGAACATTCAACATCGAACCTCGAAAATTCAAAGTTCGATGTTGGACGTTCGATGTTCAACGTTCTTATTTAAGGTTAATCTTCATCCCGCCCACCGTTTCGTTACGCTCGGCTTTGGTCTTGAGAATCTTCTCGATCGCTGCTACCGGCACGTCCTGCTCGAACTTAATCTGCAACGTGCCTTTGCCCAGCTTGTAGCCCTGGGCTTCGAGCGCCTTACGGTCGTCATCTTCGATGACATCTTTCCCGAACCCAAAACTCACGTGCTTCTTGGCGGTGTCATAACCCACCAGTTCACCGTGGTATTCGTAAAACGGAATACCATACCAGATACCTTCATTGGCTCCGGGAATGGTCGCTTTAATAAGCGCCCGCAGTTCGTTAAGCACCGGCTGGGCTTCGGATACGGACTCGGCAATGTAAGAATCGACATCGGTGGCTTTGCGCATAATAGTTTGAGGATAGCAATTATTGGGAGGTGGGAGATAGGAGGTGGGAGTTGGAGGCAACCACAGCCCGAAGAACCACGCGCGTGAGCAAGTGGACTGTTCCGGCTTTTTTGCTTATCCCGACACCCTTTTCACCTCACCCGCTGCTTCCAATCCTGCTCTTTAAGCACAATCTTTTTATCCGCCAACCAGCGGCGATTAAAATCCTTCGCTTGCAGAGCGGTGCGTTTGGTTATTTTCCAGGTCGGTTCATCCAGAAACTCATCATAATAGGCTTCGTAAAACGGCTTTTTCAAATACCAATGTTTCAGAACGAAATTTCTGTATTTATGATCGTCGCCAGTGTGCAAACAACTCATCG
>DAITOV010000331.1:0-5897 GCA_036833945.1 Abditibacteriia bacterium
GTACATAACGGTGAGTGCCTTTCAGCGGCAGTTTTAGATTCAGGACATCGGCCGTCGCGGCTTTGGCCGCCACCGACGATTGGTCTTGCCACGTGTTACCGTCCTGGCTGGTTTGCGTTTCCAGGGCAGGCAAAGTGCCCGAATAGAACAGGGTAAGATGGTCCAGCGAGTAAGGCTTTTTCAGGTCGAACGTCAATGAGGTAGCAGCGGAATCTTTCCAACTGACCGTCCAATTTTCGAGTTGCGAGGGTTTTCTCGAACCTTTCGTATCGCGGTCTGCAAACGCTGCCGCGCGATTGGTTAAATGTCCCTCCGAAAAAGCAATGTTTTGCTGGAGCGAGTTAAAATCGGCTGTTCCCGTGGGGGCAACGTCGTAGCTGTAGGTGCCGCCGGTAACCAGGTTGTCTTTGGGTTGAGGACGGCTACTTTCAAAAACGATATTGTTATTCGTCAGGCACACCAGTTTCGCAGCCGGGGTGGTTGCAGATACCGTTTTAAAAGGCGGTAGCTTAAATTGCCAGATCGGCAGTTTTTGTCTGGCTCCCACGGCAGTTTGAATATCTTTGAGAATGCTTTCGTTGGCGGAGTTCAGGTAGGGTGAGGCGAAAGCATCGACGGCAAATGAAATGACGCGCCCTTTGCCATAGCTGTGCGATGTCACCGCAGGTGAGCCGTCGGGGAATGTCGCCAGAGTGGTGAGTGAATTGGCCAACGGGGTGATATTGTGTCCGGCCGATTCGTATTTCACCTTTAACGCTGAAGTTTGTTTTGCCAATGCACCCGCTTTAAATTCAACGGTTGTTTCCGGGTTGCCGGGGCGCACTTCCCCTTTGCGGATACCGGTGAGTTCTTCCCATTGGCCAGCGAAGGCTTCGCCGTTGATGTTCCAGGTGAAGGCCTCGGGGTCGGTGACAACTACGGTGCCGCCATCGCGCACATATTGCTTGATTTTCTCGAAGACCGAACTGCGCGCGTATTTGGCAAGCGGGATATACAGCACTTTGTAGTCGGAGAGTTTGCGGGTGCCGCGCTCTAACTGATTATCGCTGACGAAGGAAAACCAACTGCCGATTTGCGGCCCCAGGGCGGCATAAGCGGAGTACATTTGATAATGATCGGGCGCTGCCATTTTGGGGTTGGAGTAGCTGAGCAGGGTATCGGAACAGTAGAGAATGGCGGTGTCGGCCTGCGGCAATTTCACCTTATTCATCTGCGTTACGGTGTCGTTAATCTCCAGCAACGCCTGCCATTTTTGAGGCTTGGTATAGCGGGGATGTTCCAGTTCGCGGTCGTACCATTCCACACCGAGCAACACCAAACCTTCGCCGCCGTTGCGATAGACCTGGCTGTATTGTTCGCGAGTCGCTTCCACATCGGTAGCAAAGGTATGCTGCGGTAAGGCCCAGGCCGGACAGTGGGATAAATCGGCCAGGGCTTTAGTATCGGCACCGGTTGCCAACTGGCGCACGAAAGGTTTGGTAGTGAACCACGACTGGCTGACAATGAAATCGAAGGAGGGCGTGATAGCGTCGTAATCGATGGGCGGCACCCCGCCACTCTGATCGGGTCCTAATACCTTGAGCTGGGGATTGATCTTTTTAATTTCCTCATAGGCTCGCTTGTAGGTTTGCGCCAGTGTAGCATTGGCCCAACGACGATAAGCAATGCGAGCGAAGACGTTGGGGTCATCCTCGGAATCGGGCATACCGAACTTGCCGAAACCATACTTTTCCTTGATCTCTTTGTTCGCCTCTTCCACTTGTGGATAGCGCTTGTCTTTAGGGACGATCTTGATGGCGTGCGACTCAAAAATTTCATCACCGGCCCATAACCCCCAGGAGTTACCCCATTTATTATCCGGGCTTTTGTCGAGTGATTGCCGGGCCAGCTTAATGGCGGCCTGCACATAGTTTTCCTGCCAGCGCGGGTCCATCATCCAGGGTTTGTTTCCCCGCACCGCAGGCAATTCGCCGGTGGGTTCGGGACGCAAGATCATGCGCATGGTGGGATAGCTGCCCACACCGCCTCGCGCCCAGGCATTAGTCATAGGAATGACTTTGTGATCGAGAAGCTCCTGGTATTGCTCGCTCAGGACATAACGATAACCGAATTTCAAGGCATATTCGCGATAGATGTCGGCATATAAATCGTTGTAACCATAATACATGGTGTGCTTGGGGCCGGGTTGGTTGCTTAGTAAAGTTTCAAAAAGCGGCTCCTTCACCTGAAAATAGTTGGAGGGCAGCAGGCCCATGCTCTTGATGCTGTTAGCCACTTCATCTTGAACACCTTCTCCTTCACTCTCGGTTTCAAGCGGCTTATAGGCGGTGGCGGAACTATTTTCCTCCAGTTGGACTGCATCCACCCACACCTGGCCCTGGGCCTTGGCATAGATCATGACCTTGTACTGATCGTTATCTTGCCCACGGTATTTAAACTGACTGGCCGGGGGCACCACGAAGGTGCGTGAATAGCGTTTCCACTCAGTCGTGGCCTGGTCGATTTGCAATTTGCTCTGGGTGCCGAAAGACCAACCCAGATTAATTACCGCAATCTGCAACCCGGTCATGGGGTCGAGTGCGCTGGTTTTGACGTAGGCCGACAGGGTATACCTCTTGCCGGGCTGCAAGCGTGTGTATTGCGTCTGGGAAATGCTGGCGGTATTGCCGTTGAGGGTAAGGTGCAGACTGCTTTTTCCGTGATAAAAAGTGCTTCTATCGACGGCAAGACCTTCCACATTCGGACCAATATTCCACCCGATCAACGTGCCGCCCTCGCGCGTTTTTTCAAAGCTGGAATTGGCAACAATATTATCCTGAGCAAACGCACTGCCGTTCGCCGCCAGAAGGAGGCTGCCGGCAACACTCAAGGACATGAATGACTTAATCATAACCATCAGAAAATTTCCTTTTGGATTATCGCTATAACTTTCTGTAATCAGGCTGCATCGGCATCCACGGCGATCTGGCTCTTTTGGCCAAACAATTTCAGGTTGAACTGCAAGGAAGCCTCGATGTGTTCCTTGGCGGCGATGCTGGCGGCAGTGGCGTCCCGGTTTTTCAGCGCTTCGACGATATGGGTGTGAACCCAGATTGGCTCGGAGGAAAAAGTCGGTTGGGGTTCCTCCAAATAGTAATGAACCATACGGATACTGAAATTGACGATGGATAAATTGTTCACCATCGTTTCGAGATAATCGCAGTGCGCGCCGTTAACCACGCTAAGATGGAATTGGGCATCCGCTTCGATAATCGTTTCAAACTCACCCTGTTTCAACGCACTCTCATACGCCTCTTTGGCATCCAGGATCTTTGCCATGTCCACCCGCGTGGCGCGCTCGGCGCAAAGCTGGGCTGCCAGCCCTTCCAGTGAGGCACGAATATGATAAAGATCGACCACTTCATCGTAGTTCCAGGTGCGAACATAGGCCCCCATCCCAGGCATATTGACCACCAGGCCGTCGCGCTCCAACAAGCGAAGCGCCAGAACAACGGGAATAGGACTCATGCCCAACTCTGCGGCCAGCTTGCGATGCACCAAACGCGTTCCCGGCTTAAGCTGCGCCGTGACGATTCTTTTTTTGATGGTGTGATAAGCCTGATCTTCCGCGACCATTGGTTGCATGGGTTCCTTCGATATGTTTGATATTTTTGACATGTCAAATAAAGTTATAACTATTATGAGATTATTAAAGCTTGCTGTCAAGCGAGAAAAAAATCAGTGAAATAACCTTCCTTTGCCCATCAGAGCCAAGAAAGGTTATGGAGTGCGGCGACTTGTTGCCGCGAGGACATAACCGCGACGTCTTTGTTGCAATTAATTGCCGACACGACGCGGTGACGAGTCACCGCACTCCAAAATGGAGCCTTAAACCTCAGCACTTTCCCGCAACATCGCCTCGCGCCGAGTTTGGATGAGAGCCTGAATCAACGGGTCAATTCGCCCTTCGATAATCTGATCGAGCGCATTGCTCTTCCAGCCAATGCGGTGATCGGTGACGCGGTTTTCGGGGAAGTTGTAGGTACGAATCTTGTCGGAGCGGTCGCCGCTTTTGACCTGGGCGCGGCGGTTGGCGTCGCGTTCGGCGGCTTGTTTTTCGCGCTCGATTTCATAGAGGCGCGAGCGCAACACGCGCATGGCTTTTTCGCGATTCTGGCGCAGGGAGCGCTCGTCCTGACAGGTCACGATCATGCCGGTGGGTTTATAGATGAGGCGCACCGCGGTTTCGTTCTTCTGCACGCTCTGGCCACCGGCCCCCGAGGCACGCATGGTTTCCATCTCGATATCGCGTTCATCGATATCCACATCGACTTCCTCGGCTTCGGGCAGCACCGCGACGCTGGCGGCCGAGGTGTGGATACGGCCTTTTTGCTCGGTCGCGGGAACGCGCTGCACGCGATGTACGCCGCTTTCGCCCTGCAAGGCTTCCCAGGCACCGTCGCCACTCAGGCCGAAGACGACTTCCTTAATACCGCCCATTTCCGCCTCGGAAAGCGACATCGGTTCCAGCCGCCAGCCGCGTTCTTCGGCGTAGCGGGTGTACATACGGTAGAGGTCACCCGCCCACAGTGCAGCTTCCTCGCCGCCGCTGCCCTGGCGGATTTCCACGATCACATTGCGGTCGGCATCGGCATCGCGCGGGGCCAGCAACTCGCGCAGTTGCGCGGTGGCCTGTTCCAGTTGGGGTTCGAGCGTCACGATGTCTTCCTGCGCCAATTCGCCCAGGTCGGGGTCGTTCAAGGTGGCACGCGCTTCATCGAGCGCGTTTTGCAACCGCTCTACTTCAGCAGCAGTGCGGGCGATGGGTTCAAGACGCGAACGCTCACGCGCCACGCGTTCGAGCGTGGAGCTATCGGCCAGCACTGCCGGGTCGGAAAGCTGGTCGGTTAATTCGTCGAATTTTTTGGCAAGAACTTTGGCTTTATCCAGCATGGGTTTTAGAGAGTGTAGAAAATCGCAATAGGCTCGGGAACGACAAGCAGCACGCCGATACGCGCAGCCCGATAAGGCGCGCGTTCGATAAGTAGAGATAGCTACAACCCGGCAGTAGCGTTGAGGAGATCCGGCGTTTCCTGCTGATTTTGTGAATTGGCAGTCTGCTGCGCCCGCTTTTGTTCGGCATCGATCACAATCTGCATCGCGACACAGGCCACTTCGAGCTGGCTGTCGTCGGGCTGGCGAGTGGAAAGGCGCTGCAACCACATGCCGGGAATCAGAACCAATTTCGCCAGGCCACCCAACTGCGGGTTGACCGTCAGCTTGATGATTTCATAGGAAATACCGGCCACCAGCGGCATCAGCATGAAGCGCCAACCGATGCGCAGCCAATGCTCGTCGGGCCAGGGCAGGCACAAGAAACAGGCAATAGAGACGAAAACCGTGAGTAAGGCAAAGCCGGTGCCGCAACGAGGATGGGGCGTATCGAAGGGCCGGGCATTTTCCGGGGTGAGTGGCAAGTGGTTTTCCGCCGCATACACGACTTTATGCTCGGCGCCGTGATATTCAAAAACACGCCGGATATTTTTACGCAGACCGATGAGCCAGATGTAGATCACCAGGAAAGTCAGCTTGACGCATCCCTCGAACAAGTTGAGCGCGACAAGGTTGCTGGTGTAGTGGCGCAACGTCCAGTCGGCTATCAGGTTCGGCATCATCACGAAAATGACGAAACCGAGGCCCAGCGAACCGGCAACGGTGAGCAGGAAAAGCCAGAGCGGGAGAGACTGGGGGCTGGAGGCTGGAGGCCGGGCATGAGTTTCGGAAGACGCAGGAGTTTCCGCCCCTCCAGCAACGGCATGAGTGGAGGCAGGCGTGGTAACAACCTCGCCGTTACCAGCCTCCAGCCCCGAGTCTCCAGCCTCTTTTTTTTCCCCTTCCGCCAACGCCACATTGCCCGA
>DAITOV010000332.1:0-5889 GCA_036833945.1 Abditibacteriia bacterium
TCTTCAGGCAAACCCCAGTTGTAAAAACCAATCTTACAAAGCACTCACCGTTTAATTCTGGCTTTGCACTTTAAATGTCAAAGCTGCGGCTTCAGTGAGACGCTGCCCGGCGGCAGAATTGACACGATGCCCGGTTTGGATAACGTATACATCAGTCGCATCTCTGGTCATGAAAATAGTACCATTTAATTTAACACGGGTACTACGATATGTCCCATTCCAATCGGTTCGTAACGTTCTTCTTCCTTTGACCAAACCCTGCTTTGCCGGTGTCTGCCGGGCGTTATCAAAACGCCTCCGAAAACCATTCATAAACTCACTGAATACCATATCCAACGATAGGTTTTGCCAACCTAATTCCTCGGCTGGAATCTGCATCATAAGAAAGATGTCGTGCACCTCGCCACTGGCTGTTTTCTTCGACCAATTTAAATTGGTGCCAGCTTCAAAGGGGTAAGGGAAATCAAATAATTCATACCCACGCGGCAACCGAATAGTGCCAAACGGCAACTCCGACTGAGGCGCAAGCTGCTTAAGCAACGCCGGTGCCGGTTGCCAAACCGGTAACGGCTTTTTTGCCGGTGTTTTCTTCGGTGCTGCCAACGCGCACGAGCCCACAATCAATACCGTCAATAAAAGAAAAAGTTGCTTACGCATGAGTAAATAAAGAAGAGATACCCCCAATGGTGGCATCTCTTCGTATCAAACAGCCTTCTATTCCAAGTTTTTTTTAATTATACGATGAAACAAGAAGAGATGTCGTCATTCACTAACCATCGCTATCGAAATATACCATGGCACCGCCAATTGCAATCATAAAAACTGCGACAATGGGCCGTGCCGGACCCAGGTAGTTTAATAACATAAATTGTAGATTAAACAGCGGTAGGATAAACGAACCAGCTCCCAAAACAATCATCCAAACACCCCAACTACGCATATCCGCCTCCCTTATTACAGTAGATTCTGCTTTCCAGCAGATTAAAGTGGCGGGATTATAACACGGCATCAATGTTGTTTGGAGAATATTTTTTGTCGTAACTCGGCTTTAAGCTGCAGGGCGTGTCAACAATTCCAGATATTCCTGAAGCTTTTCGGCTAACTGCTTATTCATACCCGGCACAGCCGCAATCTCTTCAAAGCTGGCAGCCCGAATCTTTTGCAAGCTTCCAAAATGCTCCAGCAACGCATTGCGCCGTGCGTCGCCGATGCCAGGCACATCGTCGAGTAGAGAACGAATTTGCGCCTTGCCACGCCTTTTGCGGTGATGGGTAATCGCAAAGCGGTGCGCTTCATCACGGATGCGCTGCAATAAATGGAGAGATGGCGAGTTGCGCGGCAGCGCTATCGCTTCGCTGCGCCCCGGCACGAAAAGCAACTCGTGTTGTTTGGCCAACCCTACAGTGGGCAATAGCTCCAGGTTTTTCTCCTGTAACACTTCCAGCGCCGCCGAAAGCTGGCCTTTGCCGCCGTCGATCATCAGTAAATCCGGCAAAGGCAGAAACTTCTCGTCGCCTTCCAGCGCCCGTTGGAAACGGCGGCGCAGCACTTCGCGCATCATCTCGAAATCGTTAGGCTCGGTGCCGCCAGTGATTTCCAAAGTGTGTTTGATGGTGAAATGGCGATAGGCCTTCTTATCGGCCTTGCCATCTTTAAACACCACCATCGAACCGACTGAAAACGAACCTTGTACGGTGGAAATATCGAAACATTCAATGCGACGCGGCATTATTTCCAACTTCAATTGTTTCTGCAAATCTTCGAGCAGCGCATCGTGTACACGCTTGGCGTTTTCGTTGTAGTTGAGGTGTTCGCGTAGGGCTAGTTCGGCGTTCTGGTGCGCCATTTCCAATACCCTCACTTTGTCGCCACGCTGCGGACGACGAACATCAATGATTTTACCGGCTTTATCGCCCAACCATTCGGCAATCGCCTGGCAATCTTCCATGTCGTGCGGCACCAGGATTTCGCGCGGAATATAGGTCGGGCCTTCGAAATGCTGGCGCAAAAAAGCCGAAAGCACCTCCGGCTCGCCACGGCCTTCAATACTATTGAGGAAGAAATGCTGGTCGCCGATCAGTTTGCCGTTGCGGATAATCAGGCTGGTCACCGAAGCTATGCCGGCTTCGATGAATATACCGATGGCATCGTAATCTTCATTCGCCAGCGAGAGCACCTGCTGCTTTTCGAGCACACTGTTGACGGCCTCGATCTGGTCGCGCAGTTTGGCGGCTTTTTCAAATTCCAGGTTTTGCGCCGCCTCGCCCATGCGGATTTGCAGATCACGCACCAGTTCATCACTGCGCCCTTCCAGAAAGCTCTTGAGAGAGAGCGCCTGCGCCGTATATTCATCCTGAGGCACCGCCCCCACGCACGGGCCGGTGCAGCGGTCAATATGATATTCAAGGCAGGGCTTATCCAATTGCTTGGAAGTATCGCGCCACGGACAGCCGCCCCAGCGCGTGCTGTTGATGATCGCACCGGTGCGCACCTTGAAAACCCGTTTGGCCAGCGAAACCGTCTGGCGCATTTTGCCACTGCCGGAAAAGGGGCCGAAATAGATTGCTTTATCGTTTTTAGCCTGCCGTGTTTCCAGCAGTGCGGGGAATTCGTCGTTAAGCGTGAGTTTGAGATAGGGATAGCGCTTATCGTCTTTGAGCCGGATATTGAAATGCGGCTTGTGCATCTTGACGAGGTTGTTTTCGAGAATCAGCGCTTCTTTTTCCGTGCGCGTGATAATAGTGTCGAAATCGCAGATGAGTTTGGTCATCTTGCGGGTGAATGGCGAATGCCCGGCATCGGCCCCGAAGTAGGAACGGACACGGCTCTTCAGGCTACGGGCCTTACCAATATAGATGACCTTACCCTCGGCGTTTTTGTGCAGATAAACGCCGGGAGCATCCGGGAGAGAAGCGAGTTTATTTTCGAGCAGGCCGTTTTGCGTCATGGAAAAAGAATGGGAAAGACTAACGGTATTCAGTTTACCGAAGTCATTCCCTCCGTTCTCAGGTAAAAATCGCCCAGCCTGCTATAATGCAGAATAAACTTTACCGGTAAAGAAATCCTCATGTCTCAAGAATTGAAGTCTCTGGTCTATAAAGGTTTTCCACCCAATCATGCCTGCTGCGATAGCACCTGGCGACGCTTGCCTGATGGGCAGCAAGGCGTTTTTTTCCTGACCGGAAACAACGGCGAGCCGCAACCCGGCAATTTTATTGCCTTGTGCCGCAGTAGCGACGAAGGCGAAACCTGGGGCGAATTTGAAACTGTCCTGGCCAACGGCGAGGGTGCGGCTACTTTTTCGGAAGTCGTGATTCATAGGGGCGTCATTACGATCTACGCCCAAATCCATCAAGGCGCTTTCGACCATTGGGAAACCGTGACGATCCAGAGCCACGACAGTGGTAAAAGTTGGAGTGCTCCGAAAGTTTTTGAACCGTTGCCTCGCCGCTCCATGATTCGTAATCTCTACCAGACTTCATGGGGTGAATGGATTTTGCCCTATCAATACTACGCTGTGCAGGATCATTGGACGAGCAGCGTCATGACGGATGGCAGCCTCGACTCCCCGTGGAATGGCGTACTGATTGGTCCTTCGCCCAACGGCCCCTGGCAGGACAGTCAACGCATTCAGGGGGCCATTCGCTGGGCCGAAGTCAATGTCGTGGAACTGAGCGACGGACGGCTGGTGATGCTTTCCCGTTCGCAAGGAACGGGTATCTTGCTGCGCAGTGAGTCCACCGACCGGGGGCGTTCCTGGAGTGCCTACGAGCCGACGGAGATTCCCAACCCCGGCAGCAAGTTTCGGCTCTTTCGCTTGCGTGACGGACGTATCGCTCTTTTGCATAATCCCTCGGGACGCGTCACTCATCCCAACAGCAAGCGCAATTGTGCCGTCAATCGCAATCCCCTGGCACTGTGGATTTCCAACGACGATATGCACTCCTGGGCTTACCAACGGGTCATTACCGATTTCCCGGGCATGCTGGCCTATCCCGATGGCGAAATCGACGAAGACGAGCGTTTCCTGCACTTTGCTTTCGACTATAACCGGCATGACGTTATCTACTGGAAAATCGAAATTCCCCCTGCGATGTGACTGACCGTTTCTGACAGGAACAGCCTGCTCTAAATCTCTCCGCCGGTTTTTTGTAAAATCGGTGGCATGTCTTCATCCCAGGAACCTAATAAAAAACGTATTCTCACGGGCGATCGCCCCACCGGAAAATTGCATCTCGGTCATTATGTCGGCAGCCTCTCGAATCGCGTGAAGCTGCAAAACGATTACGAAACTTATATTCTCATCGCCGACGTGCAAGCGCTGACCGATAATTTCCAGACCCCGGAAATGCTGCGCGCCAACATTCGCGAAGTGGTGCTCGACTACCTCGCCGTGGGCCTCGACCCCAAAAAGTGCGCCTTCGTCATTCAGTCGTTGGTGCCCGAAATCGCCGAACTGACGATTTTCTACATGAACCTGGTCACCGTGGCCCGCCTCGAACGCAACCCCACCGTGAAAGACGAAATGAAGCAGAAAGGCTTCGGCGACAACGTGAACGCCGGGTTCCTGTGCTACCCCATTTCCCAGGCCGCCGACATCACCGCTTTTGGCGCCCATCTGGTGCCGGTCGGAGAAGACCAGCGCCCGATGATCGAGCAAACCCAGGAAATCGTCGATCGTTTCAACCGTCTCTACGGTGACGACAAGGAAACCGATTCCGGCATCCTGGTGCGCCCCGAAGGCATGTATGCCGAATTCGGCCGACTGCCCGGCACCGATGGCTCGGCCAAGATGAGCAAAACCGTGGGCAACGTCATCAGCCTGAGTGACGATGAAGCCACCGTCACCCAGAAAGTGATGGGTATGTATACCGACCCCAACCGCCTCACCGGCCGCGAACCCGGCAACGTGGAAGGCAACCCGGTGTTCACCTATCACGACGCCTTCAACCCCGATAAAGCCCGCGTCGCCGAATTGAAAGAGCTCTACCGCAAGGGCGGCGAAAACGAAAAGGGCAAACCGCTGCTGGGCGACGTGCAAGTGAAGCGCGAACTGGCCGTGGCCCTCAACGCCTTTCTGGAACCGATTCGCACCCGCCGCGAAGAGTTCGCCCGCGATGAAAACCTGGTGTGGGACATCGTGCAAGACGGCACCGCCCGCGGCCGCCAGCGCGCCGCCGAAGTGATGGACGCCGTGCGTGGTGCGATGAAGATTGATTATCTGAAAAGCTGATTCCCTATAAATCAGTTAAAATTGAAGCCGTTCAAATTCAATTATCCCACTTAAAAAATGCGTTTATCTCCCGCTGAAGTCGATCATATTGCCCTGCTCTCGCGTCTGGAACTATCCGAGGCCGAGCGTGAGCGTGCCGCCACAGAACTGACCCAGATTCTCAGCTATTTTGAAAAGCTGGCCGAACTCGATACCGAAAACGTCGAGCCGACCGCGCAGGTCATACCCACCGTGAACGTGCTGCGCGAAGACACCGTGCGTCCCTCGCTGGCTCCGGCTGCCGCGCTGCAGAATGCGCCGGAATCGGCCGACAACATGTTCCAGGTTCCCCGCGTGGTCGAAGCCGAATAAAAACGACAGTTGATAATGGAAAATTGAAAGTGGAAAATACCTCATTTTCAATTTTTCATTCTCCATTTTCCACTAAAACAGAATGCCTCTTACCGATCTTTCCGCCTTTCAGATTGCCAGTCAAATTAAGCAGAAGAAACTCTCCTGCCGCGAAGTGACCGATGAGTTTCTGGCCCGCATCGAAGCTGTCGAGCCGCGCGTCAAATCGTTTGTCACCGTAACCGCCGATGAAGCGCGCCAGCGCGCCGATATGCTCGACAGGCGTGTCGCAGCCGGTGATGATATCGGCCTGCTGGGCGGCGTGC
>DAITOV010000333.1:0-5854 GCA_036833945.1 Abditibacteriia bacterium
GCACATGTTCGGCGATTTGAGTGGGAGTAAGCGCTTCATGCAGATGCAATTGGATAAATTTGTGAGCCTGTTCCACGATGGGATGATGCGAAGTCTGCGCCAGACTATCGACCGGATCGCTATCGGGGAAACGTGAATACAGGCCATCGGTCATGGCGGGCACCCGCGCCTCCATGCCGCGTTCCAGGCGCAGCATGAGTGTAAGAAGTTGGGCATGCACAATCTGGGCATCATTGGGCACGGCTTTCAATTCATCCATCAAAACCTGCATGACGGGCAGCAACTGCGGGTCTTCAATAAGCAGTGAATAGTTCCATTCGTAAGTTTCGTCAATCAAGGTGCTGTAGTTACACAGCGCACCTACCGGCAACACGCGCACATGGAAAAAACACAGCCTGCCTTTGTGAAGCGTATTACGCTGCCAGGGAATGATATGGCCGGTTTTTTGCGGTGTTTCCGGCGGCACCAGGAAATAGGAGTGCAGCGGCAGGGAGAAGATATAACCACCGGCGGTATATTGGCGTTTCTCACGTGCTGAAAGCTGGTTACGCATGGCCGTGGTGACGCCCATCAATAAATCGGCTTCACCTTCCACCACGCAAAATAGCGCCGGAGAATGGGCCGAGTGCATCTGCACCTCTGGCCAGAGCTTGCCGTCGGGATAGATACGGCTGGCATCGGCATCGCGCAAAGGCGGATGCTCCATCTCCCTCACCTTGATTTCAGACGGCACCTGCAACGGCAACCCGGCCAGCACGATGCTGGGCGTCCTGCGGCGATGCAAATCGGGCAGGATAACATCACGTAAAAAGCCCAGCAGATTTTTGCGAAGCAGAACCGCAGAGGACATACACCTTGTACTTTAGACGAAAAGGTGCGGAAAGGGGAAGACGGACTTTGAACTTTGAATGATGAATTATGAACGATGAATGAAAGACGTAGGACTTTTACCGTTCATCTGACAACTTTCATCCCCAAAAGAGGAGGGCTTTAGAGTTGCCCTCTCCCTCTTGTGTCTTTTGTGCCTTTTTGTGGCTATCTGTCGGCTTCTACTACTTCCTTCGGTAATAACATTTCGGCCGCGCTACGCGCCAGGTAGGGCGGCACGGTCATCAAAGCCACCTCGCCGGTGATTCCCGAAAGCATCCAGGCTTTGCCGTCCTGACCGGGCGGCACCGGCACACTCCAAAAACCGGGATTGTTTTCGGCCCCCAGTGTGAGCACGGTTTTACCGCTTCCATCCAGAATACGGCCCTGGCCTTTGCGATAGCCGCCGACTACTTTTGTGCCTTTGGGCACATAGAAATAGAGCGACCAACGGCCACCGGCGAAATTGGTCGAGCTTTCCAGATTCGCATCAAACACGCCGGGCACTCCTGCGGGCCAATCGATCTTCGTACCGGCTGTGCCATCGCTAATGGCAATGCGATGCAAGCCATCGAAAGTAGTTTGCAACTGGATTTCATGCGTATTTTTATCAGGCTCGATACTTTGCTCGGCTACCGATTTACTTTCGGCCTCTGCCAGCGGGTAAAGGGTGAATTTCGCCGCGCCGCGCGTGGTGTAGATATGACCGCCCGACACCTGCAACGTAATATCATGTGGCACTTTCTCCACCCAGGTATAGAAGTTCCGATGTCCGCGCAGCATACCGAATTCCCCCGGTTTGAGCGAAGCCAGTTTCAGCGCCGCGGCCGGAACTAAGTCGTCACTGAATGAAACCGGCGTAAATGCCAGGAGTTGGTTCGCAACGATGCCGTCGGCAACCATTTTTTGCATCTGCTCGGCGGTAAACGGTTCACTGCCCTTCCAGGGGTTTTTGCCTTCGGGCACCGTGTGCTCGCTACCTTTAGGAATGCGCACCTGCTTATCCCGGTCGAGTCCGCGCCAGATGCTGGCGGTGTGAATCATTTCCGTTTTGCGGATGCGCCACGCATAACGCAGCACCGCCCCAAACCCCGCCTGCCGGGCCGGGCCACTGGCCTGGGAGTAGGTAGAAAACAGTTCGAGGTAATGGGTATACAACACCAAATCGTAGAGCCGAGCACGCACCGCTTCGTCTTGCGTACTCTGCAAGGCTTTATCGAGCTGGCGATACATGCGCCCAATCAGGTCGGCACTAAAGAGCGGGCGATTGGAGCCGTCAATCAGGCGATAAAACTCCGTCATCGGCTCACGCGCCGAGCCGAAGGCTTTCTCCAGGAAATCGGCTTTGAGTTCTTCAATGCGCGATGCCTCCTTGACATCCCACATAATGCGCGATGCGATGTAGTAGCCCAAACCATTGGGTCCCCAGCTATCACTCGACTCGGCGGAGAGGAAACGCGCGCCCTTACTATGGAAATGCGGCAGGGTATTCTGGAGATATTGCGGATTAGCGCTCCAGGCTTTGCCAGGCAAATCGCGGCTCCAGCTATAAACGCCGTAATACTCACGGATACCAATCTGCTCGGCCTTTTCGTTCCAGCCCGCCAGGAGTTGATCGAGCGTATAGCCACCACGAATAAAACTCGTCGCAATGCTGGGAATGACTCGCGGATGCACCTTAATCGTGGGCGGTGGCGAATGTTGGTTATACGCATAGACGCCAATGAATTTATCGGGGTATTTCTTTGTCACCGCTTCGGCAACCAAATTGGCGAGGGTAATCACACGGTCGGTGATGCTTTTATACACCTGCGCATCCTTGCAAGAATCGCTCTCCCAACCGCCACCGTCGCTGGGGTCGAGTGAGACCGACTGCAATGTGGGGTCTTGCTCAAACTGCTTCAAGGCATCGTTAATGACAAGCTGCTGCAGCCCGGGATTGGAAACACAGAGCTTAGTGCTATCGGCATTGGCGAGATATTCCGGATGCTTATCGAATTCGGCTTTGTTGCGACGAATGATGTTGCCATAGGCATGCCCGGTGTTGAGCGCGATGCCGCCCCCGGTTCGGTTGCGCCGGATCCAGGTTTCGTAGGCTTCACGGTTTTCAGACAGCACTCCACTGCCATACCAGATGCGCCGCGAGTAATAATCGGGATGCTCGAAGCTATCGACCGCCAAGCTTAAATTCTTCTCGCTGGGAATGACTTCCCAATTCTTGCCCGAGAAAAATTGGCGATGTCCCAGGCGATAGAGCACATCCCACACGCCATATTCCAACGCTAATTCACTCGCTCCCACGACCAGCAAGCCGCCCGCGTGGGAACGCAGCAGGTAATCTTCGGTCGTTCTGGGATCGCCGGTTTTGAAATTCTCCAATGCCGGGGTAAAATGCGCCGCCGTGCCAAGCACGATACCGGGCGTGTTGGCGGTTAAAGCCGCTTTGGCCGTCTCCACTTTAAAATCGCCGCCGCTGATGCGCTTTAAATAATCGGCAAGAGTTTGGGCTGTCGTCTTTTCCTGCTCGGAAGCCGCTGGCGAAATCACAATCGGCAACAGCGCACGGCCATTCTCGCTCAGCTTGGCTGCATTGGCAGACGACATGAAAAATGACATCGCCAATACATACAGAATATAACGGCAGAAAATATTCATGGTTTGATTAATCTCACGCAGAGGCGCAGAGGACGCAGAGAGTGGGGAATGAGGAACCGCGCGCGTGAGCGAGCGGACGGGGTGAAGCATAATGCTAAGCCGGATGCTGGAAATAAACAAAAATGATTACCCCGTCCACTCGCTCACGCGCGTGGTTCTTCATACTCTACTTTAAAAATATCTCTGCGTCCTCTGCGCCTCTGCGTGATTCAAAATTCTCAAGGAAACGTCGGCGACAAATCGCGGGCGTTATCGGGTTTGGCATTGGCAGTGGGAACATAGAACATGGCCGGAGCGGTGATACCACCGGTTCCCAACTCATTGACCCGCTCGTTGAGCAAGCGCACGGCGACAACATTTTTTTGGCCGGGTTTTACAGCCGCTGTCGCATCGAATTCGAAGGGCAGGAATGCCGCGCCGTGACTGATGCCCACTTCCTGGCCGTTCACCCACACTTTGGCTTTTTCATCGACCTCGCCAAACCACAGGAACACTTTCTTTCCGGCAAAGCTGGGCGGGATGCTTACTTCCTGCCGATACCATGCCTCGCCTTTATAGCCGCGCAGCCCCTGATCGCTCCACGACAACGACGAAGTTTTGAGCTTCTGCCAGTTGCCGCCCAATGCAGCCGGTCGCCACAGCCCGATTGCTTCACCGATCTTTTGCGGGTCGATCTGGAACTGCCATTCATCGCGTAACGGTGCCACGTTACCCTTGGCCATCTGCACGCGGGTGAAGCCCTCTTCCACCGGTTCACGGAAGAAACGCTTCAGATGCGCCACGGAACCACGGGGATTGATGAGCGGCGGGTTGTAGCTGACGAGTTGCTTTTGTAACGCATCCAAACGAATTAGCTCTTTTTGAGCCGCCACGAAATCGACCCGATTGCGGTTCTCCAGCATGGTAATGAATGCTTCGAGATAGTCAAAGGTCATCTGAAACATCTTCACTCGTTCGCCATAGACTCCTTTAGCCTGCGTTGCAGCCATCGCCAGTTCGCGGCGGGCTTGCTTGCGCACGCTGGCCGGATAGAACTGCGGCATATTATGCGAGCTGCCGGTGTGGAAATCGGCATCGCGCACCGCCGCATCCATAAGCGTAAAGTAGCGCGCCATCGGCTGTTGGGCCGGACCGAAATATTTTTCATAAAAATCGGCCAGCAGCGCATCGACATCGGCGTTATGGTTCCAGATCAGTTTGGCTGCGATGTAGAGTGTTGGAGTCTGGCTGCCCCAGTGATCAGCCGTCTCGACCCGCCAGCCTTTAATTCCCAGGTCGTGCCCGGCCGGAATTTCATCACGCACGCGGTGCACCTGGCTAAAAGGAAAACCCGGGTCGGCCAGGTTATACCAGTAGCTGCGCTCATACACTTCAGGCACGATTTCGCCCCACTCTTTCATCAAAGTTTTATAGTAGGAGCGCTCGGGACAAATAGGGTTATTCATACCATGCACCCGGCACAGGCTAATGGGCGCAAACGCCGGAACAATGCGGGGATTAGGCTTGGTTTTCACCGGCACCTGTTGGTAGGAATGGTAGCTGTAGAAACCGATTTTCTTGTCGGGAAATTCGTCTTTAATGCCATCCAGAATCTGATTAAAAAGCCATACGTAGCGATCGGTTACGCTGCGTTGATTGGAAAACGGATCCCAGTCACCGCCATCGAGTGCCTGGCATCGCTGGCATTCACAAAACCCGCTGCCATCGTTTGGCCCCATGCCAATCCAGGGCTGCTCGGGGTTCTTGCGAAAATACTGCTTGGTGGCTTCAATGGCAATTTTCACCACCGCCGGGTTGGAAATATCGAGCTGTCTGGCATTGCGCTGCCCGCCAACCAGAGCGAAATATTCCGGGTGCCGCTCAAAATCGGTTTTCTTGATGCCTGGAACGCCGTGCGCCGAAGGAAAATAAGGCCCGCCCATACGCATGTGCTTGGCCCACTCGGGAAAACGTGTCCCGCCATGTGTCCAGCGGCCGGCGAAAGAAGGCACCTGAATGGTTTGTTGCCAGGCCACACGCACAGTTTTGCTTTGTGGCACAACTGTGCCCAGATCACCTGGCATAAACCAGCGCACACCAAGTTGTTCGAGCAACTCATAAACGCCGAACAAAGTACCTTCGGACGAAAGCCCGGTAATACGAACACCGCCCTCATCGACTTGCAAAGCGAATGAAGCGGGGTCATTGCTTTTTGTTTTAATGCTTTGAATTAACCCGGGGGTAGCGACCGCATTTCCAAGGCGAACAGATAATTGCCCTGCCTGGGGCTGCGTTGCAATTGCAATTTTTGTATCGGAGATTTTTTGCAAGTATGCCTGTAGCTCCGATGCCG
>DAITOV010000334.1:0-5851 GCA_036833945.1 Abditibacteriia bacterium
GATAGTGTGAAAACCGTCAACGCTATTCCAACCTTAAGAATTCCCTGCTTTATCACTGCAAACTCCTTCATGACTTCTCGTGTATGGGACGCCCCCATTCATTGGAAGTTTGACAAAAAAAGCGGAAGCGATGGATAGGCCACCGCTTCCGCTCTCATTTCCAGCGTTAGTTATTTAGTCAACGTAGCGCTGGCGATTGCGCCAGTAGTCGCTCGTATCGGAGTAGCTAACCGATTCGGTGAGCCGCACGCCAAATGTGCTGCCGGAATTGACAACGGCTTCGCGCTCTTTGCCACGGTCGCGGCTGCGATCGTAGAGATAGCCGCCTGCGGCGCCGAGGATGGAAGTGATCAACGAGTTTTTATCGAGGACTTTACCCAGAACAAAACCCGCCGCTGCGCCAATACCGACGACTTTAATATCGGTGCCGCCACTACCCGGCTTGGCCACAATGCGGCCATCCGATTGGCGGGTGGTGCTGTCATCGTCTAACGAAATCAAATTCCCACGCAATGCAATGGTGCGATCAGTGGGCAAAATAGCCTCATAGAATTCAAGCCCCAGAACACCCGGCGAGCCATCGGTTCTCTGGCGAACTTCGGTCACACGACCACGCAGCTTAGTGCCGACCGGGAATTCGGAATCGCCTTCGACTTCCGATTTAACGGTAGCGGTGAAAGTATCGCCAACACGCGCCGTAGCCGAAGAGATGGTCTGATCGAGCGTCACCGGCACGACGGCATCGGCAGGAACGGTGATCGAACCACGCACGTCGTCGCGGCGGCCATCACGGTCACGATCCCTATCGCGGTCTCTATCCCGGTCACGGTCACGGTCGCGATCCCTGTCGCGGTCGCGGTTACGATCACGATCTCTATCGCGATCACGCCAGTTCGTATCATTGGGAGTGGTGATAGAAACCAGTCGACGCGAACCATCCCAGTTGACGTCTGCACCCAGCGCTTCGGAAACGAAACGCAACGGCACTAAAGTGCTGCCGCTATAAATTTCAGGGGCCTGACTCAGCCAGCGCTGATCTTCGCCAACACGAGCATTGCGATTACCAATTTGCAGCCAGATGCGGGTCGCATCTTTCTGAGCGGTAATTTCCTGGGTGCGATTGTTCCACACGACCGTTGCACCAAGCGCTTCAAAAATATCGCGCATGGGCACCAAAGTACTTCCCGAACGCACGACAGGCGGAACCGCTGTTGCCAACGGCTGGCCGTTCAAATCAACAGAGGCCGATCCATACTGAGCATGGGCATTACCGGTTCCGGCAGCCAAAGCCAACGCTAAACCACCAGCTAATTTCCAAGACTTATTCTTAAATTGCATTTTCATGATACATCCTCCCTGTTTTTCGACTCTGGACGTATCAAGCTTGCAAATTGTTCGCCAAAAAACTTTTTCAGGTTAGTTCGCGCAAATAGAGCAGTTCGTCGCGCAACTGTGCAGCACGCTCGAAATCGAGCGCTGCAGCAGCCGCTTTCATCTCGCTTTCCAACTCGGTCAAAATCTTTGGCAGATCCTCAGCCTTAGGTTTGGGCTTGCTCATCGCACTGGGAGTGAGTTCGGCCCGGGCATCGGCTAACAGCTCGGAAATCAGGTCGTCGCGAATCGCCTTCTGGATGGTCTGCGGCGTAATACCATGCAACTGGTTGTAATTCTGCTGAATGGTACGACGGCGATTGGTTTCATCAATGGCACGCTGCATGGAGCCGGTAATGCGGTCGGCATACATCACCACTTGTCCCTCTACGTGACGCGCCGCACGACCGATAGTCTGGATCAGCGAAGTCTCCGAACGCAGAAAGCCTTCCTTATCGGCATCGAGAATCGCTACCAGCGAAACTTCGGGCAAGTCGAGGCCTTCACGAAGCAAGTTGATACCAACCACCACGTCGTAGGTGCCCTGACGCAGATCGCGCAACACAGCACTGCGGTCCATAGTGATGACATCCGAATGCAGGTAGTTGACCTTGATGGAGAGTTCCTTCAGGTAATCGCTCAAGTCCTCGGCCATTCGCTTGGTGAGCGTGGTCACCAGCACGCGCTGGTTCTTGGCGGTACGGGCACGAATTTCACCCAGCAAATCATCGATCTGCCCACGTGTTGGTCGGATAATAATTTCCGGGTCGATCAGGCCGGTGGGGCGGATAATCTGCTGCGCCAGGCCGGGATGTTCGCCGCTGGGCAACTCGAACGGCGGCTGCGAGGGCTTGCCCTTGGCGTTCTTGGAGCCTTCGACTTCCTGGCGTTTGAGGCCGATATGCTCGAACTCATACGGCCCCGGAGTGGCGGAGACGAAGATGGTTTGCCCCACCCGTTCTTCAAACTCCTCAAAGCGCAAAGGACGGTTATCATAGGCAGCGGGCAAACGGAAGCCGTATTCGATCAGCGTCTCCTTACGCGCCCGGTCGCCATTGTACATGGCACGAATCTGCGGCATGGTCTGGTGCGATTCATCGACGATGAGCAGGTAATCTTCGGGGAAATAGTTCAGCAGCGTAAACGGCGGCGCACCGGGTTTGCGGCCATCGAGGTAACGCGAATAGTTTTCGATGCCGTTGCAGTAGCCCACTTCCCGCATCATTTCCATATCGTAGCGCACACGCTGTTGCAGGCGCTGAGCTTCGAGTTGCTTGTTTTGCGAGGTTAAATACTCCACCTGCGCTTCCAAATCTCTTTCGATCTGTTCAAGCGCCGTGTCCATGATATTTTCATCGGCAATAAAGTGAGTCGCCGGAAACACCGTGGCGAATTTAACGTTTTGTAACACTTCGCCAGTCATTTGATTCACGATCTGAATACTTTCGATTTCATCGCCAAAAGTATCGATGCGCGTGACGTGCTCCGAGTCGCGCGGATGAATTTCCAGCACGTCGCCGCGCACCCGAAAAGTGCCGCGCACCAAGTTGGTATCGTTGCGCGCGAACTGCATGGTAATGAGCTTTTCGAGGGTTTTGCGCCGGTCGATAGTCATGCCCACCCGCAAATCGAGCACGAACTTCTGGTAAAGCTCAGGCGTTCCCAAACCGTAAATGCACGAAACCGAAGCCACCACGATGACATCGCGGCGACTGGTGAGCGATTGGGTGCTGGAATGCCGCAAACGGTCGATTTCATCGTTGCGCGAGCTTTCCTTCTCGATAAAGGTATCGGTGTGCGGCACATAGGCTTCGGGCTGGTAGTAATCGTAGTAGGAAACGAAATACTCCACCGCACTATCCGGGAAAAACTCACGGATTTCCTGGCAAAGCTGGGCCGCCAGGGTTTTGTTGTGCGCTACCACCAGCGCCGGACGCTGCAACTGCGCAATGACGTTGGAGATGGTGTAGGTTTTTCCGGTGCCGGTCGCGCCGAGCAGCACCTGATGCGCCAGGCCGTCGCGCACGCCCTGCACGAGTTTTTCTATCGCTTGCGGCTGATCGCCGGTGGGGGCGAAAGGAGCCTGAATGTTGAATTGGCCAGTGGAGGGAGGCATATTGTTATCTTACGGTAAATAGGGTTGGGATTATAATGGTCGCTGTGACAGTTCACCACGAATCGCAGTTTGGTATTTCTTGGGGCTCAAGCCACAATGCGCCTTGAACAAACGACTGAAGTAAAACGCATCCTGATAGCCCAGATCGGCAGCAATTCGCTCCACTGAAAACGCACCATTAAGCAATAGTTGACGGGCGTGCTGCATGCGGAGTTTGACGATGTAATCAATGGGTGTCACGCCCATCGCTTGCTTAAAAACTGTCGCGAAGTGCGACGGCGAGAGATGGGCTATTTTCGCCAGCGACTCGCGGGTATGCGGCGCAGAGAGGTCGTCGCCAATGGCTCGCAGCACCGGCATAATGCGCTGAATTTGTTCCAAACGAAATTCGCTATGATACCTCGGGATCGCCGCCTCGATAATGGTGGCCGCTAATTCGAATTCCAGTGCTTTACGCCTCAGGAGAGGGGAAAAAGGTTCGTCGTCTGCAGGTGACTCGGCCAGTCGTGCCAGAATATCGCCGAGTTGCACAGCCACCTTGCCACTAAATACCGGGGGCAGTTCGAAGAAGGAAAGGAGATCGACGTAATCGCACCAATAAATATTGAAATGTGCCCAGCAGGCCCGGGCAATATCATCGGTCGCCATGACCGTGCGAGAACGCACTCCCGCCGGAGTGCAGCATGCTTGTCCCGATTCTAAGTGAAATACGTCTTGCCCTTCCCTCTCAACTCTCCAACGACCGCCCGTCATGTAGGTTACACTGGCCCACGGACGAACACGCCACGAAGCAACTTCCCGGCGCGAAACTAAAGTAACCGCACCTTCTTCATAATAAAAATGAAGGCTCTGCTCCATCAAGCGATCCTGAAGCTTCATGCAATGCACACCTTATCCATCTAAATCGGCTTCGATTACCGGTATTTATCGTCGGATAATCCAGCTTTTCCCGTCTTTCCTGCATGGAGAAGCCACCCCTTCAGGACGTAACATGAGTATACACCCCACGGCCAGTAGCCTCACGGTCGCAGGAGCATTACAGGCAGAAAGGAATTCATCATGAACCGTGCATTAGCCAGATCGCAGAGCAAGGTCAAAAAACGTGGTTTCACCTTGATAGAATTATTGGTCGTCATTGCTATTATATCTATCCTCGCCTCCATTTTGTTCCCCGTCTTCGCCCGTGCCAGGGAAAACGCCCGCCGCGCCAGTTGTATGAACAATCTCAAGCAAATCGGCCTGGGAATGCTGCAATATACCCAGGATTACGACGAGCGCTATCCGGCAGCGCTCGAAGGTGCTTACGGCGGCCCCTATAAAACCCAAACTATCGCAGGTACGCCCGGTGCCAAATTCCGCATTAACGGCACCACACATGTGGTTTCGTGGATGGACATGGTCTTCCCTTACGTCAAAAGCGTGCCGATTTTCGAATGTCCGTCGCAACCCGATTCCAGCACTGTAACCAACACCGTTTATAAAGACTCCGCTTCCTACGGCTATAGCGGAGCCATCAGTGGCTACAGCTGGCAATATGGAGTTGCCGGTTCGAACCAGGGACGAATGTTAACCCAGGTTATGCGGCCTGCCGAAGTGGCGATGTTGATTGATTTTCAGGGCGTCTATAATAATCAGGGTCTAGCTTATGCTTACACTACCCGGAACGCCACCGTAATCGATAAAGCCGTCGCGCCTCACTTCGACGGCACCAATATCGCTTTCGCCGATGGGCATGTGAAATGGTTAGGCACCTCGCAGATTATCAAGACCCACAAAAACACCACACCTTCATCGGCAACCGTCGCAGCGTGCGCCAACAATCCGACGACCTGCGTCTGGCAAAACCCCCTCTTCAACCCGTTTATCAATTAAATTTCCCCGGCAGAATATGACGACACCCTTTTTTAATCCTCGCGATTTCGGCGCCAAAGGCGACGGCCAGCATCTCGATAGGGCAGCAATCCAACAAGCTGTGGATGCTTGCCACGCAGTGGGCGGCGGACAAGTTCTCCTTTCCGCCGGAACTTATCTGACCGGCACGATTGTCCTCAAAAGCCACGTCACCCTGGTGCTTTTGGAAGGCTGTGAACTACTGGCAAGCGACAGCGAACAAGATTATCTTCGCGCTCGTTTCTACGAAGGTATTCCCCGCTACTCGAAAGAGAAAACCGCCCTGATCTATGCGCGCCATGCCGTTCACTGCGGCGTTGAAGGACGAGGCACCATCAACGGGCGCGACCTCTTGTTTTGGGACGAACTCGGAGACAAGGAAAACCGGGATGCGCGCGTCCATTACAAAACCAAACCGTGGCGGCCTTTTACCATCGCCTTCGACCGCTGCCAGAATGTGCATCTGCAAAATAT
>DAITOV010000335.1:0-2261 GCA_036833945.1 Abditibacteriia bacterium
AGAGGAATCTTGTCGCCGAAACCGGCATACACTCCCGGAACCGATACATATCCGCCCTTACGGCAAGCCTGGATGCACTGGCGCAAAACATTAGGCCGGTCGGTCGCCATGCGCAACCCCATTTTGATCCAGTCGTAAATCATGCCGGGGTCGGTGCCGTGGGCTTCCATTCCCACAGCATCCATGCACGAGTCTGGGCCACGCCCGCTTGTCATGCTCTTCAACTGGTCGAATAAATTGATTTCATTGCCCTCAACATCCTCGTGGTCGTATTGGAAGTTGATCGTTTGAGCGCCGGCCTCAGCAGCCATTTCCAGGCGTTCTTCGATATTATCGATGACGATCACCTCTTCCGCTCCCAGCAAAAAAGCGCATCGAATCGCCATTTGCCCCACAGGTCCCGCTCCCCATATCGCTACCGTATCACCGGGCTGAATGTTGCAGTTCTCAGCAGCCATATAACCGGTAGGGAAGATATCCGAGAGGAACAACGCCTGTTCATCGGTCAGTTGTTCAGGAACTTTGATGGGGCCGACATCCGCAAACGGCACACGCAAATATTGGGCTTGTCCACCCGCATATCCACCCATCATATGGGAATAGCCGAATAAGCCAGCCGGAGCCGCTCCATACAGCTTTTCTCCGATTTCATAGTTAGGATTTGAATTATCACAGGCGGAGTACAAAGTTTTCTTACAAAAAAAGCATTCACCACAAGCAATTGTAAAAGGCACGACCACTCGGTCGCCAATTTGTAGGTTAGTCACTTCCGGTCCTACTTCAACGACTTCACCCATCGGTTCATGGCCGAGAATATCGCCTTGTTTCATGGTTTGAATCAGTCCATCATAGAGATGAAGATCCGAACCGCAAATGGCGGTCGACGTGACTTTGATTATGGCATCGCGCGGATGCTCGATTCGTGGATCAGATACATTTTCGACATCGACCCGGTGTTTACCGTTCCAAACTAAAGCCTTCATTGAACCCTCCTTGATTGCAATATCACATCTCGCAATTTTTTAGCCACGCAAAGTTCAAATGAGTTCTTTATCGAACACATATCTTCAATCCATTGCTACGCTTACTCGCTATCCGCTGCAAATGTAGACTATAAATGCCTAATCGAATAAAGCGACCCAATTCCATGCAAACGCCTACAGAACAGCCTGCCATCGAACAAACACAGACGACTCCTGCCATGCAAGCTGAGCCGGAGCCTTCGGCTATCGATGAAACCGATACCGACGTTCCGACCGTGGGGAAATTGCCTGCTCTACCCGTTGTCGGCCTGGGCGGGTCGGCCGGGGCCATTGAGGCGTTAACTGAGTTTTTCCAGGCGATGCCAAACGATAGCGGCATGGCCTTCGTGGTCGTTATTCATCTCGCCCCCAATCAAGACAGCGCATTACCGGAGTTGCTTCAAAACGCCACCTCGATGCGTGTTGTTCCGGTTACTCAGACCATTAAAATTGAACCCAACTGCGTCTATGTCATTCCGCCAAATGCGCATCTTTCGATGACCAGCGAGCAAATCTGTCTCTTGCCTCTCAAACAGCCTTATGGGAAACGTATCGCTGTCGACCTGCTCTTTCGTGCCCTGGCCGATACCCATGCCACGCATGCCATCGGCATCGTATTGTCAGGAGCCGATGGTGACGGTTCCATTGGTGTAAAACGCATCAAGGAACGTGGTGGTTTGACCATTGCCCAGGAACCTACGCAAGCTCTCCTCGATTCGATGCCGCGTTCGGCCATCGCGACCGGCATGGTGGACTGGATTTTGCCCGTAAACCAGATGCCGTCAAAACTCCTTTCACACCGCGAAAACGAAAAGCGCCTGCGCCTTCCTTCCGATAGCCCAATGCCTTCAACCAAAGCCAAGGATAAAGAAAAGAACTCGGCTGCCTCATCGGATGAGGCAGCACTGCGGGAAGTCTTTTTACTTTTACGAGCGAGAACGGGCCACGACTTCACTCATTACAAAAGAGCCACGATCTTGCGCCGCATTGGCCGGCGCCTCCAGGTTAACGGGCTGCCCGATATTCCGACTTATCTCGAATACCTGCGCGCCAGCCCCGGCGAAGCCGGAGCGCTGTTACATGATTTGTTGATTAGTGTCACG
This sequence comes from Abditibacteriia bacterium, assembly GCA_036833945.1. Lineage (GTDB taxonomy): Bacteria > Armatimonadota > Abditibacteriia > Abditibacteriales > Abditibacteriaceae > DAITOV01. The sequence continues at coordinate 2,126 of DAITOV010000335.1, forward strand.
AATTTCTTTCGCGACCCTAAAGCTTTTGCAGCTTTGCAGCAGGCAGTGCCGCGCTTGTTCAAAGATAAAAAAAGCAGCGACCAGGTCCGTGTCTGGGTTGCCGGCTGCGCTACCGGGGAAGAAGCTTATTCCGTCG
>DAITOV010000335.1:2271-5846 GCA_036833945.1 Abditibacteriia bacterium
CGCCATCATTTTGGCGGAACATGCGGCCAAGCTCGATTCGCCGCCTTCCATTCTCATTTTCGCAACGGATCTCAACGGCGAAGCCATCCAAACCGCCCGCGAAGGTTGTTACCCGGAAACCATCACCGCCGATGTTTCAGCGGAGCGACTCGAACGCTTCTTCACCCAGGAGCCAGGTTGCTATCGGATACGCAAAGAAATTCGTGAGATCGTCTTGTTCGCGGTGCATAACATCATCAAAGATTCGCCATTCTCCCACCTCGATCTCATTACCTGTCGTAATCTCTTGATTTATCTCAATCGCCAGGCCCAACAACGCACCTTTGAGGTTTTTCATTACGCGCTTCAACCCAAGGGCCTTCTTTTCCTCGGCGTTTCCGAATCGGCAGAGGGCTTTGCCAACCTTTTCACTTCACAAAATAAGAAGCATCGCCTTTATACCAGACGTGCCACCGTTGGGCGCACTTTGCCGCAACTTCCCGTTTCACGGCAGGCTTCTATCAAAGGCTCGTCCCGCTCTGTTGATTCTTCAGGATTTCTCGATCTCACCCATACCGACGATTCCACATCCCTCTTGCCGGAAACCGCCTCCGCTTCACAGCGAAATAGCGGCAGCTTCAATGATTTGCATCTTAAACTCCTCGAACGCTTTGCACCGCCTTCCATCCTGGTGAATGAAGAATACGATATTCTTCATTTCTCCGAAAATGCCGGGCGCTTCCTGCTGCACACCGGCGGCTATGTTTCTTCCAATTTGCTGAAAGCCGTTCATCCCTCATTGCGCCTGGAATTAAGCGCCGCTCTTTTTTCGGCAACCCAGAAAAAAGAAGACGTGCAAGTTATGGCCGTTCCACTGGAAAATCCGGACGACGATACCGTTAAATATATCAACCTGCGTGTGCGTCCGGTGCTGGATAACGGCCGGGCAACGCATGTCCTATTTCTGGTGCTCTTTGAAGAAGTGAGCGCCACTCCCGACGCCCCGACTTCTATCGCCAGGATCGAACCGATATCGCATCGACTCCACGAAGAGATACAACACCTGAAAACCAGCCTGCATGCTACGGTGGAGCAATACGAAGCAACTGTCGAAGAGCTCAAGGCTTCTAACGAAGAATTGCAGGCGATGAACGAAGAGGCCCGTTCGACGGCCGAGGAACTCGAAACCGGCAAGGAAGAATTGCAGTCGGTCAATGAAGAGATCATTGCCATCAACTCCGAACTCAAAAGCAATGTTGAAGATTTGGCACAGGCCAATAGCGACATGCAAAATTTGATGGTTTCCAGTGAAATCGCCACCATTTTTCTCGATCGCGATTTCCTCATCAAACGCTACACGCCCCGTGCCGCCCAAATTTTCAATTTGATTCCCACCGATACCGACCGTCCAATCTCACACATTACTCATTGCCTGGACTACCCCGCTCTAACTTCGGACGTGAAACAAGTGCTGGCCGAGCTTAAAACCATCGAGCGCGAAGTTCAGACTGTTGAAGGCGACTGGTTCCTGGCTCGCTTGCTGCCCTATCGCACGGAGAATAAATATGTCAACGGCGTCATCTTAACTCTGATCGATACCACGCAAAGAAAGCGAATTGAAGCCGATTTAATTTCGCGTGGAGAGGAACTACAACGGGCTAATGAGTCCTTGAGCGTGTCGGAAGAGAAATATCGCTCACTCTTCAGCATGATGGACGAAGCTTTTTGCGTCATCGAAGTAATTTTTAATAACGCAAATAAACCTATCGACTATCGTTTTCTGGAGTGCAATCCGGCTTTTGAACGTCAAACTGGATTGAAAGACGTTATCAATAAAACAGTTCGGGAAATCATTCCCAGTATTGAAAGCAAATGGATTGAAGAATACGGTAACATCGCTCTTACCGGGCAAGGACATCGCTTCAACACATGCATCGGTGGGCTAAATAACCGTTGGTACGATGGCTATGCGTTTCGGCTCGGTGATGATAGCAGCCGCAAAGTCGCTGTCATTTTCAATGAAATCACCCAGCGCAAGCATGCCGAACAGAATACGGCCTTCTTAGCCACGATCACCGATAAGCTGGCACTTGCCACCACTGTTGATGAAATGATGCAGGAGATCGGTGCCAGTATCGATAGTCACCTCAATATTACGGCATGTGCTTTTTTTGAGATTAGCCAGACCAACGACGAGGCCGTCGCAACTTACGATTGGCATCGCTCGAATACCCGGTATATCCGCGGAAGTTATCGCATCAGTGATTTTTTCACCACAGAATTCAGGCAGCGATTTTGCTCTGGAGAGTCTTTAATCGTCAACAATATCTTTACCGATTCACGTGTCATCGCAGAAAATTACGAAGCTCTTAATGCCGCTTCATTCATTAGTGTGCCGGTCGCATTCGATGGCGAATGGCATTTTTCGTTTGCCGTATTCGATGCGGCTCCCAGGAATTGGCGCAGTGACGAAATAGAATTGATGCGTGAGGTTACCACTCGCGTTTGGGCAGGAATTGAACGACGTCGTGGCGAAGAGGCCTTGCGGGAATCGGAAGAGCGTTTACGTCTTTCCATTGAAGCATCGAATGCTTTTACCTGGGAAATTAATGTTCAAACCAACCAAAGTAAATTTTCGGCCAATGTGCGCGATGTCCTCGGTTTTAAGCTACCCGCGGATACTCGTGAAATTTTTGCCCTTATTCACCCGCGTGACAACCAAAACGTGCTCAGGGAAGCCACGTTGGCTATCCAGGGTAAAAAACAACTGGAGGTTGAACATCGTATCATCAATCCGCAAAACAACGAGATTATTTGGGTAAGAGTGCAGGGAGTATTTATCAAGGAAGAGCAATCCTCTTCCTCCCGTCTTTTAGGTATCACACAAAATATTACAACCCGCAAAAAAATGGAAGAAGAACTCAGTAAAAGTGAAGAACGCTATCGTGTCTTCATTGAGGGAATTGAAGACTACGCCATTTTCCTGACTGATCTGGAAGCCAATATCACCTTCTGGAACAGTGGTGTCGAGCGCTTGCTGGGATATAGCGAAGAAGAGTTTATTGGTCAGCCGGCCTCCATCATTTTCACCCCGGCCGACCGTGCAGCCGGTATCCTGGAACGCGAACAAAAGTTAGCCCTGCAAACCGGCCGCGCGCCCGACGAACGTTGGTTTATCCGCAAAGACGGCAGCCTTTTCTACGCCAGCAGCGTCATGATTACCCTGCGCGACGAAGGCGGCAACATCCGTGGTTACGCCAAAATTCTGCGCGACATGACCGACCGGAAAAAGATGGAAGAGGAGCTCGAAGCCCGGGTGCAGGAACGCACGCAGGAACTGGTAGATCTCAATAACGAACTCTCCATCGAAAGCGCACAACGCCTGGAACTCGAACGCACCCGCCAGCAGTTGTTGGAACGCGTTGTCAGCACACAGGAAGAAGAACGTTTGCGCATCTCCCGCGAATTACACGACCAGATGGGACAACAACTCACGGCATTGCTTTTAGGACTCAAATCGCTTCCCTCAGCGCTGGATACAACCGGAGCCACTGATATTTCTCCCCGCCTGGAATCGCTGCAGACTTTAACCAGCG
>DAITOV010000336.1:0-5843 GCA_036833945.1 Abditibacteriia bacterium
GCATCTTGAAAACCCATACCGGTCTCAGCACGATGAATTATGTATTGAAACTGAGGATGGATTCGGCGCAGTTGCTGCTGCGCTCTGCCGACCTTTCGGTGCAGGAAATTTCAGAATTGGTTGGTTTTCGTCAGTTGCCTTATTTCAGCAGAACTTTCCATCGTCATGTCGGATGCACGCCGCTCCAATTTCGCCAACGTCGGAAATCGTCTGCAAATCCCATTTAAATCGGAATGAATGTTGTGAGGTGCAAAAAGTAACCTAAAGTGCAAAAAGTGAGAGTTTGGAGGAAGGGTGAAAAGGGTATATTCCAAGAGTCGGCGGCAAAGATGCCCTTGACTGGAGGCAACGCAATGCAAAAACGTGTGAATCGTGGGTTTACATTGGTCGAGTTATTGGTTGTAATTACGATCATATCAATATTGGCAGCAATCCTGTTCCCGGTATTTGCCCGTGTGCGTGAGAATGCCCGGCGGTCGAGTTGTGTCAGTAATCTTAAGCAGTTGGCATTAGGCTTGATGATGTATGCCCAGGATAACGATGGCGGGCTTCCAGCCTATTCTACTCCGAGAGCGGACGGCACGGCGAATCCGACATGGGCTAAGCTCTATTTGCCGACGATTGATTACGTCAAAAGCGATCAAATGTATCGTTGCCCCAGTGCTCCGACTTACGCTTTCCCCTCCAGTCACATTTATGGTGCTCAGTATGGCTATACCTGGGCTAATGGCACTGCGACGAACTGGGCCGGGCTAAAAGCCAATTATGCGGGGACATCTTTTATCGACGTTGTGCCAGATCCTGTGCGCACCTGTTTATTAGGCGATGGTTGGGCTGATTTCAATAGTACGGCACCTGGCCAGGGTGCTCATCAATTTCGCCCTACGACAACAACCTGGAACGGTTTGCGCCCCGACGCTCATCTGGAAGGCGCGAATTATGCCTTTGTCGATGGGCATGTCAAATGGCTTAAAATGGAGACTGTTTCTGGGGCAATAAGGACAGGGGCTGCCGGTGCCACACGAACAACGGCTCCCTCATTACCTATTATTTTCACCTGGAGTTCTGTCTCATAACTATTGTCGAAACAAAGCAGCGATAGTTCACGTGAGTTGAAGACACAAGGGATAACTCTTGTGTCTTTTTCTTCCTTTTTTTATTCTTCTGTTATGTCCTCTGCGGTTTGGCTTCGGAAAAACTTACTCTCCATGCTGGGGGAGAACATTCTGCCTGAATTACATGCGCAGAGGCAGCCGCGCATCCTCCTGGCGAAGCTACCCTTGCGGATGCCCCCGGAAATTACAGTGCGCGAAATGGAGCATTCGCCCCTGCGCGAGGCCGATGTCGTGCGTATCTACCCCGAAGGCCGCCGGTGGCCGCAAGCGCGCATGCACGCCTCGCATTTTCCTTCCCTGTTTTATGTCGTGGAAGGGGAAGCCGATCTGCTTATGGGCGTGACCACTTCCATGCGTAACCAGCTCCCGGCGCGCGATAAGCTGAAATATGCCAGGGGCGGTTATATTTTTTCATTGCCCCGGGGCACTTTTTTTCTGGTGCCGCCGGAAATTCCCCAGAAAACCAATATCAAACCCTGGCTGCGCGACACCTCGCACAGAGGGGAATTGTGTCTCTTTCACCTGAGAATTTTGCCGGTGGGAGCACTGTGTAATTTCAGCACCATGACCAACGGCGAATACCAAATCAATTATTCGCTGCTTATCGAAGATGCCCAATTGCTGACGGTGGTTCACGTTCTCATGGATGAACTCGGCGCCCAGCAGACCAATACCGACATTGTACGTGCCCAACTTCTCAGCCTGATGTTGCGTTTGCAGCGCGGCATGACAACACAGATTCCGGCCATGACCGATGGGCTGTATTCCCTTTTTCCCGACCGGCAGCCCCACGTCTTGCAAAACTACGTGCTGCGCGACCCGCGTATTCAGCAAGCCCACGAATATATCCGGCTGCGTATTCACGAACCTCTCACGCCTGTGCTCATCGCCGGGCATTTGCACCTGACACCGGGGCAGTTGAACTGGCTTTTCAAAACTAACACCGGTTTAAGTGTGATGAACTATGTCAATAAAATGCGCATGGAATCGGCGCAATTGCTCTTGAGTGGCAGCGATCTCTCGGTACATGAGATAGCGGAGTTGGTGGGATATCGCGATCAGTCTTATTTCACACGCCGATTTCGCTCCAGCACCGGGCAACAGCCATTGCGTTACCGGCAAGCGAATAAGCAGACTGTTAAATAGTTTGTATTATGCAAAAAACAATGTAGAATGCTAAAAGTGCCGGTTTAGCAGATACGGAAAGGGGGTATATTTTGAGAGTTAGAGATTGATTTCCTTTATTGAAGGAGTTGGAATGAAAGCAGTAATCAAGCATAAAGGTTTTACGCTGATCGAGTTATTGGTCGTAATAGCGATTATATCAATACTGGCGGCGATTCTTTTCCCGGTCTTCGCGCGGGCGAGAGAGAATGCGAGGCGGTCGAGTTGTGCCAGTAATATGAAACAGTTGGGGCTGGTGTTAATGCAGTATGCGCAGGATTATGACGAACGCTTACCATATCATGGCACAGCTTCTAACAATCGTTGGAATGCAACCGTATTACCCTATGTAAAAACACGATTGATATTCCGGTGTCCCAATGCACCTGATGCCAAGGGGAATGCGTTGCTGGTGGATCATCAATACTACACAACCTATGCGATGCCCGGTAACGATAACGGAGCACGCACCGTAATGGCAGATGCGACCGGCTTGCCGTTAGCCTCTATTAAGGAGACAAGCCGAACCTGGATGCTGGTTGAATCTGGCTATGGGCAGCCTGGCACCGGTAATTATTACGATACCAGCGGCTACGGCATGGAGCGAGTTGATTTTGCAAGCGGTGTCGGCGCAACGGCAGGGCCGGAAGTGAATGCCTATTTTCACCACGATCGTCATCTGGAAGGCTCGAACGTCACATTTGCCGATGGGCATGTGAAATGGATAAAAAGCGGTGACGGCAAAAACTGGATTTTCGACTTGAATCGTGCCCCCTAAAGATAAGGATTTTATTGTGAGTTTTCGTCATAAATTGAAAAGTTTGAAAAGCACAGGGGATATTCTCCTGTGCTTGTCTGCCGTTATTCTGTTGGGTGAAGTGGCTGTCGTCCAGGCCGATTCGCCCCGGCAACAAGTTGACCTCGTCACTAATGCCAAATCGGCCGGTGTTCTGGTGATCGCGCCCGAAGCTGATGCGCAGGAAAAACTAGCTGCGCAGGAATTGCAGGAATATTTACAGAAAATTTCCGGTGCGAAAGTTGAAATCGGCAATCAGGCGACCGGAGGGCAGTTTCCTATTCTGTTGGGTGAGGCCGCTTCCACACCGCAACTGCTTCAAGAGATCACCGCCAAAGGCAGTGACCCGGCTTCGTTTGCTTTGAAAGTCGCTCCCGATAGCGTGCGCATTGTCGGGCTATCTCCTGAAGGCACTTTGTTCGGTGCTTATGAACTACTCGAACAGTTGGGTGTGCGCTGGTTCATGCCGGGCGAATTGGGCACGGTGGTGCCGCAAAACAAAACCGTTTCGCTGCCGGTGCAGCAAACCGTGCAAGTGCCTTCGTTCAACGGGCGCTGGCACATGGGTTTTCGCACCACGCCGTGGGCCAAGCGCATGCGGATGGGTGGCCCCTATTTTCCGGGCGCACACGGCATTCGTAGCCTGACAGCCGAAGTATTCAAAGAACATCCCGAATACTTTGCGCTGGTGCATGGCAAGCGCCAAACCTCGCAAGCTTGCGTTTCCAATCCGCAAGTGGTGCAACTGGCGATCGATGAGGCGCGCAAGTTCTTCCGCGCCAATCCCACCGTGCCGTGGGTCGGTTTTGGCCCCAACGATGGCGCAGGTTTTTGTGAATGTGCCAACTGCCGCGCTCTGGATGGCGGCGACTGGGATCCGTTCTCCAACGAAGCCAGCATGACCGACCGCTATGTGTGGCTTTTCAATCAAATCCTGGATGGCATCAAAGATGAGTTCCCCAATAAGAAGGTCGCTTTCTACTCCTATCACTCCTACATGCGGGTGCCGGTGAAAACTAGGCCCAGTCCCAATATCGTGCCGGCCTTCGCCCCCATTGGTTTGTGTCGTATCCACGGCATGAACAACCCCATTTGCCCCGAGCGTTCCTATTACAAAACCTTGATGCAGGAATGGGGCAAGATCGTGCCGGAAATTTACGAGCGTGGTTACTGGTTCAACCTGGCCGACCCCGGTTTTCCGTTCAGCCACATCCACCGCATCCGCGATGAAATTCCGGCGGCTTATGCCAACAATATCAAAGGCTGGCGAGTCGAGACCATCAACCACTGGGGCAGCGAAACGCCTTCGCTTTATATCTCCATGAAATTGATGTGGAACCATAAGGCCGATGTCGATGCACTGATGGCCGACTTCACCGAAAAATTCTTCGGCCCGGCGCAAAAGCCGATGGCGCAGTATCTCACGCTGATGGATGCGGCATTGCGTGATGGCGATTATCATACTGGCTCATCATTCGACATGCCTTACCTCTATCCGGCACCGCTGCGCAAGAAAGCGCGCGGGCTATTGAATGAGGCGGCGCGTCAGGCCGGGCGTGGTGTCTATGCTGAGCGGGTGAAGGTCTTCCGCACCACTTTCGATTATCTCGAAGCCTTCAACGCCATGTTGCAGCAGCAAAACCAGCAGAACTTCGTGGCTGCACGCAAAGAGTTGGATCGAGTGGATGCGCTGCAAAAAACGCTCATCGCTTATGATCCGCCAATGATTAATGCTAAAGCCGCCCCGAGTTACCTCAAGCGTTTCTTCCGCCAGCCGGTCGAGCAGGGCTACGCCCGCGTGCAAACGGCGCAGGGGCAGATCGCTGCCTTACGGGATGAGTGGCAGTTCCAGATCGACCCGCAAAAAATCGGTGAAGCAATCGGCCTGTGGCGACCCAGTGCCGTGGGCGGTAACTGGCAAACCATCAAAGCCTCGGCTTCCTGGAGCGACCAGGGCCTGCGCAGCTATAAAGGCGAAGCGTGGTATCGCCAGGAAGTGGCCATTCCGCAAAACTTCTCCGGCAAGAAGGTGTTCCTCTGGTTTGGCGGGGTGGATGAGAAAGCCAAAGTTTGGGTGAATGGCAAGGAGGTCGGTATCAGCCACGGTGCGTCGTTCCTACCGTTCGAGTTCGATGCAACGGCAGCAGTTAAGCCCGGCGCTAAAAACGTGGTTGTAGTGCGATTGCTTAACGAAGTCGTCGATGAATTGGGCACTGGTGGCATCACCGCTCCGGCCATGTTCTACGTCCCTGCTGCTGATGCCAAGCCCGATAACATCCGTAAGCTGTCACCGACGTTTCCTTGAATTTAATATCACGCAGAGACGCAGAGAGTGGGGATGAAGAACCGCGCGCGTGAGCGAGCAGACGGGGTGAAGCATAATACCAAGCTAGATGAATGCCGGAAATAAGCAAAAGTGATTACCCTGTCCACTTGCTTACGCGCGTGGTTCTTCACTCTGCGTCTCTGCGTGAGATCTCTTCCATCATGAATATTTTTCATTACCGTTTAAATTGGATTGTTGGCGTTGTGAGTGCGCTCTGTCTGGTGGCGTTGCAAGTGCCGGGACAGGCGGCGGTTGCGGTGAAGCTGGCGGAGAATGGCCGTGCCCTGGTGCCGATAGTAATTGCGGCACAAGCCGGTGAGGCTGAAAAAACAGCGGCCAATACACTGGCGCAGTATCTGAAGCGCATCAGCGGCGGTGAGTTTCAAGTTGAAACCGCAAGCGCTGCCCTCACGGAAAACACACCGGGTATTGTTGTGGGGGT
>DAITOV010000337.1:0-5835 GCA_036833945.1 Abditibacteriia bacterium
AACGAAGTGGCCGAAGCGGTGAGTAAGAAGTATCCCGGCAAGTTCATCGGTATCTACGCCTATTTCAAACATTCACAACCGCCCAGCATTAAAGTGCATCCTAATGTGGCGGTGGGCGTTGCCACCCAGTTCAGCGCAGGTTTTGAAAATATTGCGCCGGGCTGGAGCGCGCAGGGCGCCACGATTGGAGTCCGCGAATATTACAGCGTCGTGGTGGGGCATAAAGATCGTCCCGGAGGGCTGGGCGCGGGCGATCCGCGCGCCATTGCCGCTGCCATTAAGCGCCAGCACGGCATGGGCGCGCGTTTCATGAGCGCCGAATCCAGTAACAGTTGGGGACCGGGTGGCCTGGGTTACTATGTTGCGGCGCGCACGCTGTGGGATACCAACGCCGATACAGAAGCGATCATCAACGACTTCTTTGAAAAAGCCTTCGGCCCGGCGCAAAAGCCGATGCGCAATTTTTACCAGTGCATCGACCGCGCCAACCGCCCGCTGTTCAGCAGCGATTTGATAGGGCGCATGTATCGCGATATTGACGAGGCACGCAAGCTCACTAACGATCCCGGCATCCGTGGCCGCCTGGACGATCTGACGCTCTACACACGTTATGTCGAGTTGCTAAAAGATGTCGATGGTGAAGGAGGAGTAGGTGCGGCGCTGGCGCATGGCTACCGCATTCGCAGCACGCACATGGTGCATAACTATGCGCTGTGGCGCGATACCCGCAACTGGCCATATCGGCCGGTAGGCGATACGGTGTGGAGCATGCCCGAAGGCAAGAATCCGTGGAAAAACAGCGCGCCATTTAGCGCCGAGGAAATCAGCAGGCTCATTGCCGATGGTATTGTCAACAATGAACTCATCACCTTCACCCCGGTTGGCTATAGTAAGGAACTGGTTCCAACGACAGCCCTGGGTATAGTCACACCCGGCAAACTGGGTGTGAATGGTTTTGTACGCCCCAATCATCATTTTTATGTCTGGATTGACGAAAAATTTCCGACGGTAAAACTAACCGTTACCGGCGGGCAGATTGGCACTGGTGGTAAGACAACATTAGAACTCTTAGCCGAAGACGACCCCGAAAGCCGCATTCTCGATACCGCCGAAGCTGTCAATGATAAGCAACCCCACGAAGTCGAGCTTAAAACTCCTTTCAAGGGTTTGCATCGTGTCGAGGTGCGCTCGCAACGCCAGGGTGCGGCGGTTAGTTGGGCGCAGGGCACTCCGGTTTCCTATGCCTCGTCTATTGAAGAACCGGTTACGCTATCGCATCGGGTCGATATGTATTTCTATGTTCCCAAGGGCACGAAGGTGATTGGCGGCTTCGCACAGGGTGTGGGGGCTTTACGCGGCGGCGATGGTTCTCCCAAGCCTATATTCACTTTCACCAAGGAAGAGTTTGAAAAAGGCGGTTACTTCAATATCCCGGTGCCGCCAGGGCAAGACGGCAAGCTGTGGCAGTTCGTTTCAAGTAACGGGCCACGTCTATTGATGACCGTGCCACCGTATCTGGCACGGAGTGGTGATGAATTATTGTTGCCTAAAGAAGTGGTCAAATGAAGAACCACGCGCGTGAGCCAGTGGACTATGGAAGAGTTTTGCTTGTGCTAACGCTCCGATAGCATCAATTGACGTAAGCTCAGCGGAGCATAATACCCTCACACAGTCCACTTGCTCACGCGCGTGGTTCTTCATGCCTACCCCGCTTTCCCATAACGCCCCGGTGAAGAGCCGGTATGGCGATGGAACACACGGGAGAAGTGCGAGACGTTTTCATAGCCCACTGCGCGGGCCACTTCATACACCGGAAGTTGCTTTTCCAACAGCAACCGCCGGGCGTGGCGCAGGCGGATTTCGGTGAGCGCTTCCACAATGGTGTGGCCGGTTTCTTTCTTAAACACCGTGGTTAGATAGTTGGGGCTCAGATACGCCGCCTGGGCGACGGCCTGCAATGAAATTTCTTCCGCATAGTGCGCTTCAAGGTAGGTTTGCACCCGTTGCGAAACTAGTTCGACCGCAGAGCTGTTGAGCGTTTCCAATGCACGGGCCATGCAACCGGCTAACTGTAGCATCAAACCCTGGCGGATGCTGCTGGAAAACGGGACATTCCCTTGAAGCTCGTGCTGGAGTGCTGTCAGCAAACCGGGAAGTTCGGGCGGCTCGGCGATGCGACTGTAGCACACGACATCCCACATGCCCACGGGCTGGTAACGAAAATGGTTGACACCAACCTGCCGGTTGTAGACCACAACCCACAACGATTCGTAGGCCGGGGTTTCCTCGGTATACATATCGCAGTGCCACGACTGCGGTGGCAGGAAACAGCAATCACCAGCTTCGAGCCGGTAGATTTTGCCGTCGATTTTCATGTGGCTGCGGCCTGAGCGCAACCAGAACAATTCGTAATGGGTATGCTGGAATTCGGCCGTGGTCTGCGTTTGTTGAAAGTCACCGCAAGTATCTTCAGCTACCTCTCGCTCGGCGCAAGGCAGCAAAATCCCCGCACCGGAGGCCAGCGCGGGGATAACGTCTTGCTGCAAGATTTCCAGCAGGCGTTGGCTCATAGAGCCAGAGTTTAACCTTGCCGGGTGCGCGAGAGAATGTGCCAATCGGGAATGGCGTCGCCGCCTGGATAAGCGTCTTCTGGCGCAGCCAGGGGGAACTCGCCGTTTTGCACGCGCCCGTAATATTCTCCCAACGTCATGGGGATGGCCAAACCGCTATCGAGAATGCGCGGCAACAGCTTTTCGTGGATGCGATAGCCGGTGCCGCCTTCGTGCTTGAGGGCGAAAGGATGGCTCACCAGGATATAGGGCAAGTTACGTTCGAGGCATTTCTGGAAAAGCTGCCAGCCGAGTTCCACGAAGTCGTCGATCTTATCGGCAGGCACTTTAAATGCTACATCATCGAGAATGGGTAGTTCCATGATCTGTCCCTGCATTACAGGCATGGCCGGGCCTTCAAGGGCGAGGGGATAATCGTAAAAACCTGCTGCCCACTGCCAGCCGGTCATGGAGACCAGGCGCGCCGAACACCATTTGAAACCGAGATTTTCCAGTGCCTGATACATGTTGCCGCAGAACGCGCCGCAGCCGGGGCGAAAGCCTTCCGAAGGCTCGCCCATTGCTTCGGTCCACACTTTGCGCCCCCAGCCAATCTGGGCCTGGAGGGCATCGACTTGCCATAGCCGTTCATGCACGAAGCGGCTTTGTGAATAGGCAATTTTGGCGGCGTTGCCCATCAGGTCGAACATGCGTAGATCGGCGGTGCCGTTTTCTATACAGACATGGGTCGTGGAATGCTGGTGGGCTTCGTGGCCATCGGCCAGTGCAGCTTTGAGCTTGTCGATGAAGGGCGCATCATCGGTCAGATAGGCCGCGCCGCTCGGGCAGGGCACCACGAAGAAGGTTCCCTTGATGCCGTGTTTGTCGAGCAGTGCCAACATCGGCTCCAACTCGTCATTGTTGTTTACGGTCAGGTCGTCGTTGGTCCAGATAAATGGAATCGGTTTTTGGCTCATCTGTATTGATCCTTTGCCGGTTATTGAGCGGGCGGTGTCCAGTCGGCCAATGTTTCGGCCTGGGTAGCGACCTTTTCGAAGGCATCGCCAATAGCACTTATTGTATCCTGATCGCTGCCCAGCCAGTAGTGGAGGAAAGTGAGCGTTTGGTTTGTTCCAAGTCCTTCGGATACCGGGCAACTACCGTTGGCGATGCGGTAGGTTTCGGGAGAGGCATTGAATAAGACGTGTCCATAGACGGTGCCGTATGTCCGGCCAGTACCAAAGCCTTCGGCCCCCAGCGCGGCTTGCACGGTTTCAAGCGGCAATTGTGCGATTGGGCCATCGACGAGGCTCACCGCAAAGGCATAGTAGCTCTGCGGATCGGCCAGGCGGCCACGTGACTGCACGCGAACACCGGGCAAGGCGTTGAGGCGCTCTTCGAGAATGGCGGCGTTACTGTTGTAGGTGGCGATGCGCTCTTCCAACTGTTCCAACTGGGAACGGAGAATCACTGCCTGGAAATCGGTGCCACGGAAGTTGTGGCACTGCAAGCCCGGCGGCGGGCCCACAGCCGCTTTGCCCTGGGCTGTCCCGTGGTTATAGCCGATGTGCTTCATGCGATAGATGCGCTCGGCCAATTCGTCGTCGTTGGTCAGGCAGATGCCGCCTTCGCCGCTGGCCATGGTTTTGGACTGCTGGAAAGAAAACGAGCCGACCGCGCCCCAGCTACCCAGACCGCGCCCGTTCCACTTGCCGCCCTGGGCATGGGCGCAATCTTCCACCACGGCGATAGCGTGTTTATCGGCGATGGCCAGAACTTGTTCCAGGTCGGCCGTGCCGCCGTAAATATGAACCGGAATCACGGCTTTGGTGCGGGGCGTAATCGCTGCTTCAAAGGCCTGGGGATCGAGACAGAGCGTGGTGGGTTCGATATCCACGAATACCGGAGTCGCTCCGACATAGAGCGCGGCCATGGCTGTGGCGGGCCAGGTGAGCGCAGGCATAATCACTTCATCGCCGGGGCCAACTCCCAGCGCGCCCAGGGCGCATTGCAGTGTCACGGTGCCATTGGCCATGAAAATACCGTGTTTTGCCCCATGATATTGCGCAAATTCGGCGTTGAAGGCCTTCTCTTCCGGGCCGCCGAACGACCATTGACGGCTTAAATAAACTTCGCTCAGGCGTTTGGCCGTAGCTTCGTCTACCGGGGGAAAAGCCGGTGCCTGCAAGGGCTGCGGGCTTATCGCTTGGCCGCCCAGTAATGCTAATTTCTCTGTCGTTGCTGTTGCCATAATAACTCCGTAAAGGTGTGATAACGGCATCTTACGGCACACGCGGGCAACTTAAAATGATGAAAATTCAGGAGTTCTCGCCATTTCCTGCACTATTTTACGATGCTTGTTGGAGGTTGGGCACTGGGGGAGGAACGACAAACGTCCAACGTTGAACGTCCAACATCGAATGTCGAATGGAGGCAACCGGACGTTGATGCCAACTGTTAGCGTTTTAGTTCCTCTCAATCCGCAATCCAAAATCCGCAATCGAAAAGCTGTCCTTTGCCGCAAGGCGTGAGATAATAAAAGGACATGAAAATTCTTGTCATCGGTAGTGGTGGGCGCGAGCACGCGCTCTGTTGGAAATTGAAGCAAAGCCCGCTCGTGGAGCAGTTATATTGCAGTCCCGGCAACGCCGGTATCGCGCAGATTGCGCAGTGCCTGGGCGGGGAGCCGGTTGAAGTCGCGCAGCAGGTCGGTGCCGATTTCGTCGTCGTCGGCCCTGAAGTGCCCCTGGCCGATGGCGTGGTCGATAAGCTCAAGGAAGCCGGAATCCCGGCCTTTGGCCCTTCCGGTCAGGCCGCGCAGTTGGAAGCCTCCAAAATTTTCTGCAAGGAAATTCTTCAGAAATACAACATCCCCACCGCCAAAGCGGCCTGGTTCGATGACGCCGATTCGGCCACCGCTTACCTGAACGAGCAGCCCGAAGGCCCCATCGTGCTCAAGGCCGATGGCCTGGCGGCGGGCAAGGGCGTGGTCGTGGCAGCCAACCTCGATGAGGCCCGTGAAGCCGTGGCCGGTCTGTTTGCGATGCAGGGCACGGCCCCGCGTCTTCTCATTGAAGAGTGCATGACCGGCGAAGAGGTTTCACTGATTGCCCTCACCGACGGCGAAAATGTAGTGCCGATGGTGCCCGCGCAAGACCACAAGCGTATCGGCGAAGGCGATACCGGCCCCAACACCGGTGGTATGGGCTGCTACTCGCCGGTTCCGGCCTTCACGGCTCAATTGCATGAGCAGGCGATGGAAACTATCCTCAAGCCCACCGTAGCA
>DAITOV010000338.1:0-5785 GCA_036833945.1 Abditibacteriia bacterium
CCTCTGGCCGCGAGGTTTGAGCAAGGAAAAGGCAAATATTGATTTGTGGCTCAAAGAGATAGCACCTTCTACCGGATTGCGGAAGTGGTTCAATCACGATGCACAAAAATGGCCGGAATTCAAGCAGCGGTATATAGCGGAACTTCAACAGAACTCCGCAGCGGTGGAGCAGTTGCAAGCGGCCCTCAAAGAAGGCACTGTGACATTGCTCTACGGAGCGAAGGACCAGGAGCATAATCAGGCCGTTGCCTTGCGTGAATTATTAAAAAAACTTTAAAAATCGAAGAGAGTTTCTGCGCAATGTGCATGTCGTTAACGTGACGCGCGGGCCTCTTTCTTGAGCTGTTTCGGGGTTTGCATTAAGATACTTCCCCGTAATTTCAATTTTATGAACAACCTGCACGTTTATCCTGAATATGCGGCCCTGAGTAAGGCCGTTGCCGCGCGTATTGCCGAATTGATCAAGTCCAAGCCCAATGCGGTGCTGGGTCTCGCTACCGGTTCAACCCCCATTGGCGTTTATGCCGAGTTGGTGCGCTTGCATCGTGAAGAAGGGCTCGATTTTTCGCAGGTTACGACCTTTAACCTCGACGAATATCTGCCGATGCAGCCTGAAGCCGTTCAGTCGTATGTGCGTTTTATGCGCGAGCATCTCTTCGACCACATCAACTGCCAGAATTGGAATGTTCCCGACGGTACGCTCAAAAGCGATGAAGAGATTCAGGCCTACTGTGAAGCCTACGAACAGAAAATCGCCGATGCCGGTGGATTGGATTTGCAGCTTTTGGGTATCGGCCGGACCGGTCATATCGGCTTCAATGAGCCGGGTAGTGCGCAGGACACCCGCACCCGCCTGGTCGTGCTCGATTCACTGACCCGCGCTGATGCGGCCGACGATTTTTACGGGCTGGAGAATGTTCCCGTGCGTGCCATTACCATGGGCGTGGGAACGATTCTGGGTGCGCGTGAGATTGTCATGATGGCAACCGGGCCGCGTAAGGCTGCTATCGTGCAGGAAGCGCTCGAAGGAAAAATCACCTCCAAAGTCCCGGCCAGCTTCTTGCGCGAACATGTCAACGCGCAGTATTATCTGGACGAGCCTGCTGCGGCACATCTGGCGGAATATTCGCGTCCGTGGCGTCGTGCCAATGCCAACTTTAACGATTTCGATTTGCAGCGCCGCGCCTTGATTGCTGCTTCCCATGAACTCGACAAGCCGTTAGCCAAATTGAGTGCCGAAGACTTGCAACAGGCAGGGCTAGGGGCGTTGGCGCATCAGGTTTCTTCACTCGAAGCTACTATTCAGGAAGTAGAACGCGACTTGCAAAAGCGCATTACCGATGAAGGTAATTTGCCGCAAAACGCCAACATATTCTGCCTTTCCCCCCATCCCGATGATGACGTCATCTGCTGCGGTGCCACGCTCTCGAAAATGGCCGATGCCGGTAACAAGGTCTATGTCGCCTACGGCGTGAGCGGTTCCAATGCTGTGCGCGACAAAGATGTTTTGGCTCTCTTGCGCGCCAATCATCCGCGCCTGATTTCCTATATCGAAGATAATGCACCTCCGGGCCAATCGACTCAGGATGTATTCGATACCATTCGCACCGAAATTTTTGAACGTGAACCCGGTGCGCCCGATTCCGTGTTGTTGCGTAACCTGAAGCGTTTGGTGCGTGAAGGCGAAGCCGGTGACGGCTGCCGCAAAATGGGCGCGAAGCCGATTTTCCTCGATTTGCCGTTCTATTATATTCGCGAACAGAAGGCCGCTCCGGTATCGGATGACGATGTGCAAATCATGCTCAAGGCTCTTCGTGAGACGACACCGCATATCGTGATGTTGACCGGCGAAAAGAGCGACCCGCATGGTACTCACGAGATGTGCGCGGAAGCATTTGAGCTTGCAGCAGAGATTTACCTGGCCGAGGGCGGACAGCCGTTCGAGCGCTGGGAGTATCGCGGTGCCTGGGAAGAGTATGAAGTGTGGGAAGGCGACTACTTCTCCGTTTTTGAGAAAGAGTTGATGGAAAAGAAGATCGGCCTGATTCTCGATCACATCTCGCAGCTCGATCCAGTATTCCCCGGTTCGACCGATCCTCGAGAATTCTACGAGCGTGCCCGCGACCGCAACCGTGCCAATGCCCGCCAGTTACAGACGCTGGGCGTGCTGCCGCCATCACGTTCGTTCGCACCGATTTATGCGGAAGTGTTTCAGGTAGGCAAATAAAGGATAGCCACGAAAAAGCACAAAAGACACAAAGTGGGGCGGGGTAACGGAAGGACTTTGCCCCTACAGTAAGTAATGACCTAAATTTTTGTGAATTTTGTGCCTTTTCGTGGCTATTAAATTGAAAAAACATGCGTATTCTTGTCACCGGAGGCGGAACCAGCGGGCATATCAGCCCGGCGTTGGCTGTCATTCAAACACTCCGCGACATCGCAAAACGCGAAAGCCTGCAAATCGAGTTTCTCTACGTCGGGAGTAACAACGGCCTGGAACGCGAGATTGTAACCGCGGCAGGCGTGCCGTTTGTCGGTATCCAGACAGGCAAGCTCCGGCGTTATTTTAGCGTCGAGAACATCATCGACCAGTTCCGCTTGCCGGTGGGCTATGCCCAATCACTCAAAACAGTGGCGGCTTTCAAGCCGGACGTGGTTTTTTCTACAGGTGGCTATGTGGCCGTGCCACCGGTTATCGCTGCAGCAACACTGCGCAAACCCATCCTCATTCACGAGCAAACCGTTCAAATTGGCCTGGCAAACCGTATTATTTCCCGTTTTGCAAATCGTATCGCGCTCAGCTTTGAATCGGCGCGCCAGGAACTGGCACCGCAACTGCGCGATCGGGCATTCGTTACCGGCAATCCGTTACGCCCGCTGATTTTTGGCGGCGATAGGAATGTGGCCAAAGCACTTTGCGGCTTTAACGATGGAGACGACAATTTGCCCACGCTGTATGTCACCGGTGGCAGCCAGGGCGCACGCATCATTAACCGTGCAGTCGAGGAAGTGTTGCCTGCGCTATTAGGGCTTTGCCGGGTAGTGCATCAATGCGGTCGTCAGCCAGCCAACGATGAGCAGGATTACGATCGTTTAAAAGCTGTATCAGGCCAGCTTTCCCAGGAACTGCAGCAACGTTATTACGTTTCAAAATTCTTTAACGAAGAAATCAAAGATGTCTTTGCCCTGACCGATTTAGTGGTGGGGCGTGCTGGTGCCGGGACAGTGGCCGAACTGTGCGCACTCAAAAAACCGGCGGTGTATGTGCCGTTGGTCCCGACGGGTGGCGATGAACAAACCCGCAACGCACAAATGTGCGTAGACGCCGGTGCTGCGGTCATTATTAAGCAAGACGAATTGAACGGTGCCATTTTGCTGGAGCAGGTGCAGGCACTTCTCGCGGATTCCGCCCGGTTGCAAGCCATGAGCCTGGCTGCCAATGGCCTGGCTCGTCCCGAGGCCGCGCAAACACTGGCTCAAACCGTGCTGGAGATGGGCCGGGCGAAATAAAACCAGGTGTTTGAAACAGCTTGTAACAGACATTTGTGAGTGAATATGATTTGTGGTTGGCGTTATGCACTATACTGTTTAGCGCACAAAACACAGAGACAGTCGTTTTTTAGAAGATAAGGCCAAAACGTGATGCGAGGCATCACCGGCCTGATGGATATACAGTCGGAGACGGGCAGGAAAGGGGAACAGCGGCGCAAAGCATGGAATGGCTCTGCGATGTTGGAGGGTGCGTGTTGACGCCTCAATCTTTACTTTCCTAAATATTAATAGGTTTGCCTCGTCAACAGGAGGCGATTCCATAAAGGAGAACCATGGGTTCATTAGTCGTAGTTGGTGCGCAATGGGGCGATGAAGGAAAAGGCCGCATTGTCGATTTGCTTGCCGAGAGTGCCGATGTCGTGGCGCGCTTTCAGGGAGGCGCTAATGCCGGACACACAATCATCGTTGAAGGCCAGGAATATATTCTGCACCTGATTCCATCGGGTGTTGTGCGTGGCAAAACCTGCCTCATCGGCAACGGCGTGGTCATCGACCTGCCGACGTTGTTTGAAGAAATGGATGCACTCACGCAGCGCGGCATCAATCTGGAAGGCAAACTGTTCGTTTCCGACCGTGCTCATATTACGTTGCCCTATCACCGTTTGCTCGATGCCGCTCGCGAAGCCGCCAACCCGGCCCGCAAAATCGGCACCACGATGCGCGGTATCGGCCCCACCTATGTTGACAAAATGATGCGCATCGGCATCCGCGTGAGCGACCTGTTCGATGAAAAGCTGTTAGCCGAAAAAGTGGCTGCCAACTGGGAAGAGAAAACCCACGGTTTGCGCCACCTCACCGAAGAACAGCGCCCGCACCCCGAAGCTGTGGTAGCGCAGTATCTGCTCTTTGCCGAACGTTTGCGTCCGTTCGTCGCCGATTGCAGCGTGCAACTCAATGAAGCTCGTCGCAATGGCGAAAGCATTCTGTTCGAAGGCGCCCAGGGCACCGGTCTCGATATCGACTTCGGCACCTATCCCTATGTGACTTCCTCCAATGCCACTGCCGGCGGAGCCTGCACCGGAACCGGTGTTGGCCCGACTTTCATAGACCACGTTTCGGGTATTGCCAAAGCCTACACCACGCGCGTGGGTGAAGGCCCGTTCCCGACCTTGATGGAACCGGAAATCGAAGAGAAATGCCGCCAGATCGGCCAGGAGTTCGGTGCCACCACGGGGCGCAAGCGCCTTTGCGGTTGGTTCGATGCCATGCTCATCCGTCATGCCGCGCGTGTCAACGGTTTGGGCAGCATCATCCTCACCAAGCTGGATGTGCTCGATTCGTTCGAAGAGATCAAGATCTGCACCGGCTATCTCTACGAAGGCAAACCGCTCGATCATTTCCCGGCTTCTTTGCAACAGTTGGCCGATTGCCAGCCGGTTTATGAAACGCTTCCCGGTTGGCAAAGTTCGACCGTCGAAGCCCGTCGCATGAGCGATTTGCCCGAAGCGGCTCGCAACTATATTGCGCGTTTGGAAGAAGTCTGCGAAGTACCGATTGCGCTGATTTCGGTCAGCCCGTCGCGCGAAGGCTATATCGCTCGCGATCAATCGTTGCTTAATTATCAATTCGACGCCCCTGGCGATGCCGGTGCGCCCGCCGAACGCCTGAATTAAGCACTTCGTTTGTGATAATAAAATAAGCGGTGAAGCGGAAATTTGAATTCCGCCTCACCGCTTTTTGCATGCCCGATTTTCCCCACGAATGAAGCTCGAACGTCATTACCTTAGTTGGCACTCACCGATGTTGCCTGCGGTTGCGGATTTTCTATTACAGCGCTTTGCCAAAGAGGGCGTCTGTGATTTGTCGCAACTCGTCATCGTGACTCCCAGCCGCCGCGCCGGGCGCCGTTTGCAAGAGCTTTTGGCATGGCAGCGCTTACAATGGCAGAATGATAACGCGAGCCATTTGCTGCTCATTCCTCCCAAGATCATTACCACCGGCCAGGTTCCCGAGTTGTTGCTCCGCAAGCAAGACAAAATTGCCGGTGAACTGCAAAGCGTTTCGGCGTGGACTAGGGCATTACAGGAAACGCCTCCCAACATACTGCAACAGCTCTTTGCCGAAATTCCCGTTGGGGACGATTACCTTGGATGGTGGTCGCTGGGGCAGGAATTGCACGAATTGCACCGTGAACTTGCCGTCGATGCTGTTTCTTACGATGAAGTAAAAACCTATTGCGCGACTATCGATGCTACCGCAGGAGCGCGCTGGGGCATTTTGCAGATCATTGCCG
>DAITOV010000339.1:0-5777 GCA_036833945.1 Abditibacteriia bacterium
CGGCTGGGAGCGAAGCTACGCCTGGAGTTTCGTTTTCAATTTTGGCACGGGCAATCATCATCGCGCCGTCTACCGTCCAGAACGCGACACGCCCACGCGCGAAAGTTTCCAATGGCGTAGCGTCGAAGTATTCACCCATCAGGTTTTCGTCCACGAAAAACTTCAGACGCACTCCGTTCTTACCATCTTGCACGGCCCGGCGTGCTTCAGCCCGCACGTAGAACCAACGCCGGTGAAATCCTGAATTTTGGTTGGTCGCGCTATAGAAGATGGCCTTATCACCACGATTTTCAGCCACAACCTGCGAATTTTTGAGAATAGCACTGCGCGTGTTCGACCAACCAGCTAATACGAATGAATACCCCGAAGCCGCTGTTTTGCCGTCACCGGCAAGGGTCACGTTGAGGTCACCGGGGTGCGAATAGCCCATATCCTTAGGCAGGTTCATCTGCGGATGGACATACATCTCCACCACGATATCACCGGAATATTCGCGTTTGCTCCACAAGACCGGGTTCAAGCCCTTTCCACCGAAAAACGACCAGTCGGCATAACAAGGCCAGCGCGAAAAAATGTTCCAGTTGCCCGATGGCGCATACCAATCGGTCGGCGCTTCATTGAAGGTGTAGTCATCGCGGTTGGCGCTCACGGCACGCAAATCTTTCGCTGCCAGAATAAACTGACCGCCATTAGCCACCCCACGGGCCGCCAGGCGGGTTCCGCCGGGCACCGCTGCTGTGGCTTCGGGCAAAAAGCTGAGCGCGGGCATACCGCCCACCGAAACCATAATCGCCTTGCCTTCCAATTCGACCTGGATTTTGGCCGGATTCTCATCGCTGACTTCCAGCGGTTTTAAATCGATTTGCGCGGTGCGAAGCTGTTCATTACCACGCGATAGCGTTAGTTTTAAAGTGTCTTTGCCTTCAGCGCGCAGCACATAACCACTGGCAAAATTGTCTGCGTTCGCACGGAGCGCCCATTCGACGGCATTGGCACCGACTGCGGCTGGACGCCATAAATATTCTGCCTGCAAATCGCCAAAGAATTCGCCCGTGTTCCAGAATTCCAACTCGTTGCCCGCTTTGCGCGACGGCCATTCACCGGCTGGCGAGGCCCAGCCTACCATGAGCGCATCGCTTTCCATCTTGGGCGCAACCTTGGGAGCATCGGGTTCAGGCGGTAAGAACATCACGACTTCGCGAAACGAAACCGCTGCCGTGCCCTGCACCCACAACCCTACCCGACCGCTTTGCAACTTTTCATCGGCCGTCTGGGCCAGCATTTCACTTCCCTGTTCTGTTTGGGAAAATGCCGTAATCGCTCCGCTGCGAAAACGCAGTTTTATTCTCGAAAAACCTTCGGTATCGCTCACGGGTGCAGCGACATCGCCTAAAATGCGAGCGCTCCCATTGTCATAGCGCAGCAACTGCGCACGACCTTTGAACGGCAATGTGCTTTTGCTGCCGGCCCAACGCAAAACGGTGTAATTCTTTTCGTCGCGATAACCAACCACTAAGCCACACGAACCAGCCTCACCCGGTTTACCCGACGCCATCATCTCGTAATTAGCCCAATCATCGCTACCCGCCAGCAGCATGCGAGTCGCACCGCCCTCTTCCGGTTTCGGGGCGGCGTTGAGGATACCGTCAGCCGCGCGCCAAAAACCGCCTTGCGGCGTCCAGGCACCGCCGGTGGGGCCGTTGAAGTCTTGACGGAAGTAGGGGTAGGAACGCACCCGGACGTCATCGAAATTTGCAGCGGTTTGAAGAGCGTATAGCCCGATACCACCCTGCCCAAACGAGTTGTCATTCGCCCGAAATACTGATGTGCCGTCAATGAATGCCTCGACAATACCAGGTGAGGTGCGCACTCCCAGTCGGTACCATTGGCGCGGTAAAAAAGCCCCGCGCGCACTGGCGAGCACGCGCGTTTGCCCATTGGAAACTTTTACTAATTGCCGGGCCTGAGCACCTTCTTCCGAACTCCACAGGAATGCCAGGTAGTTCTTCTGGTCTTGCACGTAAAATGCCAGCCCTACTGTGCCTTGCGCCTGCGGACGCACCGATACCTGGGCGTCATAACTGTCCCAAAAAGCACGTCCTGTAGAGGTGAACGACGGTGTGGAACTGGCAACCGCTTCGTAAGAAAACGGGTTGGCGCTCATCAACTGGTTGCCAGTGTTGATATTATCGCTGGAAGAGGTCAGCTTCCAACTGCCCAATGCGGTTCTCCATTCACCGGCTTTGCCTTCTTCGCGAGTGAAATCGTCATTGAAGTAGAGTTCAGCTTCTGTCGGCTGCACTCGCGGAATACTCCATTTCCAGCCGCCGGTTGCGAGTTGGCCGATTTTACCTTCAGTCAGTGTCACATCGTAAGCTGTTAACACTGCCGTGTCATCCACGAGAACCTGCATCAACCACGGGCGGCGTTGAATAATAATTTGTGCCGACGGTTTCCAGGCTATCGTTGCATTGGCCAAACGATGAGAATGACCATTCAATACCGAACGAAAAGCGATGCTGCCGGGCGCACAGTCCAGTGCATAGTAATTGGATGCATCCTGGTAATCGAAGACCGCCGAAAAAGTGCCTCGCGGGGCTGACTGAAGAGTAAACGCAATGTTGATATTCTCTTCAGCTTCGTCGGGAAGAAACTGCGGGGCATCTTGAGCGGCAAGCGGCGAAAGACAGCATCCCAGCAAGAATACGAGGAGGAGTGGT
Organism: Abditibacteriia bacterium; assembly: GCA_036833945.1. Lineage (GTDB taxonomy): Bacteria > Armatimonadota > Abditibacteriia > Abditibacteriales > Abditibacteriaceae > DAITOV01. Next base: position 2,721 of record DAITOV010000339.1, read on the forward strand.
CTTAGAAATCGTAAGGGCATAACCAGACTTACAAACTTGCGTTTTACGACAGGTGTGGTAAGAGAAAGTTCCATCTCACTATTTTCGTTTTGGTAAAGTATCTTAACGTAGCAAAATCAGTAGAAAGGATAACATGAGCACAGAAAACACACCTATCAAGGTAGGCGTCGTTGGCCTGGGTCGGGCCGGTTGGGGTATTCACGTTCGCCGTATGCGCGACGACAAGCGATTTCAAATCGCCGCGGTCAGCGACCTGCAGGAAGACCGCCTGAATGAGGCCAAAACAGAATTTGGCAGCCAGACTTTCACCAACATCGATGATTTGCTGCGCGATAGCGATGTCGATATCGTAGCAATCGCCTCCCAATCCGTCGATCACGCCGCCCACGCCATTGCCGTTTTAAAGTCGGGCCGCCACGTCATCGTGGAAAAGCCGATGGCAATGAACGTGGAAGAAGCCGATGCCATGATCGCAGCCGCCAAGGCTTCGGGCAAGAAGCTGTTCGTTCACCAGAATTATCGTTACCATGCCGACGTTCAACACATCAAAGAGGTTATCGACAGCGGCATTCTGGGTAACGTTTTTGAAATCCGTATCCGCGCCCTGGGCTTCAACCGTCGTAACGACTGGCAAACCCTGCAGAAATTCGGTGGCGGTAACCTGAACAATACCTGTCCCCACTTCATCGACGCTGCTTTGCTGCTGTTGGGTTCACCGGTAAAGCGCATCTTCACCGACCTCCAGCTCACCACCGACGTGGGCGACGCCGACGATCACACCAAGATTCTCCTCAAAGGCGAAAATGGTCGCTTTATCGATCTTGAAGTTTCCACCAGTTGCGCCTTCCCCGAATACAAATGGACTTTGCTGGGCACTGCCGGCACTTTACGTTCGGACGGTAAGGAAAGCGAATTGAAGTATTTCGATCCCGCCGAACTGCAGCCGCTCACCGTCAACGAAGGCACCCCGGAAAACCGTGCCTACGGCAGCGGCGACGTATTGCCTTGGAAGGAAGAAACTCGTCCTTCCACTACTGAAGTTCCCACCGACTTCTACGACAACGTTTATTCCGTGTTGCGTGAAGATGCCGCTATGGACATCACGCCCGAAGAAGTGCGCGAAGTCATGCTCGTTATCGAGACGGCTCACAAGGAAAATCCGCCGCTCTAATTTTCCAAAAAAGTTTCACGAATTATGCCGAAGCAAAAAATATTTTGCTTCGGCTTTTCGTTTTTTGCTTGACGCAACTTTTTCCGCACCTTATCGTCTGACTCGAATGTGAAAATTTTAAAGCTCTTTCCTGCCTGCCTGATAGTCGCTGCCACACTTTTGCCCGTTACCCAGGCTTTGCTTCCGGCTCATGCCCAAAATACCACTCCTGCCCGACTGGCTCAAACCGATGCCCGGCTCACCAGGCTTGAAAACCTTCTGTACGAGCATGTTAACGCCACACGCATTAAAAACGGCCTCAAGCCTCTGGTGCTCGATTCCACGTTAAGCGAGATCGCCCGCGCTCATTCGGCTGAAATGCGTGATTTAAAATATTTCGCACATGAATCACCAACCCCCAGCCGCCGCACTCCTCTCGACCGCTATCGCCTGGGCACCGGCAAAACGCCGCATTTTGTCGCCGAGAACGTTTACCGTTCCTGGGGCGGCAGGCAACAAATCAGCGACGAACAAGCCCAGCGCGCCCATAATTCACTGATGAATTCGCCTGGCCACCGCGCCAATATATTACATGGCATGCCCACCCGCATCGGCATCGGCTTTGTCGCCAATGCCAACGGCGACCTCTGGGTCACCCAAATGTTCGTCAAGTCATAAGGAAAATTAGCCACAGATTGACACAGATTACACAGATGGGTTCTGAAGTAACTCAAAGCATTCGGTATTCTCCAGAATCGAAGTAATTTATTTGTCATTTTTTATTCAATAATTTGCGCTTTTTTCCTTTTCTGAAACAAAATATGCGTTCATGCCTGTTAATCGGTGATTTATCTTTCATTCGTCTTTGCCATAACCTTTGAATTGTGGTTCAATGCCAATGACCACATTCTTTTTCAAGGGATTTTTTCATGAAAATTGCCGTTCAGTTAGGTCTGTTGCCCGGCAACAGCACTCAGGACAAAGCCAAATGGGCTGCCGATCACGGCGTCCAGGGCCTCGAACTTTCTTTCTCCGGTGGAGCACCCGTGCTTCGCAAAACTGCTGAAGAGATCAACGGCATTGTGCCGATTTCCAGCGTCTGCGGTAATGGCTGTCCCAAGGGCGAACGCAGCTTCGACTTTCTTCATCCCGACCTCGCTTTGCGTCGCGGCAGCATCGATGGTTCGAAGGCAATCCTCGAATTCTGTGGCGAAGTCGGTGCCGTCGGCCAGATAGTGCCCCCCATCTTTGGCCCTCCGGTCGTTCCCGACCTGTCGCCCTTCGCTTCCCCGCTGGAAATTGAAGAAGAACTGATGCTGGCCGCGCTCCGCGAAGTGGGCGCTCATGCCGCCGCGCACAAAACCCTGTTCATGTTGGAACCGCTCAACCGCTATGAGCAGCATTACCTGCGCAAGCAGAGCGATGCTATCCGCGTGATCAAGGCCTCGGGTCAGACCGAAGGCCTGGGCGTGCTCTCCGACTTCTTCCACATGCACATCGAAGAAACCAACTCGCCCGAAGCGTTCCGCGACGCCAAAGGCTACACCACCCACATTCACCTGGCCGACAACACCCGCATGCAGCCAGGCACCGGCGACATCGATTTCGTGTCATCGTTCAAGGTTCTCAAAGAAAACGGCTTCGACGGTTATTTGGCCTATGAATGCGGCATCACCGGCGACAGCGCCGATGAGAAGGCTGCTAATCTGGCAAAAAGCCTGGACTACGTCCGCGAATGCCTCGGCAAAGCATAAATTTCATCGCATGAAAAAAGAGGACGCGCCATTGGCGCGTCCTCTTTTTTATGCCAGTCTTTTCTTTTCGAGAATTCGGGCTGATTATACCAATCCTGTAAATTAACTTCCTGAAATCCCTGTTGCTTGAGAGTAATAAATCGCTGAATTTTT
>DAITOV010000340.1:0-5774 GCA_036833945.1 Abditibacteriia bacterium
TGCAATGCGGTTAATTCGCCATTGCACCAGGCACCGGTCAAATGCAAAAGAAACGCCGTTTTACCCGCCGTGTTGATTGTTTCGATTTCGCTCAACGAATGAACTACTCCGGCCTGTGATGATGCCCGTTCTACAACCGATTGAAAATCGCACAGACATCGTTGGAGATGAGCCACACCTTCCCTGCCCTCGAAAATCGGGAATAGCCAGGGTTCCTGGTTGGTATCGCCTGGCGAGTAAGGCCGCGTGCTTTCCGTGGGAACACCAAAAGACACAACCGCTACATCCACCCCGCCCCGTTGCAACTGTGATAGCGATGCCTGGGCGCGGGGATTATCGTCGAGGAATTGGGAATGATCGGGGCCATTCTTATGGTAACTGGCCCCCACATTCATGTAACCCAGCACGAGCAGAGCGTCGCGATGTATTGATTGCTGGTTGGCATTGGAAGAAGAAGGCATTTTAGTTATTGGATCTTAAAATCGGTTACGCGTCGTGAGAAGCCGGCCCAGGTTGCGTGCGCCGATTTCCACCCCCGCCGCATCGCCCCCTACGACAAGAATGGTAGCTGGGCGATTCGGTGAAGCGGCTAGCCGTCGAATCGCATACGTTCCCGCCGCCGGATAAAAAGGAGTGATCTCATTCGCGAGTTCGCTCTCCACCAACGCTTTCACCGGCGCGTCCTTGAGCGTACCCAGCACCACAGCTACACCGTTGGGCGTAGCCACTGTTGCAGGTTGCACACCGCCTAAACTCGTAATGCGCGCCACTAATTCACTGGCGGCAGCTTCGTATCCGTTTGCCATTAGGCTACTGTTGCTTTTACCGTCTTGCACCAACACCAAACCATCGTAAAGCACATCCGGCTTTAAATTGTCCATGGCTTTTTGCAGGCGCAACAGCATTTCAAAAACCCGAACCTTGGCCCTGGCATACACCTCCGGCGACATGTGGTTTTGTGGATCGGCGTTTTGCGCTTCCACACCGGCCAGCACGGTTGGTGAAGTCACCAGAGGAATCAACGGCCTGGCCCCATCTTGCGGCAGACCAATCACCTCGCGCGCAATTTCGGTTTCGATTTGACGCGCCACTTCCGCGCCTCGCCCGCTGCTTTTGGCGTAATCGATCAGGCGATAGAGTTGCGCCAGATAGCGGCCTTCGCTCACACTCTGCGCATAGGTCGCCACCGAGACCGAATTGAACGGCCCTTCCGGCCCGACGAATACACCACCATAACCTTCACGCTGCCAACGCAGATAACCGTGGACATGCAAACCGCCCATACGTAAGCGTGCCGCTGCCCAACCATAACCGCGTGGATAGTCGATGTATTGGCCCCAGTAACTACTTGCCGTCGTGCCCCAGAAGTCGTTCTCCTTCGCAAAAGGCACTTCATTCTTCTTGAAGAAATTTTGCAAATTCTCCAATTGCCAGGTGGTCTGCCACATATCGGTGTAAGGATCCATCTGTGCAATGGCGGCTTTGTCTTTGAGCAGATTATAAGTTGTGGTGTAAGTTTTAAATCCGGCTTTTTGGGCAGGCCCCGCACTGCGAATATATTCAGGCACTTTCTCCGGCGGAAACTCATCCATAACTTTGATGTAGGTTTCCAGCAAGCCTCGCTCACGCAGATACTTGCGGTATTCACCCAAGAGCCACAATGAAATCCGGAGATTCTCCGGCGAATCGACAGCAAGTTTTTGCCCCGGATAAATGCGTGGTGTCAGGTAGTTAGCGCTTAGTAACCATGCCTGCGAGTAGTTCTGCATCCCGGCTGCAATGGCATCGTTCCACCAGCCGTCATATTGCCCTGAAAAACTCAGCGACGGTAACGGGTCTTGTTGGAAACGTTGTGGGTCGGCTTTGATGGCTTCTTCAAGCGAGCGGCCATCAGCGCGCAGAGTAGTAAACGGGTGATAATACCCCTTGTCAAGGTCGCCACCCACCTGTCCTACACTCACTCCCAGGCGACCCAGATCATCCAGATATTTCTTCAACAATACGGGGTCGTTTTGCTCTTTGCGAATATAGTATCCCCCCGGCAAAGTGAAGAAATTATGCTCCATCTCCAACTGCAACACGTCAACACCAGGCTGATGCAACGGCCAGACTTTGACCTCCAGAGGTAAAGTCTTCACGACATTTTTACCGTCGTGAAATTGCAAATTACCACGGTAATTACCAGGTGTTGCCGCGCCGGAATCAATAACAACCCAATAGGTATAGGTTTCGTTGGCCTTCACCTCTATGGCCGGACTGCCAAGCGGCGCAACAAACTGCGGTTCAACCAGCCAGTATGAAGATTTCGGCCAATCCGGCAAGGGTTTCTCCTGCACGTAAATGCGCACCTGCGATGCCGGGATTTTCGCGCCACGTTCCCCTATCAGGTCGCCGGTTTGTAACGTCAACGCCGGGAAACTACGTTTTGAAGTGATGAAGAAAAACTGCCGGTTAATTTCTCCGATACCCATATCAGAGCGGAGCGCACTCAGTAGATCCGGCCCGGTGGGATGCGGTGGATTATAGAGCCTGCCGCCCAACGGTTTTTCTTCTTCGAAGCGCACCCAGACCGCCAATGGCTCCTGGTTGGCCTGCTTTGCCGCCCAGGCGGCAATGGCATCGTGCCGTGTTGGAAGCGGAAGATAAGTCACTACATTCGACCAAAACCGTTTCATTAACGGCGACATATCGCCCAGGCGGGTTTTGGGGAAGGTTTGAGGCACCAACAATGTTCCGATGTACAAAACACGGCCTCTGCCATGCCGATTTTCAAAAAGCATGGAGACCTTGCCATCGCCGATAAGCGAAGTACCGGTTTGTAGATTAGCGATGCCGTTATTCACCTGCCACCCTGCTTCCCCATTTTCAACTGCCAACCCTTGTGTCAACGGATGGGATGCTTGTTGCAGGCTCACCTGCAACGGCTCCTTGCGCCACCAGTTTGTCGCTCCTTCACCGGCTACCCAGGCCGGCAGCTTCGGCCCCCACAATTGCTGGGGTTCGCCACCGCTAAGAATGAGAGTGCCGCCGTTAGCAACCCACTCTTGTAAGGCTGCCGTCGCTTCTGGGGTTAGCCTGGTACCCGCACCGGGGCCGATGAGGATGGAGCCATATTGCGAGATGCGTTGTGGATTGAATTTATAGTAATGAGTTTCAATCCACGCACCGGTCGGCCACACGATTTCATCATCGAAGGTTAGTTTTTGATACAGCCCAAACCACGCCCCCATCGGTTTGGGGGTATCCGTGGGGGCAGCGTATACGCTGTCTACTGAACGAAGAAAAAGAAATACCAACAGTAATGAAAAGCAAGTGCGATACCACGAGGAAACACAAAATACATTCTTCATAATAATCGGATTTTCGACTCAAGCTTAAAATGTGGTGCAACCCCAAATATCATCGGTATTGGCGTTCACTTTCTGGTTCTTCAACCATTTCACATGCCCATCCCAGAAGAGAACGTTTCCCCCCTCGAAATGCCTCATGGCAAATGTATTGATGCTGTAATTGCAACGAGGATAGAGAAAGCCCTGCCCATTGGTCACCGTCCAGCCCCCCGCCGGCAAGCCTGAACCGGCCACGGTTTGCGAATCACCAAGCAACATGAATTCCGATGGGCGTGTAATACGCGCAATCGCTGTAACGCCATTAGGGATGCCGTGTCGAATTCGCAGCACAAAATTCATTCCGTAACCAACCCCCACTGGAAAACCCAGAGGGTTAGGGTTACCGGCACCCAGGTTAGCCGCACTGGGGCAAACGTAGATCTGATTATTTTTGGTATAGGGTTCAAGAAAAGTCGGCCAATATCTTTCTTGAGTGCCGACGTAAGTCGTGAGATGATCCGGTAAGGTCTTTTCATCGTAATCTTGTGTGTATTGGGCAACTGCCAGACCAATTTGCTTCAAATTCGACTGGCACGCCGCACGCCGTGCATTCTCCCTGGCCCGGGCAAATACGGGAAAAAGAATCGATGCCAGCAATCCGATAATAGCAATAACCACCAAAAGTTCTATGAGCGTAAAACCACGCGCCGTGCGTCTGAATTGCATCTCAATACCCCTTTTCTCCGCCAACTTTCACTGACTTAGGAACAACTGAAAACATAATATCCGACTTACCTTTGAGTATGCCCTCATTTCTTCTCTTTCAAACTACAAAATCGTTCAATGGAGTTACTTATCGTTCTTTTTTTGTTGCATACGGAATTGGGTGGGTGTGACTCCTAAACGTCGCCGAAATAACGTGCTGAAATAATGCGGATTGGAAAAACCGCAAATCCAGGAAATCCCCTCCACAGGGTGTGATGTGGTAACTAACAGGTGGCGGGCTTGTTCGAGTCTGCGGCGCTGTAAATAAGCACCGAAAGTTTCTCCTGCATGAGCAGTGAATTCTTGCGCCAGCCGGGTGCGCGAAACATGAATTGCACGTGCAACAATGGAAAGTGTGAGTTTCTCACTTAAGTTGGCATCCACATAGTTTTGTGCCTGCTCCCCGACGCTGCTTACACCTGCGCCTGTAGCACGCGATAACGCAGAATGTTCGGCCAGGAGAATGGGGGCTTCTTTCAGTTTGCGCAGTAATCGTTCGAGTAGTAGCCAGAGGAGCTGCACTACAGAAGCGGCCATGTTTTCTTCTTGCACTTCCCCGCTCATCAGTTCAACCAGGATAAACAGCTTGTGATCGGGAATAAAAAGCACCGGCGAACGCGCATGCTCTTTACCTCGAGAGCAGCAAAAGTGAATGTGAGCGCCATCTTGCCCGAAGAATATCCAGAGAATTTCGGAGTCAGCTCGCTCGATCTCCGGACGTTCCCAATGCGAAACGTTACCCTGATTGCGCCAGGTATTTGGCAACAAGAAGCCGTAATCGCCTTTACGACATGCTACAATCTGGCGGCTAAGCAAGAGATCGGCCTCGCCGCTCACCATGTAAATCAGGCCAAAGCTGTGCGGGCCTTTGTTCCAGTGGTCGCGCAGTTGAGTTGCACGACGAATTTGAGGTTGAGGTTGGGTTGGAGCCTGTCTGGCAACACCCGGCAATGCGGGCAAAGATACCACACGCAGATTTTTTTCGGCCACGACCAGATGAGAATGCTCACCGCTTTCCAATCCGGCCAACAGGTTGTTTTCAATGATCTGAACCAGATGACTGGCCGCCCCCTGCATGTCGGGCATGGGGATACCCGGGCGGGAGCGCTCAACTTTGCGATGGCTGAGTTTTTTAGGAGTGGTTCGGGTATCACGCATCATGAAATCGATTCTGGGTTATTCGAACACACAATACAAGTTTATACCGCACATGAAAATACAAAGCCCCAACACTCAGGATGAGTATCGGGGCTTTATATTCAGTTCATCGAACTACTTAAAACGCATCCTGCAAGTCTTCGGTTTCGTGACGATTGCAGAAGTCTTTAAACGATTCGTCGCCCTGCTTGTTGCTCTTGTAGTATTCAATCAATCGCTGAATGGCAGGAGCAACTTCAGTGGCCGCTACGCGCTTGATGCGACGGTTGTAAGTCGCTTCACTGCCCAGTCCGCCACCCAGGAACATGTCGTAATGTTCAACCAGTTCGCCGTCGACTTTCTTGGAGCAGCCCTGCAAGCCGACATCGGCAATCCAGTGCTGGCCGCAAGAGTTCGGGCAACCGTTGACGTTGATACGGAAAAAGTCCGATTCGTTCCACTTTACGCCTTCATCCAACAGGTTGACGATGCTCTTGGCACGCGCTTTGGTTTCGGTCACAGCCAGGTTGCAGAATTCGATGC
>DAITOV010000341.1:0-5761 GCA_036833945.1 Abditibacteriia bacterium
AGAACTGAGCAGGCGGCGAGCTTCGGCAAGGCGCACCTCGGTGAGATAATCGTTAAAGGTCTGACCGGTTTCTTCGCGAAAACTCAGTAAGAATTTGGTGCGGGAAAACTGAAACCGGCGTGCCACGTCGTTGATGAGCAACGGTTCGTGCAGATGGTTTTTCATATATTCCTGCGCCGCTTCAATGGGGTTACGATGGTTTTGGCCGGGCAGTTCTTCAGGCTTTTGGCGGCTAAACAAAAAAATGCGGTCTTCCCGGATATCGCGACATATCGTCATCAAAAGAGACTGGAAAAGATGCTGGCAGATTGCCCGATAATCACCGTACTGATTAGCCGCTTCCTCCAGAAAACATCCCAGCAGCGCCATCAACGACGGGTCAGGAATATGACAGCTTTCACCCGGTCGCTCGAAATGGTGTTCGCCCTCAGAATGGCATACCCAGCAACCGATGCCGGCATCGACTTCTCCGCCAATCCATAAAATATCGCAAAAACCATTTTTACGCTTATCAACGGCCAGGTGCGGACTGGAGCCGTCGGGGCGGGGCGTGCCGGGCAAAATCAAGAGTGAGTGCCCGGCTGTGCAATGCATCATCTGGTCGCCAATCTGAAAATCGGTCGCACCGCGAATCACAAAGGCCACGGTAGCGGTGGTGCGCTCTTGTAATCGATCTTCAGGCCAATGCGCCAGATTGGTGTTGCGGTTGGCATAGTTCCGGGGGCCTTTGACAGCGATACGCCGCCCTTTATAAGGCGAAGGAGAAATCGTCGCGCCAGTCGCAAGCCACTTTTGTAACGCACGCTCATTGGCGAGGTCGTGAGGCGCAATCAGGCAACGTTCCATGCCACCCTGCTCCCATAGCGGCAGCAGTTGGTTTTCCAGGATATTGAGGAGGGGCAGCGACGGGCGCTGCAGAGTTTGGTCACTCATGCCTTTTTTATAGCACGCAAAGCCTACGGCCACGCAAGCTTCGCCGCGGGTTTTCGCAATTACTTTATTGAATTAACCACAGATGAACACAGATAAACACAGATGATCTTTGAACTTGGGGCTTCGTTTATCTCCAAACAGTTAAGCTCACTCTGTCAATAAAAAGCGCGATTGTGCGTTTTACAAATCAAAACTTTATCTGTGGTTAATGCTTACTGGCAAACAAATCACGGATGACACTTTCAATTTCCACGTCTTCCACCGTCAAATCTTCCACCGGAAGCGCCTTGAGCAGACGTTCGACTCGCTGTGGCACCTGGTCTCGCGGCACGGCAACGCTCAGTGTGTAACCATCGCATTCCAACTCGCTTTCGTCGTCGCGGAGGGAACTGATTTTCTGCTCGGTCACTTCCCGCTCCAAACGTAATTTAATCGAACGTTTGTTGGCAGCGCTCGCCACCAAATCGCGCAAACCGCCATCGTAGATTGCTTTTCCTTCATTAATGACGATGACCCGTTCGCACAGTGCCTCGATATCGGCCATGTAATGGGAAGTGAGCAAAACCGTGATGCCGGTGCGGCGATTATATTCCTTGAGGAACTCACGGATGCGCACTTGCGAGATCACATCCAAGCCGATCGTCGGTTCATCCAGAAAGAGGACTCGCGGCGAATGCAAGAGACTGGCTGCAACTTCGCATTTCATGCGTTCGCCCAACGAAAGTTTGCGCACCGGCACGTTGAGCAGCTCGCCGATATTCAAAAGATCGGACAACTCCTTGACTTTTGCCTCGAAATCGCTGTTTTCAATTTCGTAAATATCGCGATTCAGTACGAATGAATCGTAAGCGGGCAGGTCCCACCAGAGCTGGTTTTTCTGGCCGAGTACCAGGGAAAACTGTTTTTGCAGGGCCGGTTCCCGCTTCCAGGGCTGATGTCCCAATACCTGGGCCTGCCCCGAAGTGGGGTGCAGCACACCCGACAAAATTTTCAGCGTGGTGGTTTTTCCGGCACCGTTTGGTCCCAGAAAACCGACGAATTCGCCCGGCGCGATCTCGAACGACACGTCTGCAACTGCAGTTTTGGTGATGTATTCCCGTTTAAACAGCCCGCGAAAAGCACCTGACAGGCCAGGCTGCTTGACGTGAGTGGTAAATTGGCGGGTGAGATGCGAAACGGAAATAACGGACATAGGATGCAGAATTAAGAGTTAGTTTTACACGGGAGAGGGAAACAGTAGACAGAATACAGGAAACAGGAAGGCAACCGAAATGTGAGTGCTGATCGCGAATATCCATCACACGGTTTTTTTGATGAGAACAGTGCCAATCCGCTTATCCTTTCCATAATCTAAGATCTAAATTCTAAAATCTAAGTTCTCAATCTATATTCTATCAAGCACAAAAAAACCTCCGCACATGGTTCATGCGCGGAGGTTTTTTTCAGTAATTACGATCGGCATATATCGCCGTGAAGGGCGTTTAAACTTTTCCACTGCCCGTGGCAGCTCTTTTAACGGCGATAACGATACAGGCACCGATAACGGCAACAACGAGGCTGCCCAAGTCAAAAGTGGTAGACCAATTGCCACCGGAAATGATGCTGAATAAAAAGCCGCCGACGACTGCGCCAACGACACCCAGAATGACATCGGTAATGCAGCCTTGCCGATCGCTTGTGCCCATGATCATCGAGGCAATCCAGCCAGCCAATCCACCCAAAATAATCCATCCGAAGATACTCACTTTCGCCCTCCACTCATATTTAAATTTAAGACGATGAGCTTGTAAGCAAGATTTATGCCGACAATTCAAATTGCCGTTCAAGGCCTGTTGGGGTAAAAATGAATCGCGAACTTAAAGGAGCAAGTTAATCAACACTATGGTTTATAAAATTGGCGTTATGCCGGGCGATGGCGTTGGACCCGAAGTTGTTAGCTGGGGTAAATCGGTCCTGGAAGCCACATCGCGTTTGGGCGGAATTGAGCTGGAATTCGTGGATGCACCGGTAGGCGGCACCACTTTTCTGGAAACCGGCAAGGTTTTGCCGCAAGAATCTCTGCAGGCCCTGAACGGCTGCAATGCCATTTTGAAAGGCCCCATGGGCCGCCCCGATATCGAAGCCGGTGTCGTGGAACGCGACGGTATTCTGGCTTTGCGCCAGCACTTCGAGCAGTATGTCAACCTGCGCCCGGTTAAATTGTTCCGTGGCCTGGAATCGGCTTCTCCGCTCAAAGACAGCCTGCTCAAGCACGGCGTCGATTTCATCATCGTGCGCGAAAACTCCGAAGGCCTCTACTCCCGCATGGGCGGCCTCACCGCGCAGAGCGCCACCGATATCAACCTCTTCACCGAGCGTGGCGTGCGTCGCATTCTGGAATTTGCCTTCCAGTTGGCTGCCAAGCGTGACAAGCACCTCATCAGCGTCGATAAAGCCAACGTGCTTTCGGCTTCGCTGTTCTGGCGTCGCAAATTCGAGGCAATGGCTCAAAACCACCCCGAAATCAAGACTTCTTCGCAGTTGGTCGATTCGTTCTGTTTGTTGGTTTTGCAAGACCCCTCGCCCAAGAAGTGGGACGTGCTGGTGACCGACAACATGTTCGGCGACATCATCGCCGATGAAGCCGCCGCTATCGTGGGAAGCCTGGGCATGAGTCCCTCGGCCAACCTGAACCCTGGCGGCATTTCGATGTACGAACCGGTTCACGGTAGCGCGCCCGACATCGCCGGTAAAGGCATCGTCAACCCGCTGGCGACGATTCTCTCTTGCGCCCTGTTGATGCGTCATTCGTTGCAGCGCGACGATTTGGGCGACAAAATCGAAAACGCCGTGCAAAAAGCCCTGGATGAAGGCTTGCGCACCACCGATATCTACGTGGAAGACGAAGGCTTCACCAAAGTCACCACCGAAGAACTCGGCGCAGCAGTGCTCAAGCACTTGAATTAACGGCAAAACCAACAAATCCTGCTCCGGCATTTCCGTTACTCGCTTTTTCGTGGCACAAAGAGAGTGCGGAAATGTCGCTTTGATAACATTAGGTCATAAAAGATTCGCGTCCCGGCTTAAAAGGACGTAAAATCAAGAGCGGTTACAAACGCAGCACTCACTACAATCCCCATCGGAGAAGGGTTTACGCTTATGTCTAAAGCTGTCGGCATTGACTTGGGAACAACCTATTCGGCGGTTGCCGCCGTAGATGAATATGGCAAAGCCATCGTGTTGAAAAACGCCGACGGCCAAACCACCACGCCTTCTGCCGTGTTTTTCGACCCACCGGCTTTCGTGGTGGGCGAAACGGCACTTCAATCGACTATCACAGACCCAGATAAAGTGGTGCAGTTCGTCAAGCGCTTCATGGGCCAGCCGGATTACCGGGTACATATCGACGGCAAGGAATACTCCCCGGAATTCGTTTCCGGCATCATCCTGCGTAAAATCGTTCAGGACGCCCAGAACGAGTTAGGCGGCGAGCGCATCACCCAGGCCGTCATCACGGTTCCGGCCTACTTCACCGAAAATCAGCGCCACGCCACGCTCGAAGCCGGGCAAATGGCCGGCCTCGAAGTTCTTCGTATCATCAACGAGCCTACCGCAGCCGCCCTGGCCTACGGCATCAACCGTCGCGGCAACGCCCGCAAGTTCCTGGTCTATGACCTTGGCGGTGGCACCTTCGACGTCACGGTTTTGGAAATCGGCCACGACGAACTCAATGTGCTCTCCACTGGCGGCGATCACAAGCTGGGCGGCAAAGACTTCGACGACCGCATCATGAACTTCATCGAAGAGGAAGTCAAGGAGCGCTATAAAGTCGATATCGGCGACGACCGCGAACTGGAAGCCGAACTCCGCCTGAAGTGCGAATCGGCCAAACGTCAGTTAACGGGCCGCAATGCCGTGCCCATCGCCCTCAAAGTGCCCAAGCGCGACGGTAGCGGCCAGACCCAGCCGGTAAAAATCGAGCTGACGCGCGAGAGCTTCAACGCCATTTGCGCCGACTTGCTGGGACGCACCGAAATGCTGCTGGAATCGGTGATGGTGAAGGCGAACCTGAACTGGGATGAAATCGACGAAGTGCTCTGCGTCGGTGGTTCTTCCCGCATGCCGATGGTGGCCGAAATGCTGCACCGCATCTCCGGCAAAAAGCCGCTGCTGCACGATCCCGATGAATGCGTCGCCAAGGGCGCTGCCATTCAGGCCGCATTGCTCAGTAACGATGAATCGCTGCCCCAGGTTTCGGTGGGGCACGTGCTTTCCCACTCGCTGGGCGTGGCCGTGGTTTCCGACGGCCAGGCTGTCATCGACCACATCATTCCTTCGCTGACTCGCCTTCCCTGCTCGCAAACCCGCAGCGGCTACACCACCACGGTGGACGAGCAGACGACAGTGCAGATTCGCGTCTACGAAGGCGAGAGCACCGACCCGCAAAGCTACGGCAAAGGCCCGATCGGCGTGTTCAACCTCGATACCTCGCCGCCGCGCCCCAAAGGCCAGCCCAAACTCAACGTCGAGTTCCGCTGCGATGAGAACGGACGGATTACCGCGCTGGCCCGCGACCTCGATACCGCCAAGGAGAACTATCTGACCATCTCCTTGCGTGGCTCGCGCAGTGATAGTGAAGTTTCCGAAGAAGCACAACTAATGTCGGAAGCTATCGTCTCGTAATACGATTGTATATTATTAACCACAGATGAACACAGATGGTCTTTGAACTTGGGGCTTTGTTTCTCTCCAGGCAATTAAGCTCACTTTGTCAATAGAAATAGGGATTGGGCGTTTCACAAACCAGAACTTTATCTGTGTCCATCTGTGTTTATCTGTGGTTAATTTC
>DAITOV010000342.1:0-5747 GCA_036833945.1 Abditibacteriia bacterium
TATAAGAGATGCTGGAAGAGGGACACCACAAAACCTGTTCGCTTTTGTGGTAGGGATAGATCATCTGCTGCCATAGTATGTAGGGTGCAGCAGCGGTGCCGACCCATATCTTTCCATCTGGCATGGGAGTCCCTGACGGAACGATGACGTTGGCCAGAGGATAAGTCTCGTCGTAATCTTGCACGTACTGCATCATCGCCAAGCCCATTTGCTTGACATTGGAAAGGCAACTGGTGCGGCGGGCATTTTCCCTGGCCCGGGCAAAAACAGGGAATAAAATTGCTGCGAGTATTGATATTATAGCAATGACGACTAATAATTCTATCAGGGTAAAGGCTTTGCGCTGCATATTATTTGTCCTCAATTTTTAACCGGCTGAGCCTTGTTCGGCACTGTTTAATTATACCCGTAACAATTCAGGATTAAACTTCGGTATCTTATCACGGGCTTTGGGATTTTATCGTCTTTTTGTGGCGATATTCGATGGGTGTGTATCCGACACGGTGGCGAAACAGCTCCTGGAAATGCGAGGTCGAACGAAAACCGACGTGTTTGGCAACAGCTATCACGGTCCAATCCGTTTCGCGAAGGAGTTCCTGGGCGCGTTCGATGCGATAGCGGGTCAGCAGTTCACCAAAAGTTGTGCCTGTTTCCTGTCGAACCCGACGACAAAAGTGGGGTGTGGATAGATACATTTGTGCTGCGATCTCGCTTATTTTCAACTGGTGGGTGAAGTTGAGTTCGATATATTCATGGAGTTGCTCGGCGAAGCTGGTTTTGGGACGGGTCTGGTCTTCCAGGTGCTTCCTGGGTCCTGAGAGCGTATAATGCCCGGCAGTGATCTCACGCTCCAGGAGAGAGAAAAATGCCGATAGAAGCCCGTTACAGACCGGTACAAAACCATTGGCTCCGGCGACTGCTTCTGCCATCATCAAACGAAAGATCTGAACCGCAGCCATATTGGGTATCAAGTAGTTATTGATCTTGGCGTTGACGTGTTGTGAACCCCTGCTGTTGCAAAACCAGAGAAGAATACCGTGGCTATAGGCAAAGGTGAACAGGGTGGTGCAGTAGCCATGAACAAGATTGTCGCCATCCAGAAAGGGGCCTGTCCGTTGATGGGCTATGCCGGGCGGAATAAGGATGAATGTGCCTTTTTCGCAACGCACGGAATATTTGCCGAATAAATAATCGGCCTGGCCGTTCACCACACAAGCCAGTTTGGGCAAAGTGATTTCATGCAGATTCGCTTCTGGCCACCTGGCATTGATGAGCCGCTGGTTGGCAAGATTGCGTCCGTCTTTAACGATGATACGTTTGCCTTTAATTCCACGTGGCGAGAGCGTGGCTCCTTGTGGCAAAGGAGTTTCTTCCATGGAGGGGCGGGCAACGATTAAGCGTTCCTCGCTATTATCTGCAAGCCAGGGAATAACCGACGCGCGTAGAATTTGCAACATTGGTTTCATAGTCCGCAATTGGCATGAGTATAACCGCAGCCTGGTCGCGCATGGTTTCTCGTTGTTTAGCTTGAAACTTCTCTTTTTCGGTGACACAAATGAAAAAGCGCGCAAGCAGGCGGATTATATGGGCATTTCGCTCATACAATCCGCTTGCTCACGTGATTTTTAAACTAAACGTCAGGGTATCCTGCTGTGGATAAATGACAATGAGTGCGGAGATAAGATATTGCCGTGAAACCAAACCTACTTGCTAGTTCCGGGCAAAAGGCCCGGGGCGTTTGGGAATGACGAAATTTTGCGTCGATAGTGGTTTGTCGGCGGTAATGAGTTGCGCCGTCACACGCCCGTTGCCGGTTTGCCAGCCGGAGATATCCAGGCCGACCAACATCGATTTTCTCACCTGGGAGATGGTGCGAGTTGTTTGCTTACCTTCAGGCGATTGAATTTTGATCTGCAAGCGGCTGTTTTTCAAATCGGCATCGGTGAGATAGCTGCGGAATTGAAAAAGTGCCTGTTTTTCCTCGGAATAAAAATAGGGCACAGCCGGTGTTGCGGTGAATGCTTCCCGGGGCAGCGCGAGGCGATACTGAATCTGATACACCGGGCGGCGATTTATGCGCAGGGTAGCACGCAAGGTTTGTGGCTGGTTTTTGGGCAGCAACTGGTAGGAAAGCAGCAGGCGGGTTTGCGGCTGAGAAGAAGCCTTCATCCGGTGCTTCGCCTTTGTTGTCCAGCTTCCTTTCTACAGAGCCTCCACTTCCACTTCCAGCCCGGTGCCGGGAGTGGCTGTATATTGCAGGTCGAAGGTATTGTTGCCGTATTCCGGTATTTCCATTCCATGCTTCCAGCCGCGCAAAGTCAGGTCGTTTGCAATGCGGGGAGCGAGCGATACTTCGCGCCATGTTTCAGGATTGCGGAAAGTGCCTTGCCAGGTCGTGATTTCGCCGAACGCTTTTCGTTCCCGCCCAAAATTGATACGAGCGTTATCGGTTTGGAGCAAACCGATTTGCGCCAGTGGCAATGCCATTTCAACAGTCCAGGAATCTGCGCTCTTGCGGATTTTTGCCGTTACGGAGAGGTCGTAATTGGCGTCCAGCTTGCCGTTATGCTTGAAGGCGTCGTAAATCTGGCCGGAAGTATCGGCAATGACCTGATAATAATCCTCTGGCTGGTGTTGGAAAGGAGCGATGAAAATTTCAATGCAGTCGTTAATCCAAATATTACCGTCGCGTGAGAGCCTGGTTGCCTCCAGCTTATCCATATACGGTTCCTCGCAGGTGAAGCCGAGGTAGAGCATATTGTCATCCCACAGCATCATTCCGGTGGTGGAGGCAGCAGACTTTTGGCCAGCAAAGGTTTTTAATGGTTCAATGCGTTGTGCATTTTTCCAGGCGGTTTCTTCCAGTTTGCCATCGATGGATATTTGCTGCGAGGTGTTTGCATAACTCGCGGCCAGGTTGAGCAACAGAAATGAGGCAGCGGCCAGTGTTTGTTTGAGAAGCGTGGTCTTCAAGGTTTAACCTCGTCCTTTTGCAATTCCATGATCGACTGAGCAATGCGCCAGCGCATACGCTCACAGGCCTGCGGCGTCCACATTTTTTCGTTCACGGCGAATCCGGTATCGACAGCCGACATCGTATTGCCGGCATAGTTACGCAAATCAACATCCAGGGCATTGACTTCCTGCAAAATAGCCTTCGCATCTTGCACCGCTTTGCTCTGCGGATATTTTGCTTTTTCGACCAGTTGGTTGAGTAGCGTCATGTAACGTAAGTCGTACAGCCCTTCACGCATGTCAAGAGCTTTTACCATGCTAATTGGGCCATTGGGACCGGCAACAAAAGCATCGTAAACTGAATTTCCGGCCACGGAATCGAATTCATCGAATGGATAACCAGGACCATAATTTCCATACCACTGAAAACGACCTTTCGCTTCCAGGCGATACGGGTAGAATCCCCAGGTAAACCGCTGGTCGGTGACGTTATAGAGCCAGAGTTCGCTGCCTTTGGCTTTCATCTCGTCCATGATAGGCTGCGTAATGGGAAAGGCAAAGTTGGGCATGAGAATGTCCATTTTTCCAATGAGCTCATGTTCGTATTTACCGTTCACCGAGGCGATGCGACGGATACCTTCAATGCCCTGTGAAGCGTCGGCGCGCTTGAGGCCTTCTTCCTTGCCTTCATTGCCATCGTTGGAAAGCTCATCGGAGAGGTAGAAAACAATCTCGGGCCAGTTGCGCTCTTTGCTCATATCGCGCAAACGTTCGATGAGGCGGCGGTAGTCTTTCGTCCATTCCGGGCTGAAACGTGGAATGCCTTTGAACGTTCGTTTTGACTGTGTGATAGCCTGGAATCCGTACCACGGCATGGCTTTAAAGCCCATATCACGATAGAGATCCATCCAGCGAATGAACTGTTCATTTGCCGGGTCTTCGGGGTTTTGGGTAATATCGCCGATTCGAGCTTCCGTCCAGGAAATGGAGTTGAGCCCCATGGCCTTGTTCCACTCCATATTCTGCTTTTCCCGTTCCCATACGAAATCGCGGAAAGAAGCATCGGTGAAGGTCTGGTTCCAATAGTCGTAATAGTAGAAATCGTAGTCCATCGTATAGCGTCCGGCCACCAGAGGCAGTTCGGGCAATGTAATGGGCAGCACTCGCACTCGCACTGGGACGACTTGCGCCTCTGCGCCCTCAGGTGCAATGCGAACGTTTCCTTCATAGATGCCGGGACGTGTCTGGGCATCGGCCTGCACCGTGAGGAGAATGGTGCGATTGATGCCTTTATCCATAAGGGGAAAAGCGTCGCGAAACGGTTTGATGAACAATGGCTTAACCTGATAGGTATACGCCGTCGTTTTAACGTATTTAGCAGCTATTGCCGTTTCGCGGTGTGCGATATGCTCGATTTTAATTTGATCGGCCCCGATTTTTGCACCGGAAGATTTATCCGTCAGGTCGGAGCAGAGCACCTTCACATTCTTCAAATCCTGCAACGGCAACACTGTTACAGAGAGGTTGGCAGTTTGGCCGACAGAAAGAAATGCGCCGGGGGTGGGGTTGAGTTCTTCAAGTAAAGGACGGTCGCTTGCCGATGGGGGCTGGCTGGGAAAACGGCTGTAGACGACGTAACCTCGCTGTTTATCCTGTGCCGTATAGGCCGGTTCCGGGTTGAGGTTAGTTTCCTGCACCTCGTTAATAATCGTATAGCGCCTGAGTTCCTTGTGGAGATAGGCGATATCGTCTTCCGTCTGCGTTGCCTCGTTGGCGGGATAAACAATCATGGCGGCCAGTGGCACATCTTCAAGTTGAAAGAGTGCCTGGCCATTGTTTACTTCGAAGGTCGCGAATGCTTCCTTGAAGTTAGGCGCGACGTATTTATCGTAAAAATCGTCGTTGGCGTGATAATGAGTGCTGTAGCCACGGAAATAATGTTTTTCGCTATAGAAGGTTTTCCAGTCGGGCAGGGCATCGGAGAGGGCTCGCTTGCCATTAATTGCGATGCTGTTTTTCTTAGCTAATGGTACGATGACTCGTGAACCATAACGGCTGTCTCCATAATAAAACCACACTTTATAGGAGCCGTTTGGCAGATTGAGGCGAAAATTCGTTTTGTCCTTCGACCAGACAAAATCTCCAGCCAGGGCATTGGGGCGCATGCGATCGTAGGCAGTGGGTGCCTTATCGACAAAGCCAAACGAAGCCTGTGGAGTAAATAAGTCTTTATCCGAAACGCGGGTGAAATCGGGAAAAACAGGAGAGTCGGCACTGCCGAAATCAAATTTGAGCGGATTTGCAGTGGCGTTGCTACAAACCGCAAACAAACCAATGGCAAGCGGTGCGAGGATGCGAAAGTTTTTTTGCATGAGTGATAGGAAGAGGAATGTCTGAAATTTTCTAACCGTTGAGCTGTGCGTTCTTCAAAAGAGGTGGCACAGCCAATCGCATTTCGATATCGTCGATGGCGATGTAGCCGGTGGTGGAGTAGGTTGTGACCCTCACTCCGCCATAATGAGCTTCTGGTGGGGCGAGTAGCGTAACCTCGCTCTGCGTCCAGGGGAATTGCGAAACTTTGAGCGGCAAGCCAGCGATGCGGATACGAGGCAGGGGTTTTTGATCTTTATCGAACCAGTAGACCGAAGCCGCCAGAATAATTTGTGCAGGTGAGAGACCTTCGCCCTTCACCCAGAAAGAAAATCGGTAATCCTGTCCGGGAAGAACCCGTAACGCAGGAGGTGAAGGCGATCCACTGACTACGGCGTTCTTGCCTTCTTCGGGTGCAACAA
>DAITOV010000343.1:0-5739 GCA_036833945.1 Abditibacteriia bacterium
AAGCGAGCCAGAACTTCTTTATAAACCGTTCGCAGGCGCGCTTCATCAGCAGGCCTACTGGTTGCTATCAATGCACGAACTTGCCGATAGCCGACGAAGAACCGAGCTACACACCACACTAGTCCGACGAGCCACAACAGCATAGCAATCGTGAGGACATTCTCTACGACAAATACAGAATGCAAGGAAGATAAAACCGAGGCTGGAGAGGAGCTAACCGGGTTCAGATCGACGTTATTGCCTCGCAGCGTTTCAACCGGGAGTTTCGTTTCTTGTCCAGCCACGGTAGTGTTCGGAAGTAAACTATCCTGGGACGAACGCTGCTCGGTGTGAGAGGGGCTGGCATGAGTTGGTGAGGGGGATGCAGTTCTGTTGCTCGAAACAGTGGGACGTCGTTCAGGCGAACTTTGCGAGAAATTTTCTTCTCCAGAACTGGCGAGGGAGACCACCGGCTCTCCGCGCACTTCCCGTATTACCCCAGAGGGAGCCACACCGGATTGCATTGACATGGGCAGCGCCAGTGGCACGTGGAGTGCCGCCAACGGCAACAGCGCCACCAAAAACTTCAAGGCCGTTAGGCGCCACAGCCAGGAATGTAGAAAGAGAGGCAATCGCTTACCTGCGAATTGACAGAGTAAGCCGATGAGCAACAAGGAGCGCACCCTGCCAGCAGGCATGCCATATGAGCGCACCCCATTCCATACTGAGAACCTGTATCGACGACCAGACCTGTATAATCATCGCGATTTCCTTTTATTTTTGGGCGCCCCGGTAGCTTCATCTGACTGTTCCATGTTTTGCATCTCTTCCCTGGCTTCCAAATCGCGCACCATGCGACGCAATTGTTCCAATTGCGCAGGGGTGACACTGGCCTCTTCCGTTAGATAAGCGACCAATGGCTCCAATGAACCACCCAGAGCTTGCTCCATGAAATTGCCTACAATACCGCGCAATTGCCGGGCGTGTGGCTCACTGGGGCGATAACGAAAAACGCCATCCTGTTTCGAACGCGTCAAATAGCCTTTCTGACGCAGGCGTTCCAGCACCGTAAGCAACGTTGTACGCGCCAGACCATTCGCCTGACCATATCTCTCAGCGGCTTCGGCCACACTGACCGGCGCCTCTTGCGCCACCCAGCTTAACAACTTCAATTCGGCTCTACCTAATGTCGGTTTTTTCATAGCTTTAAAAACTATATTTGTAGTCAAATCTGATTACAAGTTAGACTACAATAGTAGTCAAGAGGATGGTGAAAAATTCTTTATCGAATTGTTTTATTATTGCTTATCTGATTTTGATGACCGTCAATGCTCGTTAACGCAAACACCACCTGCGCGAAGTATCCAACGCCCTCGGTAACTATTTATGGCAGTTGCACTCTTTCTTCCACTCCCAAAAGCGGAGTATGGACCGGTGATAATGGGGACAAAAAAGTAAAAGGTTCCAAAGTTCATATTGCCGTCGAGATATTGGAACATTTATTAGCATTGAAACTCGCTCCCGCTCAACGAAGAAGATCGCAGTCATATTGCCGCTTTAAAAGAAGAATTGCAAGAAGCAACAGGGCAACGTATAGGGGTTGCCTATAGTAAAAATGACATTGATCTCTTTCCATGCAGCGAGCGGGCTGCTCATCCCAGCAATTTTGCCATTATATAATATTCTGACATTCCCCATATTAAACTATCCTTATTCTATTCTAATTATTATTTTAGGCTATATTTTTGCTGAAAATTTAGAAAATTAGCAAAAACAAGGCTTTTTTCGCTTATTGACTACTTGACACCTCAGAAATGATGTTATAGAATCGTTGCACATCATCTTTTCCTATGTTTAAAATAGGATTAGCTCGGTTCCCCCTCAAACCACTTTCCCTCAAATTCTGTATCAAATCAGGAGCACTGCCTGTCTTAACAGGTGCGAACGTTTGTGTCCTTAAGATAAGGAGGTGAATAATGAAAATCTCTAACAAAATGCTAGGCCTGATGGGACTAATGTTGATGTTGGCTGGCGGTTTAATGGTTGAAAACATCTTAGCGGTAAGTGCGCATGCTGAGTATGTATCCGACTGCGAGGAAGATCCGGATTGTTTAGTGGGGAGTGTCAATCCTCAGGTTGTGTCACCTCCTGCCCTGTGAATGAAGGGGAAACCCAATGAAGTTGAACCAGGCCGATGCCAGTGGCGCACCTGCCGGTAAGGCCGTCATCACTCGACGTAAACCTGTCCTGTCGTTTGTGTTGATTCTATTGGGGATGGCGGTGGTTATGTTCCATGGAATTATGCAGGAATATGCCTCTGGCGCATTCGTGGCTGGCGGCACCTACATCCCCAACTCCAGCTATCGGTTTCCAAGTGGAAGCGTTGGCGAAAACTCGCACACCTTTCGCATCTACAACCTCAGCGCCCGTCCCTTGCAAGTGAGTGCCGAACCGGACTGCGGTTGTACCGGCGTGTCATGGACCAAAGCGACGGTAGTGCCCTTTGGCTGGAAGAATCTGACCGCCAGCATGGTAGTTCACAAAGGCGAACCTAGCAAGTCCGTATCCATCGCTATTCGCACTGACAGACGTGACAAACCGTTTCTATTCGCGTTCATGAAAACGTAATTCTAATGCCAGGTAGTGTTATACAACGAAGCGAGTTCAGAGGAGAAAATCGTGTTCCATAAGTTAGTTTTGAAGTTATCGGCTACAATGATGTTTCTAACCGGCGTTATGTTGCTTGTGTCCCCAGCAATGGCTCAACTTACGACTGGACGCTATTGCACACAACCCAACGCCTATCGCTTTTCTGCACCTACAGCAACCGCGAATTGTGTAGAACCCTGTGCGACAGATGCCAGACAGGATCGTCAGGCTCTTCCCGGCCACACCTATTATTGCGCCACTTCCACTAATTGCAGACACCTGTGCTCCGGGTATCCGATAACAGTCCACAATCAGTTTCAGCTTGCCAATTGCGTTCTACAGGCAGGTGGCGGCTGCCTTCAAGAAGGCTGGGGGGCATGGCAAGATGGAGCATCGGTTACAGTTCAAGTTTGCCACACAACCCTCAAAGTAAATCCTTGCTAACTTCTAATGGTGGTCCGTGAAACGACATTTACGGGCCACCGCTTGTGCGAGCTTTATCATGTTTTTTCCATCACAAACTAGTAGATTCAGAGGCACTGTGGTTTTCTGCCTTGGTGTCGTTTCTACCTGCACCTGGCAACTATGCCTGCCTTCTTTGGCTGCTCAGCCATTGAATGAGGAGTTGTGGCGACATATCAGTGCGGCCGATACCAATATCAATGCCTGCCAGGTTTCGTGGCGAACGATTTTTACGGACTATCCTTCTCCTATCGATATCGAAAAGTCAGTTGCTCGAACTACAGAGGAGTTGCGAAAACAGGGGGTGGGTGAAGCAGATCTTCCACAAATGGCCCAGAACGCGCGTGAGAGTGCCCAAAGCGTAGAATCTGGTTCCAAGCGCCAGACGCTCTACGATTTGGTGCGGCAAGGAAATACTATCCGCTGCGAAATCCAGCAAAGTCCTTCTGTGGCACTAAATACTTCGTTGGCTCCAATAAAAACTCATCGCATTAACTTCTACGATGGAAAGAACATCATTAATCTCGAACAGTTACAAATATCCAAGGAAGCACAAGCGAAGGAGCAACTTCCTGCGTCGATTACTTCTGGCGAATTGCGCCGCGATGGCAAAGAGATTTTGCCACAACTTGGGGCAGATAATCTTTCCGTCCTGGCTGGCACACCGATATTGAGCGAGTTTTCACCAGAGAACAGTACTATGCGCGAAGCTGCTGGAGATACTCTTCTTTTGGAGAGACAAGCCGGATTGGATGGACCTTCTCCAAGGCTTTTCCGTGTGGTAATTTCAAAGCGAACCTGGCGCCCCCTCACTAGCGAAACGATTAATCTGGTTAATAACGGAGTGATTCGGCGACTGAAGTTTTCCAACTACAAGAATTACACGGGCGATATCTGGTTTCCCGGCCAGGTATTGGACGAACACCTTAACTCGCAGGGCAAAGTGAATTTTGCTTTTAGCCATTCTTTGCAGAAAGCATCATTCAACGAAGCAGCCGATGTCAGCATTTTAAGTAAACCATTGCCCGTTAGCGCTACTATCAATGACCATCGCTTCGCGCCCAGGACAAGCGTGCCTTTTACAAGTAATACGGGCGCGATTCCCGACGATAATAAAATTCTCAAATTGGTTGAGGAGAGCGAAGTGATGCAGAAAAAAATAGAACAGAGCAGACAGGCGCAGCAACGCTCGAAGGCACTGCCTTTAACAATATTCTTTGGCATCTCTCTGATTGTTGCAGGTGGGTTGTTGTGGCGTCAATCAAAACGCTCTCCTCCACCTCACTAAAAGGAAGTCCGCCTAATCATGTGCCGTCGAACGACTGGTTTCACACTGGCTGAAGTATTGATCGTTTTGGGCAGCATCGCAGTATTGGCGGCGCTTGTGCTGCCAACTGTTTGGCGCGTGCGCGAAGCCGGTCGCCGCACGGCTTGCCTCTCCAATCTCAAACAGTTGGGACTAGCCGTTACGCTTTATCAAGCCGACAATGAAGACTATTTCCCACGCGGCGGCGACCCTACTGACATCCACACCGATATCTGGCAACAAGCCGCGAATGGTCGCTTTGCAGCCGATGCCAGCCAACTTGCGCCGCTAACCTTCGTGATGCATCCCTACATCAAGAACATTGAAGTATGGCGTTGCCCCTCCGACATTGGATTCGATATGACAGAATCGGGCAAAACTTTGAATGCCCGGCCCACCTCATTCAAAGCCTTTACCACCAGCTACTACTATCGCACTGAACTTACGCTGCGCAATAAAAGGGATCTGACTGCCTATGAACGAGAAGCACCCTACAATGAATGCGCTGCGGCCGATATTAGCGTGCTCTTTGATGGTCACGGCTCCTGGCATGGAGACTTGAACACATTCGATCGTCGCTACAATACGCTCTTCGCTGATGGCCATGTGAAGAATTTGACAGCCGAAAGTTTCTATAAGGCAGGGCGCTTGGCTTTGGAGAGACCTCACCCTGCGACTATATCACCTTGATACAAGATCTAAATTAACAGAGACCTTATATTCTACTATTCTACCTGCATTGTCAAATTAGATTAATTGATGGGCCTTTGCGAATTCACGTTGGGTTTATCGTTACAGTATCTTCTCATTTATTTTGTCAATATAACCTTGCACACCCCGCAACGTTTGGCGATAGCCTATATAGGCCAAGATGTGGACGCGATAATGTTGGATTTTTTTTCTTCACAAATTAAACGCTCCTACGTGAACGTATCAGTAGGGTCGGATCACAGACACAGTGACTCCTGCTGTTACACGGCTGCGACCTATGAGTGCGCTTGCTTCGGCGATTGCTGATTTTTATTACAGGGAGGTGTATGATCTGCGATGAGGAAATTTGGAGCTTATACCCTACTGGAATTACTGATCGTCCTTTCTGTCATATTAATATTGACAGTGGCTTTCTTGGCTGTATTTTTGCGAACTCGCGAAAACACCAGACAGATAGCCTGTTTGAGTAATCTGCGTCAGTTGGCCACCGCGACTCAGCAATACTGTCAGGATCATGAAGGGCAGTATCCTAAGAACAGGGGTATGGAAACAGGATCTCCTCCCCCTCGTTCAGGCAAGCGCTACTGAGGTAGCGCTTTACCGTTGCCCTTCCAATGTAAATTTACATTCCG
>DAITOV010000344.1:0-5728 GCA_036833945.1 Abditibacteriia bacterium
GCCAAGCGCCAGCAGGCCGTGGAAGAAGCCATGCGCCATGCCTACCGCATGCGCAAAACCATGATGGTACATGCCAAGCCCATCCTCTCCCGGCTCACATCCAAAATTCCCGGCACTACCCCACCGGCAAAGGAAAAAGTGGAAGTCGACACACCGTTTAGCAACGAGGAACTGGAACAGATTCTCACTGACGGCATCACCAACACCCTCACCGTCGAACTGGGCTTCGAGCCGATTGATTTTAGCAAAGACCTGGTGCCCGCCACGCCATTGCACCTCACTGCCTTGCCTCGCACGGAATTCAACGCCACGGCCCCGCCAGGTCGCCAGAAGTTCCTCACCTGGCTCGACACACCGGGGCAAGTGCGCCTGAAAGTGAGCGGCGGCCACATCGTACACTACCGCAACATCGCCAGTAACGTGCAGACCCGGCTCTTTGCCGAGGCCAACCCCATCGTGGGCGAAGAAATCGCCTTTGACGACAGTGTGGCCCCGGATGGCGTGGAACGTGACGTGGTTCTTCAAAGCAACTTCGAGGGCCTGCACCAGATTGAAGTGATCCCGCCTGCCAATCGGGCCAAAGTAGAGAACGCCGACACCACCGTTCCCTTCACTGTGGAATCGGGCATGGACAACGCCTTCCCCTTCGCCGGCACCTGGAGCATGTATTTCTACGTCCCCAAAGGCACCAAAGTCGTCGGCGGTTTCGCCTCCAGCCGTTTGGGCTCGGTGCTCGATGGCTCGGGCGCTCCGGTGCTGGCCTTCGGCAAAATCACTACGCCCGGTTTCTTCAAAATCGACGTGCCACCCGGGCAGGATGGCAAGCTGTGGAAATTCGAAAAATGCAATGGACAGCGCACTTTGCTCACCGTGCCGCCCTACCTGGCACGCAGCGCAGCCGAGTTGCTCTTGCCGCGTGAAGTAGTGCAAGCCGATCAGTAATCATCACGATAAAGACAAAAAGGACAGCCTGATGAACCAGGTTGTCCTTTTTGCTTTGTGACTTACGACTTAACGATTAAACCGGTGCACATTGCTCACCGTGACATTGCTGATATTCTCAGCGCCCGATTCAAAATACACAGGGTCGTTCTCTCCGCCGTTTTGCAACACATTGCTGATAACCGAATCGCAAAGCGAGCCGCCAATCAACACCGCAAATTTGGCCCGTGAAACCACGTTACTCACCAGAAGACGGCTTGTGGTGCCGAGCGGATTGATACCGCCATAATTGGGGAAGCAATCCCCGATTTTCACGGCTGCCTTTGATTGATAGGGCGCTGCCGAAGTATCGACGACACCATCGATGACGATATTATCCATCGGCAGGCCTTTGGTATTGAGCAACCGCACGATGTTATGCCCACCGGCGCAGTGGCCGCGCACGTTGCGGATGATGACGTTGTGAATACCGGGAAATTCGCCCTCGTTCTCCCTACCAGCGCTAATCATGGTAGATTTGGTGCTGCCTGCCTGGCGGTCGGCATGGAAAATCGCCGTTAAAGCAATCAGGTCGTCGCCGGTTTGCCCGCTGATATTTTCAATGAGGATGTCGTGGCAGCCCTGGCGTAAATCTATGCCATCCTGGTTGCGAATCAGTACATTCTCACCGTCAATGATCTTATAGGAGGTGCTGTTGAAACTCAAATCGCGCAATGTTCCATGCGAGCAATACTCCAGCGAAATCGACCAACAGTGGGGGTCAACGATGTGGATATTTTGAATGCTGAAATTCGTCACACTCGCCAGCAGCACACCGATATTGCGCCAATCGCCATTCTGCGCCTCACCTTCCACCCCGGTATCGGTGCCATAGGCATGCTCGCCCAGGATCTTGGCGCTGTCACCCGTCGCCCGAGGATGGTCGGCACCTTCCAGCACGGCATTGCCCCGGCCGATGAGGTGAATGTTTTCCAACGGTTCAATTTGAGTGATGCCGATACCACTATTGCCGCTGCGGAAGAAGTTGTCGCGGCAGCGGTCGCTGAGCTTAATATGGCAACCATCCAACTCCACCGTGATGTTAGAAGGCAGACGCACCGCTTCGTCGAGAAGCCAGAGAAATTTATCACTGGCGTCCTTTCCTTCGTTTACACGCGGAATAACGACACGCCCGCTGGAAGTAGCAGCGGCATCAACCGCTTGCTGGATACGCTGTGCATCGCTGCCTTCGTAGTGATTGGGGTTTTCAATATAAGACACTTTAAAATTCCTTTGACCAACTTTAAGAGCGTTTAGAAAAATCCGTTTGGGTATGTTTTTTTGGCTATGACTCCATTTTGAAAGCTTTATTATGCCCAGTATTCGGCGAAAAATGGGATCATTTGCCTCAATTTATATGCATGCTGTCGGTTTTTTCCAAACGCTCCAAACGAAACGGCGTAATCTCAGTTCAGTTTACTATAAACTTTCAGATCCTTCTCGATCAACTTTTATAATCCGCCGATAAACCGGCCCGGCGCGCACACGTTGGCAGCATCAAAACTATTTTTTAACAGCTTCATCAAGGCAAAATCACCACGAGGCGCACCCCACACCAGATCAGCCGACTTCAACTCATGTGGCGCATGCTCTACCACGACACTGCCTTCCAATTTAACGGCATGGGCGCGCAAATCGTCCACAACATCCACGACATTGTCCGGCACCTGCTCGAACTGGGCATGCACACTACCCAGGCCATAATCCCACCGCACCCGGTTTGCTCCGGCCTGTTTGACAGCCTGCGCCCAGGCACCGGCACGAGTGATAGGCACGATGGCACGCAGCTCGAACGCACTGGACGCAACAACAGCTTGCTGCCCGTTGGCCTGCGAAGCCGGTAGTTTTTCCAACTGCGCGTTCACAGCCGCCTCTCCGCCATCGAACCGGGCGTGCAGCACGAACTCATCGCCCTGCGCCACAATCTGTAAAAGCGCCGGTTCATAGAGGCCGTTAAAAATCTGCTGCGCGGCCTGTTCGGCTTGCGCCCAGGAGCCATAAGCCTGTTCCCAGTTAGCGCGACGGGCATCGTGCGGACGCAGACGAATCGTGACCTGTGTAATCAAGCCGAGTGTCCCCAGCGAACCGATGAACAGCTTGTTGAGATCGTAACCGGAAACGTTTTTCACGACCTTACTCCCCGCCTTCACCTTGCGTCCATCACTCAGGGAGGCATGCAACCCCACCACTAAATCGCGCGGCGCGCCATAGCGAAGTTTGGTCGCTCCCGAGTGGTTGGTTGCCACCACACCGCCCAAGGTGGACGCACTGCCACTTTCCCAATCCAGCGGCACGAACTGCTGCCTTTCGCCGACCGCCTGGTTGAGCGCATCGAGTGTAATTCCAGACTGCGCTTGCACGGTGGCATTGCCGTCGTCGTGTTCGATAACCGAGGTCAGCCGATGCGTGGAAATGAGCAGGTCGCAACGCGAAGGGCGTGCGCCGATGTGCAGCTTGGTGCCGCCGCCAACAGGGATGAAGGCAACACTGTTCTGACCGCACCAGCGTACCAGTTCATGAGCAGCTTCTTCAGTCTGGGGGACGGCGGTGTGTTGGGGGATAGCGCCATCGATCGCGATGACGTCTTCTATGGCAACGGCATTACCGAATGCAGCGGTGAGTTTATCGAGCAGGTTGTTTTGATCGGTCATACAAAAATTTAATCACGGATTTTATGATAAAGGTCGGCGATCTTTTGAGCACTGTCGGCAATGTGGAATTTCTGCATCACAGCAGCACGTCCGTTCTCGGTCAGCAAATGCCGCAATTCCGGTTCGCGAAGAACCTGCATCATTGCCATTGCCAGCCCATCTTCAAAGTGCGGATCGACCAGTAATCCATCTTTTTCATGCGTAATAATTTCGCTTGGCCCGTTCTCATTAAAAGCGATCACCGGTTTGCGCAGCGACATGCCTTCAATCAGCACTCGCCCAAACGGCTCTTCGTGTGACGCCAGGACGATGCAATCAAGAGCAGAAAGAGCAGTCACCGCATCGTTTTGATGCGGCACGAAATTAAAACGGCCTTGCAGATTATACTCTTTCACCAACGTCCGCAACTCTTTCACGTAATCTTTTTGTTCGCCCCACAAGTCGCCGCCCATAATCACGAACCGGGCTTTCTCAGAATTATCGTCTTGCATGAGGCTGGCTGCGGCTTCGATGAAGGCCTTATGGTTTTTCCACGGCACCAGTTGCCCCACGCAGCCAAAGACAAAGGCATCGTCTTCAATACCCAGCGTTTCACGCAAGGTGCGGCCCGCCGTAGAATCGGGGGCGTTCCATTCATCTGGATCGAGGCCGTTGTGAATAGTGCAGATTTTCTCTTTGGGCACCCCGTCTTCTTCCAGCCGCTGTGCCACGGAATAGGAAATGGCAATCACCACAGTTGAGCGAGCTGCCAGCGCCGGTGCAATTTTGGTCAGCGGCACCAGATCGCGCACATGCCAGACCGAAGGCACGTTGATGCGCTCCGCCGCCAGGCCGCCCACCAGATGGGCCGTCGTGGAATTGGAGTGGATGATATGGGCGCCGGTTTGCTTGCCCAAACGCGCAATAAACGGCGCGGTTTGCAACACATGCATCAGCGAAGCCACGCCATCGATAAACCCCTGCGGGCGGTGCAGGCGGCGCATAGGCGCAAAAGTCACATTCCAGGCTTCTTCTCGCAGTGTATCGGCAAACGGCCCGCCGCCAGGCAACGCAATGACCGGTTCTATATCGGTGCCCGACCTGCGAAACTGCCATAATAGCGCCCGGAGCGACTGTTCCGCACCGCTCATCTGCGCAACGTGGTTCAGATATAATACCGTGGTTTTTTCATCGCCCTTTTCCGACGGAGGGGAAATATTTTCGCTTTGCGCTTGGGTCATGATAAATCCTTGACGGCCACTACCAATAAACACAAAACCGACTTTACACTTTCATTATTACTTATCTGCACGCTCAAAAGCCGCTAACCAGGCCTCTGTTATCTGAAATACTTCATTTTCCCAATTAAGACCATAATAGGAATGGTTCGCACCTTCCACCAGATGAACCTCCGGTGGCACACGCAGTTGCCCGCGATACCAGGCCAAAGCCTCGGGAGTGGTCGGATCGGCTGTGCCATAAATGAGGAGCGACGGCACATTCACTTTTTCGAACCGCTGCATAGCATCACTACGCCACCCCGGAGGCAGATGACCGGCCTCGCCCGTTTCAGCATTCTTGAACTCTTCGCCGCCGCCCTGCCCCACGACTTTGCGAATGCCTTTCACATCGAGCCTGCCAGAGAGCACCTTGCCCCAGGTCGCCGGGCGCAGGAGTTTGCGCGCATAATCCTTGAGATGTTTGGAACGTTTGCGTGCCACGCGCTCGCTCGACTGCCCTGCCGCAAATACCGGAGCGCTCCACAACACCAAGCCCGCCACGCCTGGCTCATCGGCCACAGCAAAAGCGATTTCACAACCCGAACACAGACCCACCAGAATGATGGGAGTTTGCGGATGCTTCTCACGGGCAAAACGAATCGCCGCCCGCACATCGTCGGCCATGGTTGCCAGCGTACTGAGCGCAGCCTCGCCTTCGCTATCGCCACGTCCGGCGAAATCGAAGCGCAGTGCGCAGCGCAATTGACCCGCGAATTGTCTGGCCGCACGTGCCAACATTTGATGGGGGCCGGTGCGGTAGCCGGTCCAGCCGTGGAGGAGAATGAGGCTGGAGACTGGAGGCTGGAGGCTGGGGTGCTGAACGGCGACGATGGTTTT
>DAITOV010000345.1:0-5709 GCA_036833945.1 Abditibacteriia bacterium
CGCCAAAGTGCCCACGCCCGGCACGGAGTGGTTTTTCGATGCCCTCATCCAAACTATTACCCCGCGTAAACAATTAGCCGACTGGGCACATATGTGGTCGTTTGGCCAGACTAACTACCGTTCGGAAAACAAAGCCCGCCTGATTTTTGGCGATCAGAACTCACCGGTCTTTCGTCTGGCGCAGGTGGGACAATTGCGTCCTTCCCCAAAGCAAACCGAAGAGGGCATCACTCCCATTGGAATGCGCGCCGTGCTCTACCATCAGCGCGACAAACCCTATACGCTGCAAACCGAAGCCGAACTCTATCGCGCCGATGCCCGCGTTGAAGGCAGTCTGACTTATATGGATTTATGGGACCGCTTACTGGTCGCCCGCAAAACCGGCCAGCCGATTACCGATCCTAAAGAGCCTACCCAATCGTTTCGCAACGAAGCGAGCTTTCTCGAAGAACTCAACAAACGTTATAAAGCCGTCAAAAGCGTAACGACCAGCATTACCGTCGAGCCTGGCAAAGCCGGGTATATCCCACTCGATATCACTAAAGCACCGGGCGATTATGTCGTGGCCACGCGCTTTCGCGATCCGCAAAGCGGCAAGCTGCTCGCCAGCCAACTCACGCCGTTTTCGATTTTGCCTAAATTCGATCTCGCCCTCACGCCGTTTTTCCTCCAACATCAGAAACTGCGCCTCGATCTGCGTATGGATGAAGTATCGAGCGAGGCCGCTAAAATTCAAGCCCAATTGAAGATTGGCGATAAGATCGTCACGCAAGAACAACCGCTCGATAAAGAGAACCGCAGCGAAGCGCGCCTCTATTTAAGCACAACGCAATGGCCCGAAGAGGCCGCCGCGCAAGTTGAAGCACAACTGCTGGATGCTGGCGGCAAGGTCCTCGAGAGCGCCAAACAAACCCTGAAGCGTCCTAAAAATCCGGCCTGGTGGAATCAGAACCTGGGACGTTCACCCATTGTTCCCCCGCCCTACACGCCGCTGCAAAGCGTAGCGCCCAATGAAACCTCGGTCTGGGGTCGTCGCTATCGCCTGGACGAAAACGGCTTACCCAGTTCCATTCTTACTCGTGGCGAAGAGTTGTTAAGTCGCCCGCTTTCACTCAAAGTCGAAGCCAACGGCAAGCCGCTTGCCGAAACCGGCAAACTCACTCGCCAGAGCCAGAATCAGCGCGAAGCTGTCTTTGAATCGGCCCGCACTAACGCCGATGTGAAAGTCACCACCCGCACTGCCGTGTATTATGATGGGGCCATGCGCTTCGATATCAAACTCGACCCGCAAGGCAAAACGGCCAATCTTAACAACATTGTGCTGGACATCCCGCTTAAATCGGAATGGGCATCACTCTTCACTCATAATGGCACTTCGACCGATTTCAACAAGAGCAAGCAAGACGGCCTCAGTGGCGCGCTCGACCGCTGGTTCAATGCCTATCCCAACGGCGGTATGCCGTTTACCTACGCCTTTTTCCTGGGGCACTACGACCGTGGCCTGCAGTGGTTCGCTCCTACGGACAGGGGTTGGTCGAATGTCGATGAAAATCGCAAAATTGCCCTGGTGCGCAACGGCAACGAAGTCGTATTGCGCGTCACTTTTGCCGATAAACCTTTCGAGCTGCAACAGCCGCTCGACCTCAACTTTGGCCTCACGGTTACTCCCATCCGGCAGACTTTGCCTCGCGGCCGCGATATGGCCCATGTCGCATTCGGTAAGCCGTCGGAATTGCGCGAGTATACGCTCGAACAGTTCAAGAAAGATCTTCCCGTCATGCGTGAATCTGGTGGGCGTGTTATCAGCAGCTATCTTTCGGACTTCGACGATATTTTCGGCCAGCCCTGGGTGTATAGCGAAGCCGACCGCAAGTTCCTGAAAGAGTTTGTCGATATCGTGCATCAGTCAGGCATGATCTACCGGCCCTATTCCGGCTGGGGCGTGCATACCAACATCCCCGAATTCGATACCTTCGGTAAAGAAATGCTGAAGGAACCGGCACGTAACGCGGGTTGGGGCAGCTACTGGAACAACCCCGGCAGCGCAGCCTGGGCAGATTGGTGGCTGGGTGGTGCGAAAGACAACGCCTTGCAACTCGGTTTCGACGGCATGTATCTCGATGGCACCATGATGCCCGAACTCACCGCCAACGAGCTCGACGGCATGGGCTGGCGTGATGCCCAGGGCAATCTGCGTGGCATTTACCCGGTGTGGGAACTGCGCGATTTCTTGCAGCGCCTCTACATTCTCTTCCACGGCGAAGTGAAACCAACCGGTATTATCGATGTCCACGATGGCCGCGAACCCCTGTATTTCATCAATGCCTTTGCCGACACCACGGTATCGGGCGAATATCACCTCAAGCGCGGCAAGACTGTGTTGGAAGTATTCAGCCCGGAAGAGTTCGCCGCTTATTACGCCACCGATTTACAGGGCGTGCCGCGCCGCCTGATTTGGTGGAACTGGATGAAGCTGCCTATCACCGAAAACGAAATGCGCAGCATGGCGCTGTTGCACGATACGCTGATGGTACAAGGCGGCGGACGCATTAAAATCTACCGCACGGCGTTGGGCTATAGCCGCATGGCCGACCCGTGGGTGCGTTTGCAACTGCTGCGCGAACGTTATGCCGATGCCCAGTTCCTGCCCTACTGGAACCAGTCCGTCATCGACGCTGCGCCAGCAGGAGTGCGCGCCAGCGCCTGGGTCGACCCTAAAACCAAACGCGCGATGGTTGCGGTGGTCAACCTTTCGACAGAGCCGTGGAAAGGCAATGTGAAATTCAATATCAACCGTTTGGGCGTGGCTTCCGATGCCGCCGTCGCCGATGCCATGTTCGATGTGCCGCTGAACTATCAGGCTTCGGAGACGTTACCGCTCTATATCGAAGGTCAAAGCTATCGGGTTTTCCTGATTAACGATCGTTTCCCAGTTTTGACACCGCCGAAGGTGGATGGGACGGAAAAGACCTTGCCGGTGAAGAAGTAGAGCGAGTGCATTTATTTGCGAACCCAGAGCGTAAGCGACGGGCTGGCATGGACGCTTGCGAAACTGTGAGGTCAGCCCGTCGCTCACGCTCGGAGTTCGCAAATTGACGCAAATAAAAAAGTGGGAAGCGAAATAACTCGCTTCCCACTTTTTTCGTTTTAAAACTTAGGCATCAAACCACGCCTGCGTTGATGGATAGAGGCATAAGTCAGCCGCTCCGAAGTACTTCTCACCGCACGCTCCACGCCCTTGGGAATCGGTAACACCACACCCGGACTCAGAGCGATTTCTTCGCCCCCCACCGTCGCTACTCCCTCGCCCTGCAACACCACGAACACAACATCGAGTTCGGAGTTAACCTGTGTTTCCAGCCCACGCCCTTCTTCCCACGATAGGACCGTGACATCGAGCTGCTCGCTTTCTTCGCCCCATTGCGGGCCTGAGTTATGAAACTCCAGACCCGCGACATCACAGAATTGCAGTTTGCCCATTTTTGTTCCCCGCCCTATTCATTTTCAGTGCGTCTTGGTGCGTCATCGTGTTTTGCGCCATGAAGATGTACCGTCAATAGCATATTACTCGATTCGAGAGCGCGCACGTCGTGCCGCACGCCGGGGGCCAACATCAAAACCTGTCCGCTCTGTAATTCATGATCTTCGCCACCGGCACTAACGGCTAAGCGTCCATTCAAAACATGAATGGAAACCACGCCGTTGGCCGAATGCTCTTCCAAACCGCCGCCTTCATCGAAGGCAAACAGTACCTGGGTCACGGAGCCGTAGTGATAAAGGGCGATTTGCCTGTGTCCTCTCGTCGATGAATGTAATTCTTCATTGAGATTCTGAGCGGCAGTATTCAAATCGAAAAAATGCACGTCGCCTTCGAAGCGGGAAACGGGGTGTTCACGTAAGCGCGGCTCGTTGGCAGAGGGGGAATTCATAGCAGTCTCCTTGACTCTAAACATTTGCTACTGTGCAAAAGTCGTTCCCGTAAACTAAAGCCTGTGATCACTTTGCGCACCTCGCGAACGCTTTGCGTGGAATATTCCGGCCCGGTTTCCGACTGCCGCCGGGAACTGCGCTTGCTGCCGCCCTTATCACGTGGTGGACAAACTTTGCAAAGCCTGGAGTGGCAGTGCCATCCCCAGCCCGATGGCTGCGAGGAAAAAACCGATGATTTCGGCAATCGGCTTCTTTTGCTTCACCATCGCCGCCTGGCCAAACAGTTGCGTTTCGAGATGATACTCGTTACTTCTCATGTTCCCGATACCAACGTGCCGCAATCGGTAAACCTGCCGCCCAGTGGCCTGGGGGCATTCTTACTCCCTTCGGCGCTTTGTAACCTGACCCCGCAAATCCGGCGCGACGCAACAACATTGCAAAGTGCCACGCCGCTGGAAATTTGCGATTTCGTTTACCGGCAGTTGGAATATGCCCCCGGCACCACCGGCCTGAACACTTCGGCATCGCAATCATTGCAATCCGGCAGTGGGGTTTGCCAGGACTTTGCCCATGCTATGATCGCACTTTGCCGTGCCTTGAAAATGCCTGCACGCTACGTTTCTGGATATTTGCCCGGCGAAGGCGCGCTGCACGCCTGGTGCGAGGTGCTGGTAAATGAAGAGTGGATGGGCTATGACCCAACTCATAACCGCCCTATACGCGACGATTATGTTTTCGTCGCCTGCGGCCGCGACTTTCGCGACTGCGCTACTCATAGCGGAACCTTCCGGGGCAAGGCGCAGGCAAGGCTTTCTTCCTATGGCAAAACGGCGTTAATTGACACCCCCACTTAAGCGGGCTGGCATTGGCGCTTACGAAATTGTGAGGTCAGCCCGTCGCTCACGCTCGGGGTTCGCAGATTGAGTTCAACCCTTCCACTTCACGCCCAACAGGCTTAACGAATCGCGATAAATCATCGCTTCGATCTGCGCCTCATCCAAACGCGGCAAGCCGGTTCCTTCCGTCATACGATTTAAATTTCGCAATCCGCTAACCGTAGCATCGACCGTTGTAAAAGGATAATCGGTGCCAAACAGCAGCTTGTTCCACACTCCGTATTCCTGCACCAACATCAGGCTGTTATAAAACTGCCACGGGCGGTAATGTAGAGCGCTAATATCAGCATAGACATGCGGGTGCTTACGAATAACTGCAATACATTCGCCTTCGTAAGGATGTCCTAAATGCGCCATGATGATTCTGGCTTCCGGAAAGCGTGTTGCCACTTCGTCGATATGGCGTGGCAGGGTGCATTCCAGCGGGGCTTGGGCAATAAAGGTGGTGCCGGTATGCAAAAGCACCGGTAAGCAGTGCTTGGAGGCATATTCCCAAAGAGTATCTAATTTCCGGTCTTGTGGAAAAAACCCGGCATACATCGGCATTATTTTGATGCCACGCAAACCGAGTTGTTGATGCCCATAATAGAGTTCTTCTTCCCAGCCTTCTTGCGTGGGATCGATCGATAGAAAACCGATCGTATTTTCGCTGTGCTGCGCCACATATTCGGCAACGAACTCATCAGGCACCCACAGTCCCGACAGCCGGGCCTTACCACCAAAAACGACGGTGCGTGTCGGCTGTGAGGCTTGCCGGGCATACTCTTCGTGGACCACGGTCAAATCGACTTCATCCCCGGCGCGTGCTCGCGAAGCCTGACGGCGAAAATCGTCAGAAAAATGCAGCGGATATTTCCAGACATGGCTATGGATATCGATAATC
>DAITOV010000346.1:0-5691 GCA_036833945.1 Abditibacteriia bacterium
TCAATAACCCCCGGGTGAAAGCGATTTACGTGGACCGGATTGTGATTATGCGGGAGAACGGCGGTAGGCAGTAGACGGAATACGGAATACGGAATACGGAAGAGGTAACCGGGCGTTGATGTCACTCGTAGGGGCGCCCCTTGTGGGTGCCCGGTGCGTTGCAAACAGTGCATCCTGTTAATAGAGCTATCACGTTATGGACACCTGGCCGCCACTTCACATC
Source organism: Abditibacteriia bacterium (assembly GCA_036833945.1). Taxonomy (GTDB): domain Bacteria; phylum Armatimonadota; class Abditibacteriia; order Abditibacteriales; family Abditibacteriaceae; genus DAITOV01. Next base: position 224 of record DAITOV010000346.1, read on the forward strand.
GTTCTGCGGACGTCCGGCGGACATCCCCGGACATCCGTGGCAACCCGCGCAAAGTGCACCGGACATCCCCCGGACGCAAAAAACGCCTTTACGCCGTTAATTTGACGAAAATAAGGCAGTTTTGCCGTTTAGCAGCGGATAGGCGTCCGCGTGACGTCCAGGTTACGTCCACACTACCGTCCGTGTGACATCCTTGTGCAGAGAAGAGGAGAGAAGAGAAGAAGAGAGTACAGTACAGCGTACGCAACGCGCGCGACGCTTTGACGCTGAAAACATTTTCTTAACGGCTAAAAATCAGCTTGCCCCATTCCTGCTGGCGATGGAAACGAGGTTCGGCATGGGGTGAACTGGCCGACCATACCGGCAATTCCCGCCCGCGCGTGCAGTCGTAGCGGCTGAAGGAGAAGTTCCACGTATCTCCGGCTTCGATGGTGCCCGAGCGAGCAATATCGGCAGGGACCGAGGCGATGACGCGCCAGAGGTTATTTTTGCGCTGCACTTGTGTATTGCTGCGAATCAGCGGCTTGTCGGTGAAGTAGGGTGCCAGGCTTTCCTGGGTGTCTTCACAGCCCCATACCGCTTGATTATCGGGCCAGTGCAGTTGCAGGTTGTGGTTTTCGGGCGTGGTGTGGAACTCGTAGTAATCGTCCTGCCCGTCGGGACGCACAAAGATCTCAAAAATATCGCCCTTGGCGTAGGTGGCGTCGTTGAGGTGGGTGGCATCGTTGTAGATATCCACATCGCCAAGTTCCGCGTATACCCAGAGCAGGTTGCCTTGCCGGCCCACTCGCACCGTGGCCGGTTGGAAATCGGCTTCGGGGGCCTCGAGCCAGGCTTGTTGAAACGCGCAACTGTCGGCATCGGCGAATGCGGCCTCGATGGCGTTCCAGTCGTTGATATCGAAAGCGGGCAGGGGGCGGCAGATGAGTTCAGGAGCGTTCATAGGAATTTATGGGATGAGGGAGGGCACGGGAGCGGTTGAGTCGCCGGTGACAAGGGTAACGGGCAATGTCAGTGTTGAGGGACGCACCGTTTCCCCGTCGATCTGTTTTTGCAGCAGTTCAACGGTACTGGAACCGATTTCCTGCAGCGGCACCCGCACCGTGGTGAGCGCCGGGCGTGCGTACGCCGCCGAAGAGGCACCGTCGAAACCGGTCACGCTCACATTTTCCGGCACGCGCTTTCCCGATTCCAGCAGGGCGGCAATCACGCCGTTGGCGGTGTCGTCGTTCTGGGTCACGATGGCGGTGCAGCCCAGTTCGTCCCAGTCTTCCTGCAGCCATTGTTGCATCGCTTCATAACCGAGTTGCGAATAGTATTGCTTTTGGTCGAGATTGAGGTGAATAAATCGTGCCCAGCGCGAATCGGGTGCGAGTCCTGCTTCATGCAGCACGGCGCGGTAGCCCGAAAGGCGGCGCGGCGAGAGCGGATCGAAGAGCGCCGCGATGCGTCGATGCCCCAGCGAAAGCAGATGCTCCATCAATTCACTGATACCGGCGTAGTCGTCGGCGGTCACGCAGACGGCGTTGGGTGTCGAGGTCATCACCGCGACTGCGGGCATGCCTTTGGGCAAGCGGCAAAGAATTTCGTTAGCATCCGAGCCGTGAGCGATCACGCCGTCCATCCGCTCCCAGTCGCGGGGCAGCGTTTCGTCGATCAGCAGTAGCTCGCGTCCGTAGGTCGATGCGGTCTCCTGGAAACCTCGCATGAGTTCCACCGAGTAAGGGTGGATGGCAGAGGCCATATTCGTCACACCGATCAGGCCGGTTTCGGTCTTTGGGGGAGGTTCCGCCACGAACGAACCACGCCCGCGCTCGCAGATGATTAAACCTTCCTGTTTTAGCAGCGCATACACATTGGTGACGGTGGTAGGCGTCACATCGTGCCGGGCGCACATTTCAGCAAAAGTGGGCAAGCGGTCGCCCGGCCGTAAGGTGCCTTTTTCAATTTGTGACCGAAGTTCTTCGGCTAAAGCGATATATTTAGGAGTTCCAGTTTTCTTCGTGTCGATCATCCTTGGAGCGATTATTATGCAATAATAGGCACCTACTCTTGAATTATAACGTAATTTTAAGCGATGTATTCTACTCTTGATCTATTGTGGCGATAATTTTGGAGTGCGGTGACTTGTCAGCGTTCCATAGCACGCAAAGCCTACGGCTACGCAAACTTCGTCGCAAGTTTGCGCAATTTTTTCTTTAGCCACAGATTGACACAGATTACACGGATTAAGGTTACATTTACGATCAGTAGTAGGCTTTCATCAACGGATGACGAGATAAAATGTTTCAATGACTTCTGCCTCTCATCTGTGAAATCTGTGTTAATCTGTGGCTAAATTTCCTGAGAGAGGCTATCAATGCTCGGTTACCTCTCTCGCGGTGACGAGTCACCGCACTCCAAAAAAGCAAAACGCCATTTCCAGGTAAATGGAAATGGCGTCTCTGCTTGTCGCTGAAAACAAAATTACTTCTTCACCAGCACCATACGTTCCACTGAAATAGCGTTCTTATCGGTGGCTTTGCCATGTGGGAAGGCGGGGCCTTCAAACTTCACGTTCGCCCATATCTCAAACTGCTGCTGGGGTTTTTCTTCGTCGTAATCCAGGTTCAAATCGGTCTGAATGATCCACGACCAGAAGAAATAGAGATAGGAATAGTTAGACAGCGCGACATCATTGAGGCGATACCAGTGATAGCCGGGGCCGGTCACGTCTTCGGGTTTGATGTGGTTGAGCGTCAACTCTTTTTTGCCGGTCACATCGTAAACGCCCCACGGCATGGGCAGTTTATAGCGCTCCAACTCATCATCGGGAATTTCAAGGCGAGTGGCTTCGCCGAGTTCCGTGGTGGTATCGGCGACAAGTTTGGCCTGTCCGGCATAGTTGCGGGTATCGCGTGGCCCATAGACGGTGACGTTTTCTTTCGGGAGATCGCGGAATTTAGCCGGAATTTTATCGTGGTAGAACGACCCCTGGGTTAATTTAATAACTTCCTGTTCGGCAATTGCGTATTCACCGGCGCGGTGGGCTGCGAGAAGGCGCAGGTCGGCTTGTTCTTTCCACGACTTTAAATAGCGGGCCGTGACAACTGATTGCTTAACCGGCATTGACTCGGCAGTGTGGCCTTTACGCACCCAGATTTTGGTCAGTCGGGGGTACATCAGCGCCGTGAAACGATCCAACGGCATACGGGCATGGCGCACGCGGCGCTGCAAGATAGCATTCTCACCGGCTGCTTTTTCGGCCTGGTCTAATATGTCGTTGGCCTTGATGATGAAGTCGATCGAGAGGTAGTTGTAGAGTCCGGCGGGAACGAACCACGAGATATCTTCATATTTATCGGCTTCGCCCACGCGTTTGGCTTCGTTTTCCAGGGCTGTGATGTAACGGCGCACATGCACCCCGGCGGGGCCGTAGAAACCATCGGTAAATTCCTTTTTGAGCGCTTCATAGTCGCGATTGGGGTCTTCCAGTAGTTTGCATTGCACCCACACCTTGAAGTCGCGCATATCTGCGGTGATGGGATATTCATGCTCGGTGAACACGCCGACTACGTTATTGGCCCTCATAAAACGATAGTCGGGAGCGTAGGTATTGGCCGTGGGCATCGGCAAGCCGGGATAGGTGTAGGTCACGGCATAATCCCATACGCGCAGGTTTTTGGTGATTTTGCCCCAGTTGACCACGTTATCGTGAAACACCTTGTTGCGTGGATGGGTGATGGGCAGAATCTGGTTGCTGGTGGTGTCGGTGAGGCGGATAATGACGTTATCGCGCGGGCGAACGGTCTTGGGCACTTTCTCGCCGCTGAAATAGGCCAGGGTATCGATATAAACGTCTGGGAACTCGTCTTTAATGCCATCGGCCAGATAGTTGATGAATTCGAGCAGGATGGCGCTTTCGGCTCCGTCGTTTTTCTCCAACAGCTCTTTGTCAGCCGGAGTGGCAAATTTCACCATGTTGTCTTCTTGCGATACGCTAAAGACGTCGGGGGCGGGCAAGCCTTTTTCCTTCGCATCTTTGTGCGAGGTGCGGATGATCTCGCGCAGCAGTTTCAAAAACTCCTGGCGCATGGCCGGGTTCGACATCGCGAGCTGGCTGTTGCCGGAGGAGGGAATGCCGCCGCTGGGGACGATAAACCAATCGGGATGATCCTGATAATAGACATTGGGCGAGAGAATTTTAAAGAAGGTGTGGACGTGATAGGGTGGGCCGTAATTGCGGCTACCACCAAACTGTGCGCCTACCGGGGCATCGCCATCGCGATTGAGGCGGCTGCGAATGGCAAAGCGGCCTTCGTCGTTGCCATAAAGCATGTAGGTATCGCGATAGCTGAAAGATGGTTTGCCGCGTTTGTCCAGCACCGGAAGCGTGAGTGCTTTAGGCCCTGGCACGGTTTCTTCCCAGGGGTTCCACCAGCGCACGCCGACATTATCTTCCAGGAAGCGGTAGGTGGCATAGAGCGTGCCGCGGGTGCCGCTACCGGCCAGAATCAGGTTTTTGTTGTGCGACTTGATGCGCCATTCATCGTAGCCGAGTTTGTCCACCGCAACACCGGCGCGCTGGGCGAACTGGGTTTTGCCCACATAAATGGCGGGTGAGGTGAATTTGGAGGCGCTGCCTTCGCTCTGCACGGTGAAATCGCCACCAGTAGCCTTGGTGAGATAGTTATCGAGTTCCTGGGCAGCGGTCCGTTCGGGCGCAGTTGCCTGCTGGGGCAAAAGGATGACGGTTTTACTTTTTGCGTTGAAGGTGACGGGCTGGGCCTGTGTCACAGGCCCAGAACTCAACAGCGCGGCACCAGCGGTTATTGCGGCGGTTGCAACGGAGTAGCGAGGGCGTTGTGGCATGAGTGGAAATCCTTTTTAAAGTGATATGAGGCAATGCAAGAGGTGCGGAAAACCAATATCGGAGCATCGGTAATGCTCCGATTGGCAAAAATGGATTGGGTTAAAAAGAGGATTAATAAATGTTCCAGAGGATGAAGCGTTGGTCACCGGCTAAGGCTACGCCGTCTTCAGTGTTAGCCATGACCTGGAGTTGAGCTTTCTTCATCGCTTTCACATGACCATCGAAGAAGAGCATATTGGCGGTTTCGAGGTGGCGGTAGCTGGGCAATTTGCCTGAGGTCGCTATCCCCCAGCTCCCCAGGGCATAACCTTCGGGAACAAGGCGCACCTCGCCAGAATCGCCAGCCATGACGGTTTCCGACGGTTTTTGAAGTTGTGTCATGGATAAGATGGGAGGATAGACCGCTTCGCTGAGTGGGTTTATGCCATAAGAGAGCCGTTCGCTCCCCACCCAGGGCACGCCACTGTAGTTGGTAATATTAGCGGCTGAAGGACAGTCCAGAAGCTGATTACTCTTAACATAAGGCTGAATCACGTAATACCAACCGCTCAGAGGGTCTTCAACGTATGTGCCGGGATATTTTTCATCGTAATCTTGGGTGTATTGCGCCAGGCCC
>DAITOV010000347.1:0-5680 GCA_036833945.1 Abditibacteriia bacterium
GCAGTGGCGAGCGCATGCAGCTCTCCCCTGCCCTGCTGGGTGAAATTATCGAAGCGCGCATGATGGAGCTGTTTGAAATGTCGCTCGATCTCATCGGCCATTCGCGCCTGCGTCAAAGCGCCCCGGCCGGTATCATCCTCAGCGGCGGCGGAGCATTGCTTCCCGGTGCGGTGGAAATGGCCGGCCAGGTGTTTGGCATGCCGGTGCGGTTGGGCATCCCGACCGAACTCGATGGCTGGAGCAAGCGCGTCAATGCGCCGCAGTTTGCTACCGGTGTTGGCTTATTGCGCTTTATCAATCGCCAGGAGGCGATGAGCGCCACCCCCGGTGCGCCGCGCCTGGAGGCCCTGATAGGAGATAATCCGCCACGCCGCATCTGGAGTGTGTCGGTCGGGTTTACGGGCAGCGAAGTTCACGAACCCGAAACGGAAGAAACTCAAGACTCCGCCACAGAAGAGTTCGATGAATATCTCGAAGAGCATCATCACGATGCTCCCGGATTGCCCGGGCAGTTCATGGACTTCTGGCGTAAGATGCAAGTTAAAATACAACGGCTCATCGGTCTGGAATAGTTGACGTTTTAAAGGACGGCTAACCTACTCGACGATGCAAACATTCACCGCATTTCCGCTCCGCGCTCGGGGCACGCTGGAGATATTCGACGCCTCCATCAAGCTCTACAAGCAGTATTTCTGGGTCTTGCTGGGCTGGTCGGCCATTGTCACGGCCACCAGCTTTTTGGCTGCATTCTTACCGGTTGGGGGCTTAGCAGCCATCTTTGTCATGCCAATCTCCATTGGTTCGGTGGTTTGCTGTATTGCCGCTGCCGTGCGAGGGCAAAACGTGGCTTTTGGACAATGTTGGAATTTTACCCAGCCACGCTACTGGCCAATGCTCGGCATGCTTCTCTTAGCCTGTCTTATTGGCTTCATTCTCCTGTTTATCGTTTTTGCAGCAATGGTAGGCATCGGTTTTGCGGGCGTATTTGCCTTCCGCGACATGGCCAGTGGTTTGCAGATTGTCCTGGCCATCATAGCGACCCTCATATTTGTTGCTATAGGCACTCTGGTTGCAACCCTGATCTTTAGTTGGGCGAGTCTGGTTCCCATCGTCATCTGTATGGAAGAGAATATGCGCGGCACCGCTTCAATGGGGCGCAGCTATGAGATTCTCAAGGGACATTGGGGACGCATCACCGGCCTGATGGCAATCGTTAGCCTGGCCATATTGGTGGTCCTGGCAATTTTGTCAGGATTCGCAGGACTGATTATCGGCTTTGGCAACCTGAACGACCTCGTCCAGGGACGGGGCACAAGCGACGCCACTTTGTGGCTGATGATAGCCGCCATATCCGTAACTAATATTATTTTGTCTGTGGCGTGGACTCCACTCTACTATCTTTTACTCACCGTCTTCTATCTGGACGTTCGCGTACGGCAGGAAGCGCTCGACCTGGAATGGACAGCCCACACTTCCGCGCCGGTAGCCGCGCCGCAGGAAGCGACTTTTGCGAGTGTGCCGGTTGAGCCTACACCGGCTTACGGCGTTAGCGGCCCTGGCAATTCCCCGATCGGGCTCTCAAACCCGGCACAGGAGACAACTTTTCCCCATCCACCGGCCACGCCTACTCAGCCTTACGGCTCTCCAATGCCGGGCAATACATCCGAGACATTACCGGAACAACCGTCCGGTTCATGATAAATTATTCTCCATGATGCTGCGCGCGGCCCTGTTGTTTCTCACGCTGACGGTCGGGTTATGGCCTTCGCTCTGCCTCGCCGCGCCTCAAACCATCTCGGTTGACCAATATCGCACGCTGCTTCAATCGGCCGCCAAACAGCTCCAGCAGATGGAAACCCAGGGGCCACGCCTTCCGGCACCGGTGCTCAAAACCCTGGCAACTCCCTATACCGTGCGGCGCGCCGATGGCGCTACCCAAACCGTGCTCAGCAGCACTCCGGGGCTGGGGAGCGGCAGATATTCCGGCAGGGTCACCCGCCAGACGGTGCAGGAAACCCACACTGCCGTATTGACCCAACTCAGTGCGCTCAATGCCTGGGACCGCAGTCAATACACCCCGGCCGATGCACAGGCTATCATCGCCCAACTCGAAGGCTCGGGGCAAATTCGTACCGGCCCCACCTGGATCGAGCAAGCGCGGGCCAATTTTTACAAGGCGCTCAACGATGCCTTCAAGCGATTCCTTAAATGGTTCGGCGACCTGTTCCCCTCCGGCTCACCAGGTAAAATACCGGAAATCGATCCGTCCTGGATACGGATCGTCTTTTTCATCTCCGTCGCCGCGCTCCTGGCAGCTATCGCCTACCTCATCTGGCAAATCATCGGAAATCGACGCAGTAAACAGCCCCAGGGCGCATTTGCCTTCTCACCGGAAGATGCCGAACTCCTGGCGCTGCCTCCCAATGAATTGCGGGCGCGTGCCGCCCGTTTTGCCGCCGACGGCAATTACCGTGAGGCTTTGCGCCATCTTTATATCGCCCTGCTTTTGAACCTGGATGAGCGTGAAGTGTGGCACTACGACGCGCGCCACACCAATTGGGAACACATCAACGCCCTGAAAAAGAATCCAACCCACAATTTTTTGGTGACGCCGCTGGCCGACATCACGCATCGTTTCGATCGTGTCCGCTATGGCAACGCCGATTGCACGCAGCAAGACTGGACCGTTTTTGAACGCGATGTCGATAGTGTGGAGGCGAAGACGGCATCATGAAAAAACGCCCCAACAACACCCAGGTTCTCGCGATCGTCTTGTTCGTGATGGCATGCGTCATCGGCATGCTGTCCCAGAAACAATCGCAACCCGAGATGAAGATTCCGCGCGCACGCTACACCGATGCCACCCCGCTGGGCGGCAAAGGATTGCGCCTTTTATTGGAACGCTTGAACTACCAGACACGCGTCGAGAACCAGGTGGTGAAAGCCATACCGGAAAACGCCGGAGTGTGGCTGCTGCTCGATCCGTTGACCTACTTTTCGCTGCGAGAATCGAAACTGCTTTTGCAGTGGGTGGAAAATGGCGGCACGCTCATCTGGTCGGCGACTTCGATGGAATCTGCGCAAAACGACCGAGAACGGGAAGAAGAACACCAGTCAACCGGTATCCAACATCTCAGGGCGCAATTGGATATCAACCACGTCGGTGCCGATCGCAACCTTTACGGAAGTAGCTCCGAGCCGCTGCCGCCTTTGGCCAATCTGCAACAACACGCCGTCAGCGAGGTGTGGAGTGGAGTCAAGAAAGCACAGGCCTCGGCAGGATTTCTGGAAGTCGGCAGGCCACATCTTCCTCTGGCCCGTATCTCTTCCAATACGCAATTAGCACAGATTCCCTATGGCAAAGGCCGCGTTTTTGTGGTGCCCGATGCCCTGCTTTTCACCAATTACGCTCTTTCCAAACCCGACAATGCGGTGTTGCTTTCCAACCTCATCCGCTTGCACGCCAGCGAAAAGAGCCTGGTGATTTTCGATGAGCGCCAACACGGCGAAACCGAAGAAAAGTTTGAAGAAAACTGGCTCTACTATCTGATGCAGCCGCCCTTGCGCTATGCGGTAATCCAGATTTTCGTGGCGGCATTGCTGGTCGCCCTCCTTTACGGCCGCCGCCTGGGCACGCCGGTGCCGCTGCCCGATGCCGGGCCGGTGACCCGCGCTTCGCAATGGGCACAGGCGATGGGAGCGCTGTTCCAGAAAGTGGGTCGCCCCCGCGCTGCCGGAGAAATATTAGCGGAAGATTTCCGGCGGCAGTTGGCACGCCGTCTGGGACTCTCCATCAACGATAACGACGCTTTGATAGCCGCGCGTGCCGCCGAAGCCGGGGGCGGCTCGGCCAGGGCGATCGAGCATCTCCTACAACGAATACGCACTTCGAGCGATAACGAAGCCCAGGTGCTGCACGATAGTCAAGAGATGGACAAAATTCTAAGGAGTTTGGATCAACGGTGAATTTCAATTCTGAATACGGTAACGAAGCAACCAATACACAAAATGAGGCCACTCAGGGAATTCCTGCCCCTTCACAGGAGATTCACAGCGGCTCAACCGCACCGGTAAGCCAGCTCTGCAACGCCGTGCGGGCCGAAGTCGCCAAAGCCGTGGTGGGGCAAGATGAAGTCATCACCCAGTTCCTCATCGCCATTCTGGTGAAAGGGCACGTGCTGCTGGAAGGCGTGCCGGGTGTCGCTAAAACCCTCACCGCCAAGGCCCTGGCCCACGTGCTGCAGGCCGATTTCAAACGCATCCAGTTCACCCCCGACCTGATGCCCGCCGATGTCACCGGCACCCATGTGTTCGATACCCGCTCGCAGGAGTTTTCACTACGCCAGGGACCGGTATTTACCGATATGCTGCTGGCCGATGAAATCAACCGCACACCGCCCAAAACCCAGGCTGCGCTGCTCGAAGCGATGCAGGAACGCCGCGTCACCATTGACGGCGATTCCCACCATCTCTCGGATTTCTTCACCGTCTTTGCCACCCAGAACCCCATCGACTATGAAGGCACCTACCCCCTGCCCGAAGCCCAGTTAGACCGCTTCGTGATGAAAGTACAGATGACCTATCCTTCACTGGAAGAAGAAACCGCACTTCTGATGCGCGTCGATAAAGGCTTCGATGCCCACGAACTGGCTTCTTCCGGCCTCAACCCGGTCATCGACCGTGAAGGCCTGCGCGCCGCACGCGAAGCCGTGCAGAAATTGACCGTGAGCGATGGCATTGTAGGCTACATCGCTCAACTGGTAGCCCGCACCCGCCACCTGCCCACCCTGGTGCTGGGTGCCAGCCCCCGCGCCAGCATCGCACTTCTGGAATGCTCCAAAGCCCTGGCTGCGGTCAATGGACGCGATTACGTATTGCCCGAAGACATTAAACAGATCGCGGCCCCGGTTTTGCGCCATCGCCTTTTGCTGCGCGCCGAAACCGAAATGGAAGGCCTCAAATCCGACGACGTCGTGCGTCAGGTGCTGGGCGCGGTTGAAGTGCCGCGATAATTTTAAACCACAGAGGACACAGAGTTCACAGAGATTTTTTTGGGTTGGAGGGGGAGAGTTCTCGTTCAATTTATACTTGACAATTCCTCTGTGAACTCTGTGTCCTCTGTGGTGAATTCTCATGAAAGTTCTCATCTCCGGTGCTAATGGGCTGATTGGTTCGGCTATCGTTAAATCTTTGGAAGACGATGGGCATGAGGTTTTGCGCCTTACGCGGAGCGCGTCACGCAACTCGTTGGAAGTGCAGTGGCAACCGGAGAAGAATGCTTTTCCTCCTGAAGAACGCGACAAGATTATCGGCATTGACGCCGCGATTCACCTTGCAGGCGAACCGATCATGGGGCGCTGGAGTGAGGAGAAGAAAAAACGCATTTACGAGAGCCGGGTAGCCAGCACGAAGCTGCTCAGCGAGACCCTGGCCAGGCTGCCTCAGTTGCCGCGCGTTTTTCTGTGTGCTTCTGCGGTGGGTTACTACGGTTCTTGCGGCGACAAAATTCTCACCGAAGACAGCGCGCCCGGCGACGATTTCCTGGCCGAAGTTTGCCGCGATTGGGAAGATGCCGCCGATGCGGCGCGCAACGCAGGAATCCGCGTTGTACACACGCGTTTTAGTATCGTGCTCTCCACCGGGGGCGGTGCGCTGCAAAAGATGCTGCTGCCCTTTAAGC
>DAITOV010000348.1:0-5678 GCA_036833945.1 Abditibacteriia bacterium
GCGCGGGGTAGCCGGGGCTTTGGCAGCCACGCCGGGGAAGAGGTCGTAATCGGCGTTGCGCGAAAACAGCAGGTTGGTAATTGTGGCTTCGTCGCGGTTGAAGCTTGATTTATAATCGGCCGCCAGCAGCTTTTTGGTCTGCAACAGCCACAGCATCACCGCCATGTTGTCTTCCAGCAATTGGAAACGTTTGGCCTGCGCTGCCGTCATCGGCTGCGCCTTGGCCTGCACCAGCAGCTTTTCAAACTCGGCGAAATGCGGGGCGTAGATGGTCTTCCACATGTCGTCGGTCAGGGTATAGCTGGCGTTGTGGTTCTTGCGGTAGTAGTCGCGGAAAACGTCGTCGAGGCGGTTATATAAGGCCTCCATCACCGCTCCGGCCTGTGGGCCATAGGCGCGGTGGAGCCATTCACGCTGCAATACCACGGCATCCAGCCGGGGGTTCCACATCATCTTGGCCAGAATATAATTGGCCATCGCGGCGTTGTTCCAGCTATCGGTGCCATAGATATAAACGCCTTTTACCTTGTTCTCGATGAGGACAGGGAAAATGGCATTCAGAATCTCGGGCGCAGCGGGCAAGAGAGCGCCGCCGCTGGGACCGGCGGTGTTGGGCAGGTCGTAGTAGAAGAGGTTCTGCGTCACTTTCGACCAGTCGCGCATCAGGTCGCGGAACTGTTTCTGGATATCCTCGCGATACAGGGTGTAGCCGTAGTTGATGGACGGCGCCACCACCGGGTAGAAGTTGTCGGGCAGCGTCATGCCGCCTTTGGTGGGCGGGAAAAGGTAGTCGGCGTAGATGTATCCGGCCAGGCGTCCTTGCGGGTATTCGTCTTTCACGATTTGCGCCACGTCGCGGTAGAACTTGAGAATCAGCGGCGTCACCGAAGGATGGTCGCCCCCCGGCGGGGTGGGGTCCCACAGCGCCAGGCTTTCCGGGCTCTGGCTCCAGCCACGGCTATCGCTGGGCGAGAGTGAGAAGGTCTTTTTGGGGTTGGCTTTCAGGTCTTCAATGGCCCGGTCGGCGAAAAAGCGCACCAGGCCGGGATTGGTAGTTTCGAGTTTGTAGCGGCCCGTCGGCACGGTGCGTTTGCCGTCGATGAGCGGGAACCAGTCGGGGTGTTCCTTATGCAGTTCCGGTTCCACGATCTCCCAGTTGTGGGCGTGGTCGATGCGAAACGAAAAGCCCAGTTTCTGCTGCGCCTGCCAACGCTGCACGGCGGGTCTGCCGTTCTGGATATACGGCTCGCGGCGATTGATGAAGCCCGGTGCCTGCGTGCGATCGATAGCCGGAAGAGACAGCGTGTCACGGCGCGGAACATCGCGGCCCAGGTCGCCGGGCAGCAGCCAGCGCGCGTCTAAATAATCTTCGAGGAAGCTATAGATACCGTTGGCGGTGCCATTACTGATGCCACCGTTGACGGTAGTCTGGCCGTTGGCCGTATCGGGACCCCAGATGTAGAGGTTGCCGTCGCGGGTGAGGATGGAAAAGCCTTCCTCGGCAATTTTGCGCTGCAACAGGTTGGCCGTCTGCGCCTGTTTAGTGGCACCCAGGCTGATGAAGGGAGCATCGACGGGCGTATCGTCTTGCTGCATGACCAGGGTTGCACTGGTGGCTTCCTGCATGGTTTCTTGCAGCTCTAGAGCAGCAATCAGCAAGGAAGCGGGCGCGTTTTGCGGGACAACGATTTTATAGCTGCTGCGGTTCTGCACTACGATGGAAAGCGGCGCGGCGCTGGCGGGCAGGTGTGGGAAAGCCGCCAGAGCGAAGATAAGAAGGAGAGAGATATAACGCATAGGAATGGAGTTTAAATAGGAGTTTTGCCTGGAGCGCGCATTCTCCCCGCCCTCAGGGAGGGGTTGGGGGAGGGAGGTCGAGAATAAAAATGAATCTTGAATTATCAATGGTGAACTGTATTTCAATTCATCATTCATGTTTTATCGCTTCGCATTAGTCCCCGACTCCCCCACCCAACCTCCCCCTGAGGGGGAGGAGTTTTGTCTGGATTGCGCGGTTCCTCAATCCAACGAAGTCGTCCAATAACGCCACTGCGCTTTGGAAGGGCCGTTAATATTCGAGCGTTTCATGGCTTTGACATGGCCATCGAGGAACAAGATATTCATTGTATCCAAGTGACGGTCGGCGGAATAATAGGAGTAGCCCTGGGCTGTGGTTTCTCCGGCCCCGGGACTCACGACATCATAGCCGTTGGTAGCGCTGGTGCCGCGCGAATCGAGAATATGAATGGTTCCGGAGGCATCTTCAATCGAAGCCAGAGCCGGGAAATTATCCAGTCGAATACCGCAATTTCCGGTGCACGGTTCGGTGATACCTACAGTGGCAGCCGAAGTGGAAACATAAGCCAGGTTATTGAAGCTGACAGCATACGACATGGCACCGTAAGAAACACAACCGCCGGTATAGGTCTTGTTATCGCTGGGACAACTGAACACCTGCCAGTTCTTGACGTAGGGATCGACATAAGTAGGCCAAGTGCCAAACATTAAACCACCCGATATGTTACCGGTGCAATCGACATTATAGGGCGAACCGAAATTCCGATGCCCCGGCAGCTTTTCGTCGTAATCTTGCGTATATTGCGCAAACCCCAAACCAATCTGTTTCAAATTGCTCTGGCAACTACTGCGGCGGGCGTTCTCACGCGCCCGCGCAAACACCGGAAACAAAATAGCGGCAAGAATAGCTATGATAGCAATGACAACCAATAACTCGATCAAGGTAAACGCTTTCAGCCTCAGCTTCATGGGAAACTCCTTCGATGAAAAAATGAATCGAAATCCCGGCCTATTATTTCGGCAAAACCGGGAAAACACAATCACCTTAAGTATTTCCTCTTTACCGGTTCGCTAAACCTGAAGCGGGGGAGTTTTTTAACGAAAATCGTTGTCCATAACAAATCCCTGTTGTCCCTAAGCAACATGGCTTCCGGCTTTTAGCCGGTATTGGGTCGGACTCATATCGTAATGCCGCACAAACGCCTTGATAAAAGACGAAGAGGTGCCATAGCCGCATTTCATGCGAATTTGCTCAATGGTCAGGGCCGATTCCACCAGCAACTGCTTTGCCAGTTCCATGCGTTGCCGGGTGATATAGGCCATCACCGTGCTATCGAGTTCACGGCGGAAGAGCCGGTTGAGGTGGACGGTGGAGATATGCAGCCGGTTGGCTAATTGCTCGACAGTCAGGCTGCGCAAGCTGAACTCGCCTTCAATCACGCTCAGAGCCTGTTGCAGCACGGCATCGGGAGCGGGCGGTGGAAACAGCGCATAATCGACCTCTTTCTGGGTCTGCGAAACGGTGGTTTCAATGCTGCGTTGCATGTAGCGCAGCATCAGCCCCAGCAGATGATAGGCAATGGAAACATACTGCGGCGAGTGCGTTTGCAACTCGTGAATGAGCGCCTGGGCCAGCGGCGAAACCTGCCTGCTGGTGACGAAGGAGTAAGGATGGGTATACAGCTTGCCCTGCGACGAGGTACTGAAATGGCAATGCACTCCGGTTTCCATCACGTGCATCCAGAAAATGCGGCTGTAGGCAGCTTCGGCATTGGGACGGTGCCAGTGCGCGCGCTGGCCCGAAGAAATGGGCACACCCGGCGGCAAAACGAAAAAGCTCTGGCGAGGCATCTGCACAACCCAGCGCGTGCCGGGAATTTTCAATTTGCGGCAGTGGGTGGCGGTGGTGCCTGCGACGAGATCGGCCTCACCTTCCACCACACAACCCATATAGGGCACCGAAAGAGAATTGAGATTTTCATCGCGCCAGAACTGCTCGCGAAAGGCTCTGCCACGGCCTCGCAACGAAGGCAAAGCCCGGCCCGGTTCCTGACGCACCTGGTTCGGCCCGATCACCAGCGGCGGCGTATCCAGCAACACCAGCGGCGCACCACTCTGCGCCCAGGGAATGAGCTGGTTTTGCAAGGTGTCCACCAGTTGCCGCCCGGTGACGGTGCGTTCTTTCATAGAAATGAGTTTAATTCACCACAGAGAACACAGAGGGATTTCACCGCGAAGGTCGCTAAGAACGCGAAGATTTCTACATGTAGGGGCGCAGCATGCTGCGCCCTGGGCATAACGCTTATCCTGGCTATCTCGCCAGAACCGGCATTGTAAAGGCGCCCGGGAGAGAATATAAACCTTTGAGTTTTAGTCACCTCACCCAGTGCCCAGCGCCTCACACCCAGCACCCCCTACTCTTCTTCCGGCACCAACACTTCCAACGCCCCGGGCAACAACGAAAGTTCCACCGGAGTGCTGTTCCATTCGTCGCCGTCCAATTGAATCGGCACGTTGGGGCTGCTTTCCACTTTGAGCGATTTTACCTGCCAGTATTTGGCGATGCCGCGTTCGATGTGCTGGCCGGTGAGCACCTGCAAGGCCTGTTGCACCGAAATGACCTTGTTCTCAAACGGCATCAAGCATACATCCAACAGGCCGTCGTCCAGGACGGCGTGCGGGGTAATTTTGATATTCCAGGCATACGAAGCCGCATTGCCCACCATCACCAGCCAGGCGATATCGGCGTAAGTGCGGTGCCCGTCCAGCTTGAGCGTGACCTGTGTGCCCTGGTGGCGCACCACGTTTTCGAGGGTTTTGAGCGCGTAGGCGAAGTCGCGCAGCACATATTTCAAGCGCAGACTGGTGTCTTCAATCACCTTGGCGTCGTAGCCAATACCGGCCATGAGCAGGAAGTGACGGGTTTGGGCTTTGCGACCGCTTCCGGCATGCGCCACCCCCAGGTCGATGCGGCGGGTGTGGCCTTTGCGAATGACTTTACACGCGGGCCGCCACTCACGGGGAATACCCATATTGAAGGCGACCACGTTGCCGGTGCCGGTGGGCAAAACGCCCAGGCGCACTCCTTCCAGGCAGCGCCCGGACTGGATCATGCCGTTGACCACGGCATTCACGGTGCCATCGCCCCCGGCAGCCACAACGGTGGTCACACCGTCGCGCACCACCTGCGCCGCACGTTCTTCAATCGCTTCGCGGCTGGTTTCGGCGTAAAATTCCACTTCAAAACGGCGGGAGAGATCGTGTACCGCCGCTTCCAGGGCGCGGCGGCGCGAGTTCTGCACGACTTTCTTGACGGCTTCCACCGCATTAAGCCCCGCGCTGGGGTTGGCAAGAAGAGCGAGACGCTGCATGGGACAATGATGAACGATGAATGTTGAATTATGAATGAACGGTCTTTCACTTCAGCGTTCATCATTCATAATTCATCGTTCTTTGGGCTGTACCAGCAAGCGAATCGCGGTGCGTTCGGCACCGTCGATTTCGATATCGGAAAACGAAGGGATGCAGACGATCTCCACCCCCGAGGGTGCCAGGAAGCCGCGCGCGATGGCAATGGCCTTGATGCCCTGGTTCAGTGCGCCCGCACCGACCGTCTGGATTTCAACGACGCCCTGCTCGCGGATAACCCCCGCAATCGCCCCGGCGACGGTGTTGGCTTTGCTCTTGGCTGAAACTCGCAGAGTTTGCATGGATGGTATGGTTTTGCCTGGATGTAGTTATACGATGAGATGTGCAACAATGCCTTTATCGAACCGCTACGCGATTCAATCGCTTTCATCATAACACAGTTTTTGCATGAATTTGGTCTTAGAAGCTGTTTAATAAGTCATGTCAAGCGTTTAATCATGATTTGCATAAAT
>DAITOV010000349.1:0-5657 GCA_036833945.1 Abditibacteriia bacterium
ACCAATAAAACGGCCAGGCCAGGACGCGCTTCCAGGGATTGCCGCACGATTTCGAAGATATCGACGTCGGGGAAATCGGCATCCAGAATGAGGATGTCCGGTTCGGTGGTTTGCAATGCCATCGTCACCACTTCGGGACGTTCGACCTCCGGCATTACTTCCACTGCATACTGTTCGGGTAGGTTGTCCCAGCCGGGCGGCAAAGGCTCGCTCAAGCATGCCGGTAGAATTCGAATCAGTGAACTTTCCATAAACGTTGGCGCAAAAAACAGAAACTCGATAAAACTTTGGCCGACCGGCACCAGCACCGGTGGCTGTATTATTCCACGTTCGCCCGCTTACTCACGGTGTGGCAAGACGTGTTTTACTCAAGAGAATGGCGAACTATTCGACAATACGACAGCAACGCCGCGCTCAATTGCACGGCCTTTATGTTATCACGGACGAACGAGCCGGAGGAGAAATCACGCCCGACAATCACCTGCGCATCGCAAAGGCTGCGATTGCAGGCGGTGCAGCCGTGTTGCAACTACGTGGCAAGCAAACCCCGGCATTGCAATTATATGAAATCGCGAGCCGTCTCCGCGAAATGACCCGTCAAGCGGGTGTGCTTTTTTTCATCAATGACGATCCGCGCCTCGCGGGCAAAGTTGATGCCGACGGAGTGCATCTAGGACCCGATGACGCCGGAGTGCGTGAAGCCCGGCAAATTCTGGGCGAGGACAAACTTATCGGCGTTTCCTGCGGCGATGAAGCCGAAGCGCGGGCGGCCCATATGGCCGGGGCCGATTATATCGGGGCCGGGGCAATCTTTGCCACCGCCACCAAGCTGGATGCCGGGGTGCCTATCGGGCTGGAGAAGTTGCGTGCCATTGTGGAAGCGACTCCGCTACCCGTGGCGGCCATCGGCGGGGTGGAGTTGCAAAATATCGCCTCACTGGCAGGGCAGGGCGCGGCCATGGCCTGTGTCATCTCCGCAGTGACACGTCAGGCAGATGACCAAGCCATGGCCGATGCGGTGCGCGCGTTGTGCCGGGAGTTTGAATCGGCAAAAACATCATGAATCTGCGCGAGTTAGGCGAATTCGGATTGATCGCCCACTGTGCCTCGCGTTTAAAACAGCGCGAGGGTGTGGTGACGGGCATAGGCGACGACGCAGCGGTGCTGTCGTCCCTACACACTCCAGTCGTTACTTGCGATGCACTGGTCGAAGAGGTGCATTTCCGGCGCGATTGGAGCACACCGTTCCAACTGGGCCGCAAGGCCATCAGCGTGAATGTTTCCGATTTGGCGGCGAAAGGCGCGCAACCGGTAGCGGCGTTCGTATCGCTGGCCGTGAGCGAAACCCTGCTCGAAGAGGATAGCGCGGTTGCATGGCTTGAAGCACTTTACGAAGGTATGGAAAGCGCGGCGGCGCAATATGGCTGCACCGTAGCTGGGGGCGATACTGTGCGCAGCGCCCGTGAAGTGATGCTGAGCGTGACGCTGATCGGCGACGCCGGGCAAAGCCGTCCGCCACTGCGCGAAGCAGCCCGCGAGGGAGATGAGGTGTTAGTGACGGGAACCTTGGGCGACTCGGCGGCCGGGCTGTTCCTGTTGCAGCATCCCGAGGTGGAAGTGCCCGGTGATGTGCGAGAGCTTCTCATTCAACGCCACCTCGATCCGCAGGCGCGTTTGGAGGCCGGATTGGCGGCCAGGCGGCAGGCAGAGATGGGGTATGGCCCCAACGCTTCGCTCGATCTCTCGGACGGCCTGGCTGGGGATGCGGGGCACATTGCACGGCGTTCCAGGGTGCAGATTGAAATTGATACGACGGCTTTGCCTATTTCCCCGGCCTGCCATACTGCTGCCCGGGCGGCGGGGGAGCAGGGCTTTGAAGTGAGCGCCCTGCAGTGGGCGCTCTATGGCGGTGAAGATTACGAATTGCTCTGGTGCGTATTACCCGGAAGTGTGGCATCCATTTCGCAGGGAGTGAGTGCGGCTACGAGTATTCCTGTGACCCGAATTGGGCGATGTGTTGCGCTACGAGGCGATTCTCTCCCGGTGGTGTTGCAGGATGTGGAGGAGCGTAACGGGGCTGCCAAAAGTGCCTGGACGCATTTCTAAAACGTAGCGGATATTTGTGTCTGGTCGTTTTATCAAGTGACCGTCGCATCCTTATATTTTTTAGATATTATGTCCGAACCCGGGTTAATTTTAGCGTTTTTTCCAGAGCGCGATGTTGCTGTCAAATCACTGCGCAGCCTGCGTAAAAAAGGCTTTTCACGCGCGGCGCTTCTCTACAAAACCGAAGACGGTCGCATCCATATCGTGCAGCACGAAGTTTCGGGCGGGCAGGGAGCGATATGGGGCGGTTTGGCCGGCCTGGCTCTCACTGCCGCATTCCCGGCTTTACGTGTAGCACGCGCGGTTCCGTCACTGGTCGGTGCCGCTACCGGCTATGGTTTGGCCCGCACGCTCGATCAGGGAATTCGCGATACGGTGATTGAGCGCTATAAAAACACCCTGGCGCGGGGTGAAATTCTGGTTCTGGTGGAAGCACCGGTGCCCCGCCTGGCCCGGGCGCTGGCGATTTTGCGGGCCGATGAAAGCCTGCGACCCACGACTTTCGTCGAACGCATTTCCCATTTAAGTGCCGCCGACGATATCAATGGCGTTTTGCAGCGCCGCGCCCCTGAAACTCTCGAAAAGCTCGCCCAAAACGCTCGCGAACGGGCCCGGCGTCATAAACCGCAAAAGAGCCAGGGCGACAACCCGCTCCTGCTGCATCGTTTGCGCAGCAACGCCCGTGTGATTAAAGGCGTACACGATAACCTGCTGGAAGCCTCGCGGCTCGACCAGCCGGTTTCGCTTTCGGCGGAGTGGCTGCTCGATAACGCCTATATCATTCAGGGACAGGTGTTGGAGGTCAAGAAGTCGCTTTCGCGGGGCTTCTATCGCGAGCTGCCGGTGGTGGAAGCTTCGCCGTTTGTAAAGTTGTCGAGCGATTCGCTGCAGCCTCAGCGGCCCATTTTTGTGCCCCGTGTCTACGCGCTGGCCCAGGAACTGATCGCCCGCACCGATAACCGGCTCGACCGTGCCAATGTGCAGGCGTTCGTGGCGGCCTATCAAGAAGTTGCTCCACTCTCTATTGCCGAATTGTGGGCCTTGCCATTGATGCTGCGCCTGGCACTGATTGAAAACCTGCGCCGTTTGTTCGTGCAGACCGACCATCGCCAGCGCGATCGCGAACGCGCCGATTTCTGGGCCAACCGCCTCATGAATGCGGCGCGGCGCGAACCGGATTTGATTCTTCAGTTTCTGGCGGCCTTATCTCAGGAGCAAACCGACGTGCGCATGCACTTTGCCGATCGTCTGGTGAGTCTACTCTATGACGAAAGCGGTGTGCTTGAACATGTGCGCAGTTGGCTTGAACGCAAGTTCGAAATGCCGTTTGCCGAGATCGTGGCCAACGAACAGCGGCGTCAGGCAGCCGACCAGGTTTCGGTTTCCAACGCCATTGGCAGCCAACGGTTTCTCAACCAGACCGATTGGAACGAAGTTTTCGAAGAACTCTCGCTGGTGGAACGGGAACTGCGAAGCGATCCGGCAGGCATCTATTCCCAGATGGATTTTGCCACCCGCGATACCTATCGCCGCCAGGTTGAACGCATGGCGCGGCATTCCCCGTTGGGTGAGCAGGACGTTGCCCGCCAGGTGGTCGCTAATGCGCAGCAGCCACAACGACAGGCCGCTGGTAAAGATACGCTCGAAACTCATATTGGCTATCACCTCATCGACGATGGTCGACAGCCGTTCGAACACGCCATTCAATATGCCGCGCCACCTATGGAACGGGCGCGGCGGATGGCGCTCAATCATCCCTTGCCGGTATATCTGGGGGCGATCGGTCTGGTGACGTTGGGCGGGGCCGTAGTATTGGCGCGCGCCGCGCGCCACACGGGTTTGCGCTTGCCAGGTGTCTGGGGGTTGGCGGCGTTGTTACCGGCCAGTGAAATCGGCGTGCAAGCAGTCAACTATCTGGCGACGCGCTGTTTACCGCCGCGTCCCCTGCCGCGCATGGATTTCGAGCACGGCATCCCGGCGCAGTGGGGCACCTTAGTTGTAGTGCCGATGATGCTCGATTCGCAGGAAGGGATTCGCGAGAACCTGGAACGGCTCGAAGTACATTATTTGGCCAACAACGACCCACAGCTCAAATTCGCTCTGTTGGCCGACTACACCGATGCGCCCGAAGCGCACATGCCACAAGACGAGGAACTGCTGCAAACCGCTATTGCCGGAATAGAAGCACTCAATAGCCGGTATACAGGGGCTGGAGGTTTGAGGCTGGAGACTGGCAACGGCTCCGATTCCAACCAGCCTCCAGTCTCCAATCCCCAGCCTCGTTTTTTTCTCTTCCACCGCGAGCGCCGCTGGTGCGAGACCGAAGAACGCTGGATGGGCTGGGAGCGCAAGCGCGGCAAACTTGAACAGCTCAACGCCTGGCTGCTGGGCGAAAATGGTGAATGCTCCGATGAGCTTCGTCCGGTAGCGGGCGATGCAGCGGCTCTGCGTGGTATCCGCTATGTGCTCACTCTCGATGCCGATGCTGAACTTCCCCACGAAGCGGCGCGTTTGTTGATCGAGTCGATGGCGCATCCTCTGAACCGTCCCGTGGTCAAGGACGGTCATTTGCCGCAGCGTGGTTACGGCGTCATCATGCCGCGTGTAGCGACGGCGCTGCCCTCGGCTAATGCCACCGGTTTTTCGCAGCTTTTCACCGAAGGCGCAGGCACCGATCCTTATACCCATGTGGTTTCGGACGTTTACCAGGACTTGTTCGGAGAAAGCTCTTATCAGGGCAAAGGGCTTTACGATGTCGAGGTTTTTCATCGGTCGTTAGACCGGCGCTTCCCCGAATCGCACATCCTTTCACACGACTTGCTCGAAGGCGCACATGTGCGGGTGGGTTTGGCGGGCGATGTGGAGTTGCTCGATCAATTTCCGCCCAATTACGAAACCTATGCCCGCCGCCAGCACCGCTGGATTCGGGGTGATTGGCAGATTATGGATTGGGTTGGTGACATGGTGCCCACCGCTGTGGGGCATGAAACCAATCCGCTGTCGCCACTCAACCGCTGGAAGATTGCCGATAACCTGCGACGCAGCCTGGTGCCTTCGGCCACGTTCTTCATGCTTTTGGGCGGCTGGAATGGCGGGCGCTGCCTGGCGCTGGCGGCCAACGTGCTGGCTGGAATTGCGATGTCGTTGCCGGTCGTGATGCAGGCGCAGCGGTTGATGGCGCGCGATGCCAACAAACTGGTGGGCGCGCGTGAACTCAAGCGCACCGTGTTGCGC
Organism: Abditibacteriia bacterium; assembly: GCA_036833945.1. Lineage (GTDB taxonomy): Bacteria > Armatimonadota > Abditibacteriia > Abditibacteriales > Abditibacteriaceae > DAITOV01. The sequence goes on from DAITOV010000349.1 coordinate 5,341, forward strand.
CGTTTAGTCGAAACCGCTTTGTTGCCGCACCAGGCGCAGCTTACGCTGGACGCGATTGTGCGGGTATTCTACCGCCGCCGTATTTCGGGCAAGCATCTGCTGGAATGGCAAACGGCTTCGGCCAGTTACCGCAATGCGGCCGAGCGCGAACGTGGTTTTCTGCTGCGCCTGAGTGGCACCTCCGCTCTGGTTCTGGGACTGGCCGGGCTGGCCTTGCGCAGGGGAACAGCACTGGGCATCGCCTGGCCGTTTCTGGTGCTGTGGGCCGCCTCGCCACTATTGGTGAAGCAGCTCAATCGCCGCGTCTACCGTGAGGT
>DAITOV010000350.1:0-5610 GCA_036833945.1 Abditibacteriia bacterium
CACGGGCTTTGCCGATCCCTACGGCATCGCCAACCTCCCTGCTGGAGAAGCCATTCCGGGCGTGAAAAAGCTGATTGAAATTGCCCGCGAAGGCGACAATATTGCCACCTTCGATTTCGAGCCGACTGGAACGCACGGCTTTAGCGCTACCGCCGTGCAAGCGTTTTGCAAAGAGCATACGCTTAGCGAAGCCGATTTCCAACGCTTTCGCGACTATGTAGCCAAGCATCATCTGCAAACCCACGCCACCACCGACCCCAAAATCGCACGTATCTGGAAACTGTGGATCCGCTTCCGCAGCGAGCAAAACACCAAATACCTGCAACGCATCTATGAAGCGACCAAAGCCCAGGCACCCGACGTCACCGTGGCCATGACACCCTCGCGCCCCTATGGCCGCGACTCCAAAAGTACTCTGGCAATAGGTACCGATCACGCCGCGATGTCGAAGTATGTCGATATCGTGATGCCGCAGATTTACCACGGTTACGGCGGCAGTGCCGCCAAACTCGCCATAACGGACGTGGGTGGATGGCGCACAGAGCTGGACAGCATGAACGCCAAAACCAAGCTGTGGCCGCTACTGCTCATTCGCTTTGCCGGTGCCGGGTCCTCCAACTCACCTCAGCGCGTCTTTCAGCAATCCATCGGCAGCATCGCCAACGGTGCCGACGGGGTGATGTATTACTTCCCTGATTACATGGACGCCCCGTACTGGAACATGGTGGCGAAACTCTCCCAAACCCTGGCCAAATATGAAGATTTCTATCACGACGGCAAACGGGTCGATGAGCAGTTCAAAACCAGCCTCCTGCCTCTGGGCACTACCCAGGCCAATCTCTGGCCGGGGTATCAGGAAACTGTGGAGAATCCGGGTTGGGCGTTTTTCGCCCACGACATGGGCAACAAGGTTTTGCTCACCCTAATCAACCTCGAAGAGGCCAACGACCTGGTGTTCGGCATCGATATTGGAAATGTGAAGTATGTTTCGGGTGAGAACGTTGAAGCCATTAACGGCAAGCTGTCTAATATTCTCGAACAGCAGATTGTGCCCATCACCGGCGTGAACCAGTGGCTGGTAGGGCCGGGGCAGGTTGGGTTTATCGTTTTGGAGAAAAACTGAAGCCTGGCTTTACCAGACGCATGCTTCAAGCGGAACCGAGAGTTCTCGGTTCCGCTTTCTATTCCTCGCTTACCACTCCATGTCTTGTGAATATAAACTTAAGGGCATGCCTTCCGCGCCCAAGATTCGCAAGGAAATTCTTCACATTCTGGAAAGCAGCATCCTACCCGCATTGCGCCAGCAAGAGGTGTTGCAGGTGTTAGCCGGGCCGCCCTTCGATTTTTCCTTGCTGCATCCTCAAATCGTTCGCGAAGAGTTTTTGCCCGATAACGACCAGGGTCCGCTTCAAGTGGTGCGCAAATGGCCCGACGACGATTTGGTCGCCAACCGCACGCCGAACTTCTCGTTTTGCTATGTCGGTGCGATGCACAGAATGGTGGGCATCACGGAGAAAATCGGCAACGAAATGGTTCGCCACGGGCTTCCCCGGCCTCCTGGACTGCAAATGATTAGAGTGCATTCGCCCTCCATTTTGGTTTCCAGCCCCTTCACCGCACGGGAAGGCAGCCCGGCCCGGCCGGTTCTGGAGCAGGATGTGGCGAAAACCTGCAGCATTACGCTGGGGCAAAATGAAGTTCACATTTTCCATAGCGCTCGCAGCCCCCAGCAGAGGGCCGGCTCACACCACCTGGCCATCCAAGACCCGATTCTCTACCGGCTTCTGAGCTTCTACTACGAAGCTCTGTGCCAGCAAACCGACCACGCCAGCACCCAGGCTTTGCTGCTGGCCGCCTATCTCCGGGTTCACCACCAACTGAGCCATTATCGCCCGCAAATCAGCCATAGCTGCTGGCTCGAACCCGTTGCGGATTTGCAATACACCCTGGAACCTGCCGAGTCGAAGCACCAGGCTCTGTGCCGCGAACTGATCGACTACATTCACCACCACCTGCATCTCCCCCTCTCCATAACGATGCTGGCCGAGCATTTCAACGTTTCGGCATTCCACCTCAACCGGGTTTTTCGTGCGTCTCAACACACCACCGTGATGCACTACGTTACCGAATTGCGCATCAAAGCCGCCCAACGCATGCTGATCGGCAATGTCGAGCGCATCAATGAAATCGCCCAATTGGTCGGTTTCAATAGCGTCGCCCACTTCAGCAACGTCTTCCGCCGCTATACCGGCCACACTCCCAGCCAATACCGCAAACTTCACAGCAAACGCAGAAAAGTTGCATAATTTACAAATTGTGCATTATATTAAAAGTTTTACAGGTTTAGACACTCCTGAATTGGGGCATTATATAAGTAGTTATTAACGCCGCATGGTCAAACCGATCATATTTTAGGAGTATCAAATCATGGCACACACCACGCACAAACCTCGGGGCTTCACCCTCATCGAACTTTTGGTTGTCATTGCCATTATAGCTATCCTCGCCGCCATCTTGTTTCCGGTTTTCGCCCGTGCCCGGGAAAACGCCCGCCGCACCAGTTGCCTGAGTAATCTCAAGCAGATTGGGCTGGGCATCATGCAATATACCCAGGATTACGACGAACGCTATCCCATGAACTATTGGTGGGCCGACCCCGGTGCGTCCGCAGTCGGTGTCACCTGCACGGCTGCCGGGATAACGGGAAGCGCCTGTAATAAATATCGGATCAATACCGGCGGCGGCGGGGCGGGATTCGGCTATTTCGTCACATGGATGGATTTAATTCATCCCTACATCAAAAGCGTGCAGGTCTTCGATTGCCCCTCGGCCACCAAGCCGGAAGGCGGCGTCTATCCGCCCTACGGCTTCAACGCTGCATTTTCTTCGACAAACTATGCAAACAACTTCGATTATCAAAACCCACCGGTTACCCGGCGTAGTTTCCACTTAACTCAAGTCTTGCGGCCAGCAGAAGTTTTTTTGATTGTGGATAGCGAAACGCAATATTCCATTAATACGACACCGGTAGGCACTCGTAACTATTTGGATGCAGCCCCCACCAACGTGCGCTATGGCATACAACGCCTCCACCTGGACGGCATGAACACTATGTATGCCGACGGCCATGCCAAATGGCATTCGGCCCAACGGGTGAGGAGCGCGTTAGGCTCCCAGGATGGAGGTTGCGACCTTGATGATGCCCGGGTTGATGCCGCCTACGCCAAACGACGCACCTACTGCTCCCGTGACTGGAACCCTTTTATTCAATAAGCTGCCGTATGCAAAAAACATTATCATGAAAAAATCGTTTACCCCCCACCATTTCGCCGTGTTATCCAGCCTGTTAGCCGTTGCGGCAACCGGCACCCTGCCCGCCACCGCCCAGCAGTGGAACGCCGTCATTCTCCCGGCTTCGCTCAATCAGGATCGCACGATTAAATTAGTCGGCGACCACACCCAGCTTCTCTCCTTCACCCTGCAGGCGGATGACGCCATCACTAAACGTGCCAAGTCGCACAAGATCGCGTTGGAATTCGACGTGCCCACTGGCCTCGACATCGTTCAACAGATTGGTTATTTCAAACTCACCGAAACAGAGCGCAAAGTCACCGGACAGCGCACATTCGTGCGCTACGATGCCGAGGTGGAGAACGCTTCCATCATCGGCAAGCCCGGCGCGCGTGTCCAAACCGAATGGCGGCTCCATAGCTTCTTCGTGAAAGCTCCCGAGAGCGTTGCAACCGGGCAAAATTACGTACGTGTGCGCGTCATCGACGGCACCCTCAACCAATCGTTCGAATGGCCCCTCACCGTAGAGAAGCTGCCGCAAACCGCACGCCGCATCAACCGCACCCCGATTGGCCTGTGGTCTTACAACTACCAGCGCGCCACCAATGAAGCGTCGAGCCAGGGCGTCGCCCAATTCTTGCACGATACTGGCATCACCTTCGTGCAAAAAGCTCTTGACCCAATCAATCGCAAAGCGCTGCAAGCCCAGAAGATTACCACCGGCGGCTACACGCACCATGCCCTCTTCAACAGCAAAGCCCATCCCGCTTTCGACGCCGCAGGAAAACCGCACACGGGAGGCTTTCCCGATTCCCGGGGTATTCTCGATTTACCGGCCGGTGCCGAAATCCCGGGGGTGGACGAACTCATCCAATACGCAAAAGAAGGTGATGGCATCGCCACCTACGACTACGAACCCAGGGGCACCAACGGCTTTAGCGACGCTTCTATTAAGGTGTTCAAGGAAAAATACAATGTCAGCGATGCCGACTTCCAGACTTTCCGTGCATACGTTGCCAAGAACGGCCTGCAAACCCACCTCAGTACCGACCCGCTGATTGCCAAACTGTGGGCGCAGTGGACAGAGCACTCTTCCTACCAGACCAGCAACTACGTGCGTCGCATCAGCGAAGCGGTGAAAGCCAAAGCCCCGGACGTGAAGATAGCCGTCACCTCAATGAGCAGTGCAGGAGCCGATGCACTCAAGACCCGCGCGCTGGGCACCGATAACGCGGCCATGGCCCAGTATGTCGATATCATAATGCCGCAAATCTATAGCGGCTACGGCGGAGCCAACGCCAAGCTCGCCATGATGAAGACAGCCGACTGGCGCAAGGAAATCGTCACGCAAAACGCCAAAACCCAACTCTGGCCGCTGCTGCTGGTGCGGTATGCCGGTGCCGCCCCTTCCAACTCGCCCCAGCGCCTCTACCAGCAATCGATCGGCACCATGGCCCACGGTGCCAACGGCATCGCCTACTATTACCCCGGCAACATGGACGCCCCCTATTGGAGCATGGTCGCCAAACTCACCCACGATCTGGGCAAGTATGAAAACTACTACCTCGACGGCAAACGAGTGGACGACCGCTTCAAGCTCAGCCAGTTGCCCCGGGGCACTACTGAAGTCAACGCCTATCCCGGCTATCCCGAACCGATCGAGAATCCGGGCTGGGCTTTCACCGCGCATGAACTGGGCAACAAGGTGCTACTTACACTGATTAACCTCGAAGAAGCCAACGATTTGGTATTCGGCATCGACGTGGGTGATGTGAAGTATGTTTCAGGCGAGAACGTCGAAGCCATCAGCGGCAAACTGTCGAATATTCTTGAAGAACAAATCGTTCCCCTCACCGGCGTCAACCAATGGCTGGTGGGGCCGGGGCAGGTTGGGTTTATCGTATTGGAGAAGAATTAGTTTTTCGATAGTGAGCTTATTAGTCTGTAACGTAAGTTATTGCGTATGGTGGCTCCGGCCTCCGTGCCGGAGTGAGTTTCGCATCCCCTCCGGCACGGAGGCCGGAGCCACCAATAGTAGCCTGCTGTTCCAGGAATGGTTGGGAAATAAATTACTTTACAGACTACTTATACCAATCCCAGAAGTTATCTTCCTCTCCGGCAGGTAGACAGTAGACAGAATACAGGAAACAGGAAACAGGAAACAGGAAACAGGGAGGCAACCGGACTTTGCTGGCGACGATTATCCAATAAGCGCATCAGCCTCGCGAACACTGGGATTCATAACACAGCTTTATGTTCAGGGTAAAAGCAAACTGCTTATCTCAAGAATAGGTTTCCTGTTTCCTGAATTCTGTTTCC
>DAITOV010000351.1:0-5603 GCA_036833945.1 Abditibacteriia bacterium
CAGTGGGCGGTGCGCAACAGGCTGGGGACGATGACAGGCGCTGCTGCCGACCAGGGCAGTTCTTATACGTTACGTATCCAGCATATTTACTCCCTATTACTGCCACCCGATCAGTATTTTGAAAAGCATCCGGAATACTATGCTCTCATCAACGGCGAGCGTCGCAAGGACGGACAGCTTTGCCTGGGCAACCCGGCAGTGCAACAAGTAGTGGCGCAGAAGCTCATCGAATTTTCGCGGCAAAATCCGGAGTATGAAATTCTCAGCCTGGAGCCGGAAGACCACGACAACTGGTGCCAGTGCGAGCTTTGCACGGCGATGGACGACCCCAACCAGAAATCGATTTTCACAGAAGCGACGATTGAATGGAATCGCACTCTGGGTGATGTGGAAGCCAGTAACCGAGTCGCTAAATTTGGTGCGATCGTGGCCGATAAAGTGCGTCAGGAAAATTCCAAGGTCAAGCTGCTGTGGTTGGCTTATGCTACGCATACCGAACCGCCTTCGCTGGTGAAGAGCTTGCCCGATAACGTGCGCGTGATGCCCGCAGCATTTTCCAGTGCGTTTACCGATCCGGCCAATTCATATAGCGATTATTCACGCGACCTTTACGACCCCGCCAGCCAATCAAACCGCAACTTTGTGCGAGTGCTCGAAGGCTACGGTAAGATGGCGCCGATGCTGACCTATGAATACTGGTCGGGCATTGCCTGGTTTGGGCCTATGCCGCTGGTTCGCACCATGAAAGACCGCATGCAGGCTTATCAGAAGCTGGGCTTAGAGGGCTTGTACAACGAAAGCCATCCTCACTGGGGTCCGCAGGGAATGAATCTTTATTTCTTCAATCGCTTGGCTTGGAACCCCGGTCTCGATATCGAAAAAGAGTTCGATTTGTATTGCAAGAATTACTACGGCCCTGCTTACAAACCAATGCTGGAGTATCACCGTTTGCTGGAAGATGCAGCCCACGCCGGTATTCCGCATTATAGCTACGGCATCGGCACCCATGCGATTTTTACACCTGCCGTCATCAAGCGTATGGGTGAACTAATGCGCGAGGCCAAATCGCTTATCGGTGAGCAACAGCCTTATAAAAAGCGCTTTGAAGGCGTGTGGGCTGGTTATGAATATACCCGCATCGTGACGCCGTATCACGACGAACTCAAAAAAGGCAACAAACTGGAAGCGGCCAAACATTGGGAGCGCGCTAATAAATTCATCAAATCGTATCCCGATGGCGATGTGTTTGATAACGGTGTGCTGCTCGGTTCATTGCAGTTTTTCGGCAACTACAACCTAAACATCCCGGCTGACATCCAAACTCAGGCCCGAGAGTTTGTCGCTCAGGAAGCAGCGGCGACACCTTAAATTTTAAGCTCGAAAATTTGTTATGAGAAAGAATGCTTTATTAACCGGACTGATGCTGATGGCAGCAATGGCGTCTGGTGCCGGTGCGGCTCCAAACGAGGTCGTCCTGGTTGATGGGAAAACCAAGCCGCGCATCATTATTTCGCCTGCGGCTACCAACCCCGAGAAGTTTGCGGCTCGTGAACTCGCGACCTATCTGCAAAAAATAAGCGGACAGGAGATTGTTCCCGAAGAAAGCCATGCCGTTCCATCGGCCTCTTCGCTCATTATCGTAGGGCAGCATCCGGCTAATGCCGATTTGCAGCCGGAAAAGTTGGCATTGGAAGAAACCATCGTTGACGTGCGTCCCGGCGTTGTGCGCCTGGTCGGAGGCAAAGCCGGTTCAATTACATCGCCCGATGGCAAACTTCATTTGTATGAATGGAGCACGCTGTATGCGGTTTACAACTTGCTGGATGAAATAGGAGTGCGTTGGTATCGACCCGATTCGTGGGGTGAACACGTACCACAGTTGGAAACGGTGACTTTACCTACCGGTCGCCGCCAACACAAACCGGTTTATAAATACCGATGGGGCGTTCAAGGCTATCGTAATGCGGCAGATGAAACACCGGCTCAAAAAGAGTTGGCAAAAATTTGGGCGATAAGAAACCGTCTCAATGTACAAACGGCCACTCCGCCCGACATGAAGTTTCCAGCGGAACACGGCGGTACCCATTGGCTCAACATCACCCATATGTACGACACGCTTTTCCCGGTGACGACATACTTTGAAAAGCACCCTGAATACTACGCCCTCATCGACGGCAAGCGCCGGAGAGACGGGCAGTTGTGCGTGAGTAACCCCGAAGTGCAGCGCTTGGCAGCCGAGAAGGTGATCGCCTTTTCAAAGGCTGCTCCGCAGTTTAAAACCCATAGCCTGGAGCCGCTCGATAACGATTTGTGGTGTCAGTGTGAGGGTTGCAAAGCCTTGGACGACCCCAATCTCAAAACCGTATGGAGCGACATTACAATCGAATGGGAACGTCCGATGGGTGATGTTTCCATGAGCAATCGTATTGCGGCCTTCGGGAAAGTTGTGGCTCATAAAGTAGCCGAATCCGGCCAGCCGATTAACGTGCTCTGGCTTGCTTATCTCACTCACACCGAAACACCTTCATTGGTCCATGACCTGCCGAAAAATGTCATTATTCAGCCTGCTACTTTCTCCAGTGCGTTTAGCAATCCGCAAGATTCCTATGGTGACTATTCGCGCGACCTTTTCGATCCAACCAGTAAGCCCAACCAAAAATTTGTGGAATCGTTGACCGGTCATGGGAAAATGGCGCGTATGCTGACCTATGAATATTGGTCGGGCATTGCCTGGGTTGGGCCGATGCCGCTCATTCGCACTATGAAAGATCGGGTTCAAGCCTACCGCCAGTTTCCTATCGATGGAATATATAGTGAAAGCCACCAGCATTGGGGACCGCAGGGCATCAACCTCTATTTCTTCACTCGCTTGCTTTGGAACCCTGATCTCGACGTTGAAAAAGAGCTCGATCTCTATTGTAAAAATTACTATGGCCCGGCGTATCAGCCGATGCTCGAATATCATCGCCTGTTGGAAGATGCGGCCCATGCCGGGATTCCTCATCACAGCTACGGCGTTGGAACGCATGCCATCTTCACACCTGAAGTCGTGGAACGTATGGGGAAGGCGATCAATGCAGCCAAGGCATTAATCGGCGACCAGGAGCCTTATAAAAAGCGGTTCGAAGGTGTGTGGGCCGGGTATGAATATACCCGCCTCGTAACACCGTACTTTGAAGAACTCAAAAAAGGCAACAAGCTCGAAGCGGCCAAGCATTGGGAGCGTGGCAATCGGTTTATCTTGTCTTTCAAAGAAGGTGACGTTTTTAATAACGGTGTTTATATGGGGTCATTGCAATTTTTTAGCGGCTATAACCGGGATATTCCCGCCGCAATACAGGCCGAAGCGAAGGCCTTCGTCGCCCAGGAAGCAGCAGCTTCTTAATTAAATTTATCATGAAAAAGAATGCTCTATTTATCGGCCTGATGTTGATGGGAGTATGCGCCTCCTGCGCGAATGCGGCTCCTAAGGATATCGTTATAGTCGATGGAAAAACCAAACCACGCATTATCGTCTCGCCTTTGGGAACAGCTTCCGAAAAATATGCCGCGAAAGAGCTGGCGACCTATCTGCAAAAAATCAGCGGGCAAGAGATTGTCGCTGAAGAAAGCGAGACGGTTCCGACTGGGGCTTCGCTGATCATCGTCGGTCATCATCCCGCCAACGCCGATTTGCAGCCGGAGAAGATGGGGGCTGAGGAATCGGTAGTGGATGTGCGCGCCGGGCGGGTGCGTATCGTTGGCGGGAAAGAACCGGCGATGAAGCTGCCCAATGGCGAGGAATGGGTGCAAGATCGCGGCACACTGTACGGTGTTTACGAACTTCTCGATCAGCTGGGAGTGCGTTGGTATCGTCCCGACCCTTGGGGCGAGCACGTACCGCAGATGAAGGAGATTAAACTCGCAGCCGGGCAGCATCGCAGCAAGCCGTCGTTTCGTTATCGTTGGAGTATCAGTGGTTACACCTACTGGAAAGACGATACACCCGAAACCGGGGAATGGGCCAGGCTATGGGCGACGCGTAACCGCCTCAATACCATGACCCATACCAAACCGGAGTTAGGTGGCTATCGTGCCATAATGATGCGGCACATCTATTCGACCTTGTTTCCGGTCAATCAGTATTTTGCCGAGCATCCCGAATACTATGCACTCATTGATGGTGAGCGCCGCAAGAACGGCCAGCTATGTTTGAGCAACCCCGACGTGCAGCGCCTGACGGTGGAAAAGATTCTGGCTTTTGCCAAACAGAATCCCAATTATGAAAGCTATAGTTTGGAGCCGGATGATCACGATCGTTGGTGCCAGTGTGAACCATGCCGTGCGATGGACGACCCGAACCTGAAATCAATTTTTAGTGATATGACCATCGAATGGTCACGGCCGTTAGGAGATATTGAATCGAGCAACCGGGTTGCGTTGTTCGGTAAGAAAGTTGCTGAGGACGTTTATAAAGTCAACAAAGACCTGAAGATCATGTGGCTGGCTTATGCAACTCACACCGAGCCACCGGTTCAGATCAAAAGCATGCCGCCTAATGTGCGTGTGATTCCAGCAGCGTTTTCGAGTGCGTTTTCCGACCCGCAAAATTCTTACAGCGATTATTCACGTGGCTTATACGACCCCGCAAGTAAGCCCAATCAAAATTTCCTACGCGTGATGGAAGGGTGGGGCAAGCTGACACCGTTGCTGACTCGCGAATACTGGGGGAGTATTGCCTGGATGGGGCCGACACCGCTCGTGGCTACCATGCAAGACCGGCTCAAAGCCTATCGAGACCTCAAGACCGAAGGCTTCTACAACGAAGTGAACACGCAGTGGGGACCGCAAACCATCGATCACTACTTCATGACGCGACTGGCCTGGAACCCAGACTTGGACGTGGCTAAGGAACTCGACCTGTTTTGCAAGAACTACTATGGTCCGGCTTACAAGCCGATGAAGGAATACCACGTTATGTTGGAAAAAGCCGCTCATTCGGGCATTCCACATTATAGCTTTGGCATTCATACATACAAGATTTTCACGCCGCAAGTCGTGAAGCGTATGGGCGAACTCATTGCCGAAGCGAAAGGGTTAGTCGGCGACAAAGAGCCGTACGCGCGCCGCTTCAACGGCACCTGGGCTGGTTACCAGTATGTGCGCTTGGTAATGCCGTATTACGATGAATTGGCTAAGGGCAACAAATTGGAAGCAGCCAAACACTGGGAGCGTGGTAACAAATTCGTATTGTCTTATAAGGGCGGCGAAGTGTTTAATAATGGGGTGGCGTTTAGTTCGCTGCAATTCTTTGGCAACTATAATCTCAACATTCCCGCAGCGATTCAAAAGCAAGCCAAAGATGCGGTCGCTACAGAACCACTGCCGGTATATTGAGCATCATTGAGGATTGCGCCGATAGTTACTGGGCGATTGTCCGAAGTGCTTGCGAAAGCGTGTCGAGAAATGGAACGCGTTCACGAAGCCGACGGCGGCAGCGATTTGTTCGATCGAATCGTTGCCGACCAGAAGTCTTTCGGCGGCGCGTTCCAGCCGGTACTGTTCGAGATACTGCATCGGCGATTGTTGGAGTTGCGACTTAAATAAGTGCGCAAAGCGTGAAG
>DAITOV010000352.1:0-5560 GCA_036833945.1 Abditibacteriia bacterium
TTTTCAAAATCCCCCTCCTCTTTCAACGCTGCGATCGTAGTCAGCATTTTCATGCCGTCATGCATCCAACATTTTTCCCGCCACAAACCAACGTCCAACAGCAGTAATTTCTATTTCGACCGTAGCGTCTTCACGGTTTTGCAATTCTCGTAAATTCTCCAGCCGCAGCAAGCGAGATTTACTGGCGACAAATTGTGGTTCTTTTGTCGGGAATTGTGCGCAGTGCCGCGAAATGGTGAGGTTATCACCAATGCTGAAAAATTCGGGCGCGCTGTCGTTTTGAATTTCTCCCAGATGAAAGGCTTCTACAAGAATCGCTTCCGGATGCAGGTTCGGCTCAGCTCGTAACCAGACCTGCCGATTGGCCGTGCGCTCCAGGCCGGCAATATATTCATTACCCGGGCCTAAAAAGGCGCAAGCCGTTTCAGGGTGCAGGGTCACGGAAATCAGCGGTGCTTCACTGCCTTCTTTTGGCGGATTAAGCCGGGCAAATTCGCGCACTTTACGGCGCGCTTCTACAGCCAGCGTGGCGGGGCTTTTAATGACGCCAGATCCCTGGCAATGCGGGCAAGATCGCTTGAAGAGCTGGCGGAATGAAGGGCTTTCACGGCGGCGTGTGATTTCGACCAGGCCCGAAGGCGATAACTGCACAATGCGCGTATATTGTGCATCTTGCTTGAGCGCCGTTTCCAGGGCATCGAGAACCTGAACCCGGTCTTTGTGGCGCTCCATGTCGATGAAATCGATCACGATAATGCCACCCAGATTGCGCAGGCGAATTTGTTGCGCGGCGGCTTCGACGGCCTCAAGATTGGTTTTCAGAACGGTATCGGCCAATTTCGATTTACCAATAAATTTTCCGGTGTTGACGTCGATGGCGCAAAGCGCTTCGGTTTCATCGATCACCAGGGTGCCGCCGTGAGGCAGAGGAACCACGCGCTCCTGGGCTAATGTGATTTCTTCCTCAATGATGAATTTTTCGAAAAGCGGCAGATCGTCTTCATAGAGATGAACGCGGTCTGCCAGGGTAGGCGCGTTTTCCTGTACCATGGCTAAAAAGGTCTCGTATTCTTCCGGCGTATCAATCCAAACCTCTTCGACAGATTGATTAAAGAGGTCGCGTACCACGCGCCCTAAAATGCCTGCTTCACGATGCAATAAAGCCGGGGCACTGATTTGAGTCGCGTTTTGACGCACTTTTTGCATTAAGGCAGTAACGGCTTGAATATCTTTTGCCAGCAGATTTTCGGCAATACCATCGGCTTCGGTGCGGATAATCAAGCCGTGGTCGAGCGGCCGCAGTTTTTCTGCAAGTTTACGCAGACGGCTGCGATCGTTTTCGTCTCCAATGCGTTTGGAAACCCCGGTTTTATCGTCGTGCGATGTCAGGACTACAAAACGTCCGGCCAATGAAAGCCGCGTCGTGACGCGCGCGCCTTTGGTGCCGACCGGTGGACGTGCAATTTGAACGGTCAACTCATCGCCAACTTTTACCAGGCTGCCGATGTCTGGCTGAGAATTTCGCGATTGACCGCTGCTAATATCTCCAGCATAAATCAGCGCATTGCGATTAAGGCCGATATCGATAAAAGCCGCATCCATACCGTTAATGACGTTGGCGACACGGCCTTTGTAAATGTTATTGAGTACGCGTCCGCCACGTTCTACAAACAAGTCGAACAAACGGCCATCACGCAATTGCGCAATGCGTATTTCCGGTTGCTCGGTGCTGATGAGCAGAATTTGGCGTGGTGGCGGGCGTAACCTCATAGATGGAGCGGTTAGAGTGGCAAATAGAAGACCCGATAACCATTTTACGTAAAGTTAACGCGTTCGGCTGTACCATATTGGGTTTAATATTAGATTTCTTCTTTATTTATTTCATAATATATATTATATTACTTAATATCGGGAGATGAGTTATGTGATCTCGCCCACACAACTCTCACTAAAACGCTAATTTACGGTCTCTGACTCTGGTTCTGACAAACGTTGTAGGCGGCGAACAAAGTCATCGTCATAAGCACTTAACGAAATTGTTGCAATTTCCAGCGAAATAAGCGGTTCTTCGTTATTGCGCACCTTCGCGTAATGCAACAACGCATGATAAGACGCGTTTTCAGGATCCATTTCGACCACGCGTTCAAAATGTGGCACCGCTTCGGCTTCACGCTGCGATTGCAGCAACGCAGCCCCCAGGCGCAAACGATAATATTGATCGCGCGGTGCAAATTTCACGGTGTTTTCAAATTCAAGCACCGCATCCTGATACCGTTGCATCACCAGATATAAATCGGCCAACTGAAAATGGTAAAACGCATCTTCGGGTGACAATTCCAATGCGGCCTGAAGTTGTTGCTCGGATTTTTCATAGAGACCAACAGCCGCCAACGCGACAGCCAGCTTCCAGCGGTAAAATGGTTTTTTGGGCTGTGAACGCACCGCGCGCTCGTAAGATCGAATGGCGTTGGCGCTGAGCGCAAAGCTGCAGCACAAATCGCCCATGCCGATATGCACTTCGGAGAGGTCTTCATTGCTGCCGCTTTCACGTTGAGCATGCAACGCGCGCTGGTAATATTCAATTGCTTTATAAGGCTGGTCGTTCGCAGCATAGCCTTCAGCTAACCGCGACAAATAGCGGGACGACGGTGGCGCAAGCTGCGCGGCCTTTTTGTAGGCTTTCAGGGCACCTAAAAAGTCTCCTTCCTGGCCACGCTTGTCACCTTCTGCCACATGATACTGGCTTTCTTCATCGGGTGAGACAAGTCCTTCCGTCCCCTGCTCGCCAATCTTTGTTGGATTGTATTCCGTCATGCCTACGAACCTTTATTTACACTCACGGTGCCATTATTAAGACACTTCCATAATCATCGAAACCGGCCCATCGTTTTCAACGACGACCTTCATATCGGCTGCGAAAATACCTGTCTGAACTGGGATTTGCGCTTCACGTAACAGTGTAGCAAAACGCTCGTAGAGTTCATTGGCAACATCAGGCTTGGCTGCGCTGCTAAAACTGGGGCGATTGCCTTTGCGCGTGTCTCCGCAAATTGTGAAATTGGAGATCAGCAGAACCGCGCCGGAAACGTCTTTGACGCTATGGTTGAATTTTCCATCTTCATCGCTAAAAATGCGGAGCGCGCTGAGCTTGGCGGCCAGACGTTTGGCGTGGCTTTCGTCATCGTTTTCCATGACCCCTAAAAAAACCACCAAACCATTTTCGATCTGGCCGACGGTTTTACCTTCAACATCCACCCGGGCACGACTGCATCTTTGAATCACTGCTTTCATGGTTTTGTTGCTTAAACGCGGTGGACTTTGGTGACACCTGCCACCGATTGCAAGGCTTCAATTACTCCGCCTAACTCATCGACATTGTTGATGGTAACAGCAAAATTCAGGCGCGCCCGCTTGTTTTTCAAGGGGTAGGTATTGACACCGATGATATTGATCTTGCGGGCCGCAATGACACTGGTGAGTTCATGCAGTAGCCCTACCCTGTCGTCCGATTCCACTGCGACTAAAACCTGATAGCTTTGTTGGCTCCCGCTCGTCCATTCTGCATCCAGCAAACGTTGCGGTTCTTTTTCTTCGTAGTGGCGCAGGTTCGAGCAGTCAGCGCGATGCACGGTGATGCCACGCCCACGAGTGATGTAACCCTTCACCTCATCTCCGGCAATAGGAGCGCAACATCGTGCAATGGAATAGAGCAAATCATCCTGCGCCGGAGAATCGAGGCCGCGCCGGAAACGAAGATGCCCGCGTTGTGTCTCGCCGTCTTCATCTTTAAACCGCTCGCCTTTATGGCGGCTGCGGCGGCTCAGAAGCGAAGAGGCCGGGGCACCCAGTGTATCGTTATCGATACCAACGAGTCCTTTGAGGCCACTCTTGCGGCTATCTTCGCCTTTGCCGGTTACAGGTTTTTGGAGTTCGGTGCGGATGCGATTTAAGACGTTTTCCGCAGAATATTCGCCGTAACCAATGCCTGCGATTAATTCTTCCACATTCCGCAGCTTCAGGTGGGCAGCATAGCGCGCCAGGGTTTCATTATCGGCCACCGTTCCCAGCTTCAAGCGCTCCAACTGTGCGGCTTTTTCCAGCCGCGTCATGCCTTCTTTGTAATTTTCTTCGAAGTTCTGCTTGCGCAGAAAATTCTTAATGCGGTTGCGGGCATGTGGCGTGACTGCGAAATCGAGCCAGCCACGTTTAGGCCCCTGGCTGGAACGAGATGTGGTTATTTCGCAGATATCGCCGTTGTGCAGCTTGTAGTTGAGCGGCGCAATGCGGCCATTCACTTTAGCGCCCGTACAATGATGCCCGATTTCCGAGTGGATACGGAAAGCGAAATCGACCGGAGTCGAATCTTGCGGCAGATAAACCACGTCGCCTTTAGGCGTAAACGCGAAGATCTGGTCGCTACCAAGGTCGAGCCGCAGGGAATCGAGGAAACCTTTCGCGTCGCCGACGGTGTCGTCCTGAAGTTCGAGCACCATGCGCAGCCAGTTGAGTTTGTCACCGAAGATTTTGCCGTTCTCGCGTTTGTTATCGCCTTTGTAGCGCCAGTGGGCGGCAATACCATATTCCGCTTCACGGTGCATTTCGCGTGAGCGAATCTGCACTTCCAGAATTTCACCGTGCCCGTCGAGAATCTTGGTGTGGATGGAACGGTAATTGTTTGGCTTGGGCTGAGCGATGTAATCGAAAAACATGCCAGGGACGGTCAGCCACAAAGCATTGACGACGCCCAGTGCGGTGTAACAGTCTTCGTTCTGTTTACAGATGACACGGATTGCGCTCAGGTCTTTAATGTCTTCAAAACGCAAGCCCTGCTTGAGCATTTTTTGGTAGATCGAATAAAAATGCTTGGGACGGCCGGTCACTTCGGCTTCGATACCGCGTTTTGCCAGGCCTTCCTGCAGCGTCGTGATGGCACCCTGAACGATATCGTTACGCTCAG
The DNA here is from genome assembly GCA_036833945.1 of Abditibacteriia bacterium. Classification (GTDB taxonomy): domain Bacteria; phylum Armatimonadota; class Abditibacteriia; order Abditibacteriales; family Abditibacteriaceae; genus DAITOV01. Next base: position 4,958 of record DAITOV010000352.1, read on the forward strand.
CGCGCGTGCGCTGCACCCAGGCGTGAATCTGGCGGTAGGCTTCGGGTTCGAGGAACTTGAAGGAACGATCTTCCAGTTCCCACTTCAAGCGCCAAATACCCAGACGATGGGCAATCGGCGCAAAAATATACAGGGTCTCGGCGGCTATCTCACGCCGTTTTTCATCGGGAAAGGGGTCGAGCGTGCGCACGTTATGTAAACGGTCGCACAGCTTTACGATGATGACGCGCACATCATTCGACATCGCTAAAAACAGCTTGCGTAGATTTTCGGCTTGTTTTTCCTGCTTATTGGAAAAATCCAATCGCTTGAGTTTGGTGACGCCATCCACGAGATAGGCGACATCGGCTCCAAAGCGCTGAGTCATCTCTTCATGCGACACGCCGCAATCTTCCGTGACGTCGTGCAACAGGCCCACCGCAATGGTGGTGTCATCCATGCCTAACTCGGCAAGAATTCCTGCTACGGCGATGGGGTGCTCGATGAACGGTTCCCCGCTCATGCGCTTTTGCCCGGTGTGCTTTTCATAGGCAAAGGCGTAGGCGCGTTGCAGCAAATCTGCATCCGAGTTGGGCCTTGCCAGCCTAGTGCGTTCAATCAGCG
>DAITOV010000353.1:0-5528 GCA_036833945.1 Abditibacteriia bacterium
GGCTACCATCAGAAATGGGCGTTTCCGGCGGGATGATAAAGAAACTTTCCGCAGGAAGCGATGCGACGTAATAACCGTATTTCGTGGGCAAATTGGGATGTTGTGCCGTCATCCCTCGTGTCACTCCAATCCGGTAATCGGCCTCGCCTTCAACCACCCACATCAAAGTGGGATAGCGGGTCGAGTTATAACCAAGCTCCACCCACTGCGTCACCTTGGTCACATTGCGCGTCTTGCGATGCATCGGCAATAGCGGCGCGACATGTGGCGTCACGCGCACGCTGCCCGAATTCGTAAATGGCGGCAGGGCAAAACAAAGAGGGGCGCTCCGGTTCTCCACTCCCGGAAGAATACGGGTTTGGATCAGCGTAAGCAACATTTTGCGCGACAGAGCCTCTACCATAGAACGCTTAGTTTAATACCGATGTCCTACGCCGCAAATCCGGCGGAAAGCTTTCCTTATAACAACGCCAAGTAAATAAAAGCAAGCTTTGTCCCCAAACTTGCTCTATGTAGGAATTATCCATGAGGAGGCAAACAGTATGAAACGAGTCGTCATCGTGGGAATGGGATTTGGTGGCCTGGAAACAGCGCGCCACCTGGCCAATAGCGGGTTGGACGTTTTGGTGCTCGACCGGCACAACTATCATTTGTTTCAACCCTTGCTTTATCAGGTCGCTACCGCAGAACTCAACGTAGAAGCCATCGCCTACCCGGTTCGCGCCATTGTACGTCACTGGAAAAACGTCCGCTTTCGGATGTGCGAAGTGCAAAGCCTCGATATTGAAAAACGCGAGGTTCTCATCACCAGCGAAGAAGGCGATGATCGTATTGGATACGACTACCTCGTCGTCGCCGCCGGTAGCGCGACGAACTTCTTCGGCAACACGGAGATTATGGATCATGCCTTCGACCTGAAGATCCTCAACGATGCCATTCACCTTCGCAACCAGATTCTCAGTGTTTACGAGCGCGCACTGTTGGAGAAAGACGATGCCATCCGGCGCGCCTTAATGACTTTCGTAGTGGTCGGCGGCGGCCCCACAGGGGTGGAGTTTTCCGGCGCGCTCTCGGAACTGGCCCACAACGTTTTGGCTAAAGATTTTCATAGCCTGACAGTCAATGAAACCCGCATCGTGCTGGTGGAATCGAGCGACCATATCCTCACACCGTTTCCTCCCAATCTGCGGGAATACGCCCTCAAGCGTTTGCAAAGCATGAACGTCGAAGTGATGCTTAATAATCGGGTGACAGGAGCCACTCAAGACAAGGTATTTTTGAACGATGGCAGCGAGATTCATTCCTACACTCTCTTCTGGGCTGCCGGTGTCAGTGCTGCCCCCATCGCCGAAGCGGTTCCCGTCGCCAAGGCGCGTGGCGGACGTATTCCGGTCGAACCCGATTTAAGCGTGAAAGAGCATCCCGAAATTTTCGTGATCGGCGACCTGATGTATCTCGAACAAGACGGCGCTCCCCTGCCCATGGTGGCCCCGGTCGCCATGCAAGGCGGTAAATACGCGGCACGCCGGATTCTGGCAAAAGAACAAAATAAAACCAGCGAGCCATTTCGCTACTTCGATAAAGGCTCCATGGCCGTCATCGGCCGTAACGCCGCCGTTGCCATCAGCAAAGGGCTGAAAATGAAAGGCTTCATCGCCTGGGGGGCCTGGCTGTTTTTACACGTGTATTACCTCATCGGTTTTCGTAACCGTGTCATGACTTTGATGTCGTGGGCACACAACTACGCGTTCTACGACCGTCAAGTGCGTTTGATTACGAAGCCGGGGCAAAAACGAAAGGACTGAGCGTCACCGCTTATAGATAGTTTCATCTTCCTTAATGGTTTCCAATACTTTCAAGGTAATCAGTTTATTTCGCGGCATGGTGAGCGGATTGTCGGAAAGAATTACAAAATCTGCGAATTTACCCACTTCGATGGAGCCTTTGGTTTTTTCTTCAAAGTGTTGATAGGCAGCCCAAAGTGTCAGAGCTTTTAGCGCTACGAGAGGCGAAACGCGTTGGCGTGGCCCCAGGACATAACCCGAGCGTGTGGTGCGATTAACCGTCGCATCCAGCACCCGAATCGAATCGGGGAAAGCTACCGGCGCATCGTGATGCGAGGTGAATCTCATACCTTGTTCCAACACCCAACCGGTAGGGGATATATTCTCAGCTCGCTGCGGTCCTAAAACCGATGTGCGATGCCAATCGCCCCAGTAATAGGTGTGCATGGGGAAAAGCGAAGGAAAAACGCCCAACTTTTTCAGCCGCAAAACCTGGTCTCTGCGCAGGGTTTGACCGTGTATCAACACCGGTCGCACATCCACCTCTGGCACGGCTTTTTCTGCTTTTTCAATGCCATCGAGCATTTGGTCGATAGCCCGGTCACCATTGGCATGAGTGATAATTTGCCAACGGTTGCGGAGTGCCTGCTCATAGGCATCAACCACGAAAGCATCTTCCAGCACACCATAACCGGCATACGTTGGCTCTAAACCTTCGGGAGGCTTGAAATACGGTTTACTCAGCCACGCCGTTTTGCCTTGCGGTGAACCATCCAGAGTCATCTTAACCCCACCGATCCGAAAATGGCCTCTATAACGCGGGGCATGAGTCGTGTCCTGAAACCACGGCGCTTTCATTAAATCGGGCGTGCCTTTCAGCGTAATATCGGGGTAGGATACGATATCGGCTTTAAATCGCCCGCGCGAGGCGGCCACCTGAGAAAGGAGCACCTGCTCCGGGCTGGAACGGCCATCCTGGATGGTGGTGTAGCCATAACGCAGATATAGTTCCTGCCCGGCCTCCATCATGCCAATGGCCTCATCTTCGCTCATGCGAGGCATCAGTTTCATGAGAGCGGTAAAAAAGGCGGCCTCTTCCAGCACGCCGTTTGGCTCATCCGAACCAGGACGACGCCGTATCACGCCGCCTTCGGGATCTTTGGTAGCCGCCGTGTATCCGGCTAATTCCAACGCCTTAGAATTCAGGGCACCCAGATGCCCCGACTGGTGCATCAGCACGATCGGTAAATCGGTGGCGACAGCATCGAGATCGTCTCGCGTGGGATGGCGCTGTTCCTTGAGTTGCGAATCGTCGTAACCAAAGCCCAGTAATAATCCGAATTTACGGGGATTAGGCGATTCTTTACGGAAATCGCGCAGAGTATCTTGCAGGGCTGCAATCGAACTATTGGGGCCATCGGGCGGTGGCAGTAAATTCGCAGAAATCGCCTGCAAGCCAACCGTGCTCACGTGGCTGTGGGCATCGATAAATCCGGGAAGTAATGTTTTGCCCTTGAGATCGACCAATTTAGTGCGCGGCCCTTTCTGCTTGAGGAGATTGGTTTTCGTCCCTACAGAAATAATGCGTCCGCCACGAACCGTAACAGCTTGCGCTGTAGGCTGTTGGTCGTTCATGGTGAGAACGGGGCCGCCAAAATAAATCGTGTCCGCCGGAATGGAGGGGACCTGATTTTGCGCAGTCGCTCCTGGCAAAAAACCAACCGTCCAAACGCATAGGATGGAAGGCAACAACATTCCTTTGACGAAACCAAGTTTCATAATTTGCCTCTATTCCGACTGGATATATGTGCCATAATTATACGTCTATTCGATTGCGGTTTGTTGCATTGCAAAAAAGTAAGAACATCTCACAACGGAGAATACGCAATGGCCACGCGCACACACTTAACCAGGCTTGCAATAGTCATTCCCGGTCTTTGGCTGGGTATAACACTACCCGCGTTGGCAGACGAACCCGTTCCCACTCCTGCCAATAGCAATAGCCCAACGCAATTGGGCGAAACCAGCAATAACGAACAGGTAGCACAAGAAAAGGTTGCCGATGCTCCTGTGCAGGTCGTAGCGCCCAAAAAATATAAGCTGCAAACCCAAACAGAAATAGGGCTGCAATATGTCCTGGAAGAAAATCTGTTCTGGAACCTGTCTGAGAACTTTGCTCCCAAGGAAAATTTCAACCCCGATCGTTCCTGGTGGGAAGGCTATTTAAAATTCGGCGTAACGGCCGAAGCCAAGCTTTCCCCGCGCCGCACTGCCTATGGCGGCCTATCGTTCGTTGCCTCGGGCACCTTGAAAGAAGATGCCTTCACTGCCGGGAATACCGGACGGGTGACGCTGGAAAACGCTTATGCGGGCATCCGTTTTTCCGGCAGCAAGACAACCTCGGACTTCTCTGTGGGGGCGCAGCCCTACCGCATCGGCACCGGTATGCTGGTTTCCAACGGGGCCTCCAACGGATTTGAGCGGGGCGCTTTAAAACTCGGCCCGCGCAAAGCCTTCGCTATGACGGCCATCGGGCGTGTGTCTCACAAAAATTACCGATTGGAAGGCTTTTATCTTGATGCCAATGAACTTCCCGATAAGGACTCGAACACCCAACTTGTTGGAACGCACCTGGCCTGGGAGCCTAATGATAAGCACAAACTGGGACTGTCCTATGGCCGGGTAATTTCTTCCAACGCCCCTTACCCGCAGGCAGGTTCGGACGACAACTTCGGCATTCCCACCATTATCAACGGTGGGCGAAGAGGACTTTCTTTTATTCAGGCCTACGGAAAATGGGTGCCGTACGAGAAAAAAGAGTCGCAGCTCTGGTTGGGAGCCGACCTGGCCTATGAATGGAATCGTCGCATTGATTTGCAAGCCTATGGCGGCCGTGTGGAAGTAGGTTACAAGCTCAAGGAAAAGCGCTTCAAGCCTTCGCTGAAATATAGCTTTCAACTTTTTTCCGGCGATGACCCCAAGACTAAACGGCTGGAACGCTTCGATCCGCTTTTCTACGAAGGCAGCCCCGATGCCTGGTCGACAGGGAATAAATCTTCCATGGTATTTATTAATACCAACGTCAATTCGCATCAAGTGCAACTCGATCTCACACTTTCTCCCAAAGACCTCATCAGTTTCTACGCGGCCCGCGTGAGCGCCACCAAATTGCGCAGCCCGCTCCAATTCGGGCAAGCATCCAGGCTTATCTTTACCGATACGGGGCCAATGATTCTTTCCGGCGTGACGAAATCACATCTCTCGGATGACCTTATGCTGAAATACACCCGCATTGTGAACCCGAATACGTATCTTACCTCCGGCCTCAGCGTCTCTTTTCCCGGAGCCAGTATGGATGAACTCAAGGGCGGAAACGCTCCCGTGTGGGCGGGGATGTTCGTGAACGTTGTCATCGCTTTTTAACGGACGGGAAAAGGCGTAAACGACAATGACAGAAAAAAACAATTGACAGTTCACCCTTGAGTGAGCTACAATCCATCTATCCCGGTACAGATAGTCTTTTATCCCGACACAGAACTATGCCGACGACCCTGGAAAAACCATCCCTCACTGGAAACGACGAGCAGCCGAAGTATCGCTTGCTGGCCGATCAGTTGCGTGCCCGCATTGAGTCGAGCGAACTGCGCCCGGGCGACCGGCTGCCCAGCTTTGCCGAGATGCGTTCGCACTTTGGCGTCACTTCCACCACCATCGAACGCGTCTATGGTTTGCTGGAACAGGAAG
>DAITOV010000354.1:0-5515 GCA_036833945.1 Abditibacteriia bacterium
TGCAACAGAGAGACAGAAAGTATAGCATTTGCCGCGCTTGCAAAATTCACTCCAAAGCCGGAATCTCTTTTCCATAAGCAATCAGACTAGGTGTAGCGAAAAACAAAAAATGCCGGCAGGAAATTTCTCCTGCCGGCACTTTTTTAAAGACTGGAACTCATAGCTGCGCATCCAGCCGTTTATTTACTTTCCGATGCCAGTAGTTGGCTGAGCAACTCGTGCTTCTCTGGAATCAGGGTAATTTTCGCCTGTCCGTCCACCAGTCGCTGATTCTCCAGGATTTCAAACATGACACGCAACACTTCCGGGTCGGAGGAGATTTCCTGTAGCGCTTCGCCCACGATCTGGGGGCGCATGGCCTGGGCACGGGCAAATTCGACCGCAGCCTGCCGGTCGGCGGTACTGGTGATAATGCTGACCTGGTTGGCACCGTCCTGCTTGATGGCCGAAGTCACCTGACGCAAGCGGTTGACGACTTTTTCTTCGATCTGGCGAATCATGCCTTCATCGCGGAAATGGACTTTACGGATGTATACCGAACCCAGCTTATAACCCCACTCATGCGACTTGGGAGAAACTTCCTGCCGCACGGTCTGGCTCATAGTGTGGCGGGTTTCCAGCATGTCGGCCAGCGGCATGTTGCTCAGGCAGCGCACCGTGGTGTTGCTGATGTTAGCGGCCAGCGAACCTTGCGGATCGGCGTTTTTGAACAAATAGGCCACCGGATCGCTGATATACATCTCGTACCAGATACCGATGCCCATCGGAGCACCTTCTTCCGAGTTCACAGCCTGGCTGCGCAGATACTGCTGATCGCGGCGCATATCGAGTACGTGGCAACGGCCCAACCAGTTCACAATGAGCGCTTTGGGTCCCATCTTCAACCACAGGAGATAAGGACCGGGTTCATCGAGAATGGCGACCACTTTACCGAACAACACGTAAACGTGGCAACGGCCTTCTTCCACAATGGTGTAGACGCCAAAGATGCGAACCAAACCGGAAAGAATCGGCACCAGAACAAACAAGGCAACAAAAGTGATTACAGCGGTGATCATTCCTTACCTCCCGGCACTTCGACAAAGACCTGTCCGGCACGGCTAAAGAGCCGGAGGCGAATGTTGCGCAAATAGGCAGGAAGCGCTTGCGGCCCGCTCTGCTTAAGATCGCTAAGCTGCGTCGCCAGGGCGCGGAGCGGTTCTACTTCAGCGTGGGCGTTAAGGGTCTCAATTTCCACTGCACGCTTCGACTGCACGATTTTCTGGTCGGCAGCGGCCTGTGCCAGGCTGATGTCAGACGACACATGGTTATGCGCCGTGTTGATGGCTGCCAATGCCGATTCCACTTCCGTCGGAGGGTCGATGCCGGTAATCAGCGAAGCATCGAGCGTGATGCCGTAGCGGGCCGAAGACGACTGGCATTCGCGTTCCATATGTTCGTTGAGGTCGCGTAGATTCTTGCGCAAGTCGTTGATAGACACGCCAGTTACCACACTGGCATCGGCTGGCTGCGAACTCAGCGGCAGCGTGACATCGACTTGCGGCGGCGCTTCGAAGTTGGCGATGCGTTCGCGCAAAATGGAAACGAAATAGCCCATCACATGAACGAACGGATGCTTGACGCCAAACAGGTAGGCATAGAGGTTGCGTTCGCTGATACGATAACGAATTTGCCCGTTGAGGCCGGTGTTGAGTTGGTCTTTAGTCACCGCTTCGAGCAACTGCCCGCTGTTGTTGGCCAGGGGGTTTTCCGGGTCGTAGGCCATATTGACCGTTTGGGTCGCAATGGAAACCTTATAAATTTTCTCCCACGGCCATTTGAAGTAGGGGCCGCCGGGCATGATGACACGCACCTGCGGATAATCGTAGCGCTCGCGCTCTTCCGGGCGTAGCGATTCAGCAATGGGGTCATCGAGCGTACTCGCCCCGGGGATGCGTTCGGCGCGCCCCAGAATGGTTTTTACAGCGCGCTCGTTCTGATCGACCGTATACAAACCGGCGATGAGATAACGCACCAGAAACCAGGCGATAAAGCCGACTATCACAGCCACAATAAAAGGCATTCTGTTGTGTCTCCTTATACGAAATTAGGCAAAAGAGCCAAGAAGATTCTACACCATCATCAGCGCCGATTGTTAAGCAAAACCGGTTGCAACGCACTTTATCGGTTCTTCTTTTCTGCGGGAAAGCCCAGCCTTCAATCGCTGCGCTAAAATAAAAGCGTGATCTCTCGATTTTTCCGCTCACTTTCTTCTCAAGAACGCAACGCCTTTTGGGCAATCCTGGTATTGCATCTGGTGCTCATTTCCTTCCCCTATCTATGGGCACTGACCACCACTCCGAACGGCTTTGTCTACGGCGGTTTGCTCTATAACCCCGACGATCAGAACGTGCATTTAGCCTGGGCACGGCAAGCAGCGGAAGGCCAATTCTTTTTCCGCGACCTTTTCACCAACGAAAGCCTGCTCTCGGGCGAACGCCCGTTGTTTACCAACCTGCTCTGCTGGCTGATCGGTGTTCTCAGCGCGGTGACTACCATTCCCACCATCTGGCTCTACCACGCCTTTCGTATTATTTTCGCTGCGCTGACACTATTGCTGTTTTTCGCACTCACTACCCGCCTCACTGCCGACCGGCGCGTGCGAATAACCGCCACTGCCCTGGCCGCATTCGCTGGTGGCGCAGGGTTTCTCTCAGCCCTTATTCCCGGCTTCAACTGGATGGACCGGCCTGATAACACCAGCTTCCCGATGATGCCCGAAGCGTTCACCTTCGCTTCCTCGCTGATCTTCACTCTCAACATCGCTTCGATGGCGTTGCTGTTAGCGGTGTATCTGCTGTCACTACACGCCTGGGAAACCGGTTCGCGCAAAGCGGCGATAGGCGCTGGAGTAGCCACTCTGTTTCTGGCGAATTTTCATACCTACGATGTTTTCCCGCTGCTGGGCGCTCTGTTTGTATGGGCGATCTTCGCCTGGCGCGCACCTGCCCAGCACAGGCATTTCGCCTTTCTTCCTGCTGTGACCGTTGGGGCAGCGATCCCGGTTGTCTATCAACTCTTCGTATTTCGCGGCAGCGAAGAGTTCCGCGTCAAGGCACTTACCAACACTCCGGCACCGCCCATCTGGGACGTAGCCATTTCTTACGGGCCATTGCTGCTGCTGGCGATTGGCGGAGCGATCATCGCCTGGCGTGAAGTGAAGCTGCGCCTGCCGGTATTCTGGATGCTGGCGACGCTGGGACTCATCTACGCACCGGTTTCCTTCGCCCGCAAGATGATTGAAGGCCTGCATTTGCCACTTTGTTTTTTAGCAGCGGTGGGATTAATTTGGCTTGTCGGCAAGCTACAACCTACGGCGCAACGTATGGTCGCCGTCATTGCAGTTCTCATCTTGAGCCTTTCTTCCTTCCAATTTGTAACCTGGTGTATCGATAACGCCCGCGATAATAACGCCTCGCGCGCCAACGTTTTGATGCCACCGCTCTATCTCACACAAGGCGATGCCGCTGCCATGCAATTCCTCAAGCAGCAGCCTCGTGGCAAAGTCGTGTTATGCCTGCCGTTTATCGGTAACTATATGCCGCGCGAATCAGGCCAGACCGTGATGATCGGCCATTGGGCTGAGACCCTCCACTTCCCGGATAAGTTAGGTCAGGTTCTGGGCTTTTACGGTGGGAAAATGGAAACGGAACAGGCGAAGGAATGGTTGAGTAAAAACCGTATCGGCTACGTGGTGATCGGCAGCTATGAAAACCAGTTGGGAGCCAGGTTACCGTTGGAGTTGCAGGAGGTTTTTGAGGCGAATGGGACGCGGGTTTATGCGGTGCCGTGACTTAAATAAAAAAAGCGATATTGGCATCAATAACGATTTCAGTGGCCAAGATTTTCCCTATCTTCTTCTTCTCGATTGGCCGCTATGATTTGCGTGACATCAAAATCCTGCTTCGCGTGCAAACGCACCGGAACCGCGTCCGCCAATTCGATTGCACGATAGAGACGCTGTTGATTACGGCTTAAAGTTGGAACACTTTCTTTGGCAATCCGTGGTTTAGCAACACGAGAAACGCGAGGTTTTATTTTAGTAGGCATAGGTTCAACCTCCTATGCTCTATTTTACCGTATGAGAAGATTGAAGGATAAGCTCATTGTCAGGAAGGAAGAGGGAATACGCCCGGCCGGATTCGAACCAGCAACCAAGGGATTATGAGTCCCCTGCTCTAACCATTGAGCTACGGGCGCGACTAAAACGGAGCAGCAGTTTAACGCAAATTCCAATATAATATTGGAATCATTTTGGTCAAGTCGATAAAGGGAGGGCAAAAGCTACCGTTTAACAAACCTTCCCCGGCAAGTAAAATGAGAGTTGAAAGAAAGAGTTGAATTTAAAGCCCATGTCTGCCGCTTCAGACGCTCCGTCGTTTAGCCCACCGCCCGGTCCATCCCAGATCATCTTACCGGGACAGACCGACGACCCTCTGCGCTTTCTACTCGACCTCACCCAGCAGTATGGCGACCTGGTGCGCTACCAGACACCCTATTCTTACACTTACATCGCCAACAGCCCGGAATCCATTTCCCATGTGCTGCGCGATGCCAATTATCCCCGTGGTTCACTGCTGAAGCAGGTGCTGGGAGAAGGGCTGCTTTCAAGTGAAGGACAACATTGGAGGAAGCACCGCAGTTTGATGGTGCCCGACTTCCATCCACGCGTTATCGCCCACCACGCCCACCAGATTCAAGAAGCCATCTCCGATTTCATCCTTCAATGGCGCGAATACGCGCGGCAAGGCATCACTTTTAATGCCGCAGACCAGATGATGGATCTCACCTTAGACGTGGTACGCCGTGCGCTTTTTTCAGGTGAACTGACCCAATTTACCGAGCAGATCAACACCATCGTCAAGACCCTGCTCAAGGACGTGGGCGGTTTCGTGCGCAGTGAATTCGGCACCATGCTTGAAATCAACCCCACCCGCAATCGCCTGTTTCAAGACAGCCTGCGCCAACTCAACGAAATGGTCTATGAAGTTCTCGCGCGCCGTCGCGCCGAAATAGATGGAGGCAAGCTGCGCTACGACCTGCTCGATATGCTAATGGAAACGCGCGACCAGGACGGACAAAAACTCACCGAAAAAGAAGTGCGCGACGAAGTGGTGACAATGTTGTTTGCAGGTAACGAAACCACCGCCGTCATGCTGGGCTGGGTGCTGCATTGCACGGTTGCCTATGAAGGTGTGGAAGAAAAACTGCAAGACGAAGCGCAAACCGTGTTGAACGGACGGGCACCCGAACTGGGCGATCTGCCGAACATGCCATATCTGAGCCTCATGCTGCACGAAACCATGCGGCTCTACCCGCCGGTATGGTCGATCTTTCGCAAAGTAGCCGCCGAAGATGTCGTTGACGACTATCGCATCGAAGCCGGACACACCATGATCGTCAGTCCGTATACCATCCACTACCAGCCCCAGTATTGGCCCGACCCGACCCGTTTCGACCCCTATCGCCACACCTA
>DAITOV010000355.1:0-5497 GCA_036833945.1 Abditibacteriia bacterium
ATTTCTCCACTGCGGTGAGATAGGCAGCTGCCGCTTTTTGGCGTTCACCGAGGCGCATGTAGTTGCGGATCGCCAATTCGAAATGATCGAGCGCTTCGTTTTCGCTATTTTGCTTCATGAACGCTTTCGCCATCACTTCATAAGCCACCGGATTGTTTTGCTCGCGTTCAAGAACGTTTTGCGAGTAGGAGATGGCACCGGCCACATCGCCTAAACCATAAGCCTTCTCGGCATCTTCCAGCAAGAATTCCTGCTTGCCTTCGTCTTTGGAGCCGATCAGCAAACCAAAGATCGAACCCAGTAAAAATCCACCGATATGCGCCCAGTAGGCAGTGCCATCACTATTGCCGGTCACCAATTGTTGAAGGATGGGCAGCACGTTGAACACAACCACCCACAACCCCACCGCCCAGGCGGAAGCGATTTTAATCGTCGGTGCCAACCGGTCGGGCTTGACCGCGATAAACGTAATCACCAGCAAAAACGCGTAAATCGTTTCCAGCGAAGATTCGTTGCCGGACATCAAGTTTTTGAGCAGCAGTGAAATGTTGCCCGTGATGAGCAGCGTCACTACATAGAGCACCATCGCGCCAATCAACAATGGTAAGCCGATAAATAGCGTAGTGGTCGTTCGGTAGAAGCGGAGGGCAAAGAGTCCCAATACACCACCGATTGCTCCTGATGCCCCTAAATAGGGAACATACATCGCTTCAGGCGTAAGTAGCATGCCGATGGCATGATGCAGCAGGGCCGCTGCCAGGCCGCACAACAAATATGCCCCGAGATATACCCGCGGGCCTAATGTATCTTCGAGTGCTCTTCCAAAAACGAAGAGGAAGATCATGTTCGAAATCAGGTGGGCAAAACTGCCGTGCAGGAACATGGAGCCGATTAGCCCCAGAAGCTTTCCCGGAATCGAAGCTTCGGCAGGACGATAGGCCAATAAATTCAATACCGAGTAATGCGGTTCGAGGACGTAGGTGGAATCGACGTTCTTGATTTGATAGAGAACCTTGAGCTGTTCCTCGGTTCTGACATTCTCGGAGGCATATTTATAAGCCAGCGATTTGCGCATGGTCGTCGTCAGGTCGTTGGCCACCTGTTCGAGCACTCCGCCTTGCCCGCTACCGCCAGGTATTTCCATTCCCTTGAGCGCCTGACGCTCCGATTCACTCATCTTCGACTGATTTTCCTGCAGAATTTGCTGAATCGCTGCCTGCCCGCTGATACGGTCTGCGGGAAGGTTGCCCAGTGACACCACAATCGTGAGGAGAAACAGGAATACGTTGCTGCCGATGAGGCCCCAGGTGACGTAAGCAATCTTCCGCGCCGGACGCCCGGTGTGGCAAGGCACCAGCGAGGTCAAGACCATGATGGCCAGGAAGATTAAAAGGGAGAAAATGATAATCATCTGAATTTAAGTGAAAAAACCACCCTCTATCTTACAGCGGCGACGCTCCACGTGAAAATGTCTTCTCATTTTAACTGACTTCCACTGTGACTATAGGAAAAACCATCTCTTCAAGATAAAGACAGGGTCTGTGCCATCAATAGCCCAATGCCAGCAACGCTTCCTCGCGCATCACAGCGGCAGAGATTTCATGCCCGGCGCAAATTTGAGCGGCATAGACATTGGTATAGATCAGCATTCCCAGGCCATCGATGGCCCGCGCTCCGGCGGCTCTGGCTTCGCGCAGCAGTTGGGTTTCGAGGGGATTATAAACGATGTCATACACCGCCAGACCTTCTCGGAGCAACCCGCTTTCGACCACAGCGCGCGGCAAAGGTGAGGCATCTTCATGCGGGTGCATGCCGATGGAGGTGGTGTTCACCAGCAAATCACAATCAGGCAAAACCGCGCGCAAGGTCGGTTCATCCAGTGCCGCCGCCCGCACCGGCACCCCTAACGGTGTCACTTCAACGGCAATGACCTGGGCACGCTCAACGGTGCGGTTGAGGAGCACAATTTCACTTGCCCCCGCCCGGGCAAAGGTAAGCGCCAACGAACGCGCCGCACCGCCACCGCCTAACAGACAAATGCGTTGCCCGGCGACTTCCACGCCCTGTTCGGCCAGGCTTTTCACCGCCGCCCAACCATCGCTGGAATGCCCGACGATTTTGCCATCACCGCGAAAATGCAGCAGATTCGCCGCCCCAATGAGTTGCGCCGAGGCGTCGAGTTCATCGCATAGCGCCAACACGTTTTCCTTGTGCGGTATGGTGACCATTAATCCTAAGAGTCCCAGCGCCTGTGCGCCGCGCACCGCCGCTTCGAGGTTTTCCGGCGAAACGCGAAACGCCACGTTCACAAAATCGGCAGCCGTTCCACCAGCACGCATATGCTCCCACGCCGCATTTTGGATGCGCGGCGTGATGGAATGTTCGATTGGATTGCCGATGATGGCTAAAACCTGGGTATGGGAGGTGGGGAGGGGCATGGTTTTTTGGAATTTTAGATTGTCGGGTAAGTCTTGGTGATGACAACAAAACTCCTCCCCCTCAGGGGGAGGTTGGGTGGGGGATTTCAGGCATAACGGTTAGGTCTGACAGCCCTGTCCGTCAATCTCAACAATTTTAAGATGACAGACCTCCCTCCCCCAACCCCTCCCTGAGGGAGGGGAGTTTTTACGCTGGTAATAGTTCAATCATCATTCTCGGCGCGGCGGTCGGACGTGATACGACGCTTTGCGCCTGTCCGATAAAGCCCCACAAGAAAGCTTCTTGCGTGGTGACATTTACCAGTGAACCAACCGGGTAATCTTTCACGTCGCCGGGGAAAATGACTTGCTTGTTGTTACGCGAGCGGCCTTGCAGGCGGGAAGTATCTTTATCGCTGGTGCCCTCGACCAAAATTTCCATCGTCTGCCCGATTAAAGCCCGGTTTTTATCACGGGCAATCTCGTTTTGCATCGCAATCAACTCGGCCAGGCGGCGGCTTTTGTCTTCCGGAGCCACATCGTCAGGCCAATCCCAGGCGGTGGTGCTGTGGCGCGGCGAATAGGCAAACATATAGGCCTGGTCGAAAGCAATCTCGCGGAACGCCTTCATGGTGTTTTGAAATTCTTCTTCGGTTTCACCACAAAAACCGACAATCGCATCGGTTGTGACCGCCACGTCGGGCATTCTCTCGCGCACGGCATCGACGATACCGCGATACTTTTCAATCGTATAAGTGCGCTTCATGCGGCGCAGACAGGTGTTATCACCACTTTGCAGCGGCATGTGCAGATGTTCGCAGACGCTAGGCAGTTCGGCAATCGTTTCCACCAATTTCTTATTGAAATACATCGGGTGAGGCGAGGTGAAACGAATCCGCAATTTCGGGTTAATCTCGTTGATCTGCCGCAGCAACCACGCAAAATCGATGCGGGCACCGTCCGGCAATTTTTCCAGATCGTGGCCATAAGCGTTCACAGTTTGGCCCAGCAGGGTGAGTTCGCGATAACCCAGGTCGGTGAGCTGGCGCACCTCGTCGAGAATCTCCTGCGGCGTGCGCGAAACCTCACGGCCACGCGCCGAAGGCACCGCACAGTAGGTGCAGTTGAAATTACAGCCGAAGATAATATCGACATAAGCCGAGATAGCGCTGGTGCGGCGAACCGGCGTAGCGGGGGTGGGGTCGCACTCCAGATCCAACCCATCGGCATAAGTCTTGTCTGAATCGCGCTGCGTCTGCCGCAGCAAATGGGGCAAGTGATGGATATTGCGCGGCCCCAACAGGATATCGACTTCCGGCACGCGGCTGCGAATGGAATCGGCATCGCGTTGCGCCATACAACCGGCAACGCCGATCACCAGATTGGGATTGTTCTTTTTCAACTTACGCAACGTGCCCAACTCGGAATAGAGCTTGTGCTCGGGCCGTTCGCGCACCGCACACGTATTAAGCACGATCACATCCGCGCCATCGGCCGCACCCGTGCCTTCATAGCCAAGCGATTCCATCATTCCGGCCATGCGCTCGGAATCATGAACATTCATCTGACAGCCATACGTGTGAATAAAATACTTCGGTTTCATGGTTTTTAGGTTATGGGTGATGGGTTATAGGTGATGGGTGCGGGCTTTGATGAGGCTGCCAACACTTTTTCTACCTATTCCCACACAATCTGTCATTAGTTTATATCTTGCTGCATTTTCCAACAGACCAAGACCAAAGACCTAATGAAAATACACCAGCCCACCGATTTATGAAAAATCGATGGGCTGGTGTTGGAGGAGAAAAGATGTCTTGTAAGAACTCGCAGTTTTGCGAGGATTCTCACTTGGTTACGGTAACAACAACGTAACGGCGTTCGCCACGGCTATTGACATAGAGGGCGACGATTTTCTCTTCTGCCGTCTGGTTTTTCAGGATGTTGTTCACGGCACCCTGCAATTGCTGCGCGCTGGTGACGTTGGTTTGAGCAACCCGTTCGATCACGTCACCGGCACGAAGACCGGCTTCGGCTGCGGGTGAATTCTGATCGACTCCAACGATGACCAGGCCCTTCTCGGCTTTGAGATCGAACTTCTTGGTCAACGCCGGTGTGACGGGACTCAGTTTCAAGCCCAGGGTCGGCGAAGCGGTTGCATCCGGTTCATCGTTACCAGGCAACGGCGACGGTGCGCCCGGAGTTGCATTTTCGTCCTTGAGTTCATCCAAACGGGCATTGATGGTGATTTCTTCGCCCTGACGCAACACGCGCAACGCGACGGTCGAGCCGACGGGAGCATCTCCTACTAAACGCTGCAATTCGGAAGAGCGGGTGACATTCTTGCCATTGAAGGCGAGAACAACGTCGCCCGGCTGCAAACCGGCGCGTGCACCCGGAGTGTTGGAAGTCACTTCTTCAACCAGCACACCCTTCACGTTGGGATCGATACCAAAACCGGCAGCGCGCTTGGAATCCATATCGGAAATCTTGACGCCGAGGTAACCGCGACGGATGACTCCATCCTTGCTCAAACGATCGGCGATGCCGACTGCCGTGTTGATGGGAATGGCGAAGCCGATACCGATGTTACCACCGCTTTCGCTGAAGATGGCGTTGTTAACACCAATGACACGACCATAAATATCGCAGAGCGGGCCACCCGAGTTACCGGGGTTGATGGAAGCATCGGTCTGCAAGTAATCGCCAGGAGAGCGCTGGTTGAGCGGAACTTCACGCGCCGTGGCTGAAATGACGCCAACGGTAACAGTGTGTTCCAGGCCAAAGGGGTTGCCCAGGGCAATGGCCCAGTCGCCAACGGCTACTTTACCCGAATCGCCGAATTTCACGACGGGGAAGTTATTGCCTTCAATTTTCACCACGGCCACGTCGGTGCGTTCATCGCGGCCAATGACTTTGCCTTTCAGTTCACGTTCGTCGTTGAGCTTCACATCGACGGTATCGGCACCCTGCACCACGTGGGCGTTGGTGAGGATGTAACCGTCTTTACGATAGATCATGCCCGAACCCAGGCCACCGCCACGGCGGGCCTGCACTTCCTGTGTTCCGCCGCTCTGAGCTTT
>DAITOV010000356.1:0-5471 GCA_036833945.1 Abditibacteriia bacterium
CAGAAAGTTTTTTGCCGTTACCAGTCTGTAAATTCTGATTTTTGCGCAGGACGAATGCATTTATTTGCGAACCCAGAGCGTGAGCGACGGGCACGGGCAAAGAACTCCGTGAAGCAAAAAAATCGTGCCCGTCGCTTACGCTCTGGGTTCGCAAATTGAGTTCAATGTGCCGACTATGAGTATCCGTATGCGTAAAAACTTAATGAACAGAGTCGTTACGGGCAAGTTATTCAAGTTTTCCCGGATATCGCCGGGTGTTTTCAGTTTTGAAAAGGTAGGTTTGTTATGTTAGCCGGAGACGATAAAAAGAAAGGCACGAAAGAAGGCGATAAAGCCTTGGACGTCAAGTTGGTGCGTGTGGTGCGTACCGCCAGTTCGGAAAGCTACATGATCTGGCAAGACGATACCCGCCTGGGCCAAGTCGATGTCCATCTGGGAATGGACCTGATTCATGCCACCTTGATTCTCGAAAAAGACCTGGATGCAGCGGCACAAGCCAGACTGATAGAAATTCTCGATCTCGATATCGTTTCCTCGCACATGTCGGCCTACGAACGCGAGAACTTCCTCGTCACAGTGTGGCGCGGAACTGAACTCGAATCGTTCTCCGATGGCGAACCCGACGTAGACGATGACGACGATGATGAGGAAGATGACGATGACAAAGAAGAGTATTGAAAATAGATCTTGGATCTTAGGTCTTAGATCTTAGTTTTGGCTTGAGAAACTTGAAAAGTTTAGAATAGAGTATTAGTTATCTCACTAAGATCTAAGTTCTAAAATCTAAGATCTGCCGTTACCATGTTCGATTGGCTCAAGCGCAAATTAGGGGACGGAGATGGAGCCGAGCCTGATGGGCAAAAGTCGGCGTCGGCGGTGCGCGCCGATATGTTGTGGCGGCAGGGCAGTCGTTTGCTGGAGCGGCGACGGTTCGAGCAGGCGATTACTTCGATGCGCCAGGCGATGGAGCTTGAGCCGTCGCGGTTGGATGGACGTTTGAATTTGGGTGCGGCGCTCTATTTGAGTGGGCAGTTGGAAGAGGCGATAACACATTTGAAATATGTGTTGGCGTTCGAGCCGCAAAATACCATGGCTTTGCTCAATCTCTCGGCCTGTTACGATGGGTTGGGGCAGTTGGATGAAAGCGTCGTTACGCTGGAAAAACTCGTGGCCGACCGACCGCAGTGGAAAGATGCGCATTACAATTTGGCTGTGGCCTATTACAAACAGAAAAAATACCAGAGCGCCATCACGGCTTTGAAGGCCGAGTTGCAAATCAACCCCGATCATGAAGCGGCGCGCGCGCTGCTCCATAAAATTTCGTTGTTCGCGCCTCAAAATCCCAATAAGGAAAACCTGCTCGGCGATAACGCGGCCCAGAGTTAAACGGTGCGCCTCGCCACGTCGTCACTATGAACGACCTCCCTTCTTCGCTTCCGCTGGCTCTTGTTCCGCTCGATAACCGTCCTTGCACCTACCGTTTTCCTCAACAACTCGCTGCCATCGCAGGCGATGAGCTTCTGGTGCCCGCCTATGAAATTCTGGGCGACCTCCATAAGCCGGGACAAGCCGATGCTGTTTCCGATTGGGTGAAAAGGCTGCCTCCCGTGCAGGCGCTTATCGTTTCGGTCGATATGCTGGCCTACGGCGGCCTGGTGGCTTCGCGCCGTCCTCTCACCCCACTGGAAAAAGCCGATAGACGTTTGGAAGTGCTGCGTGAGTTCCGCAAACAACGCCCGGATACGCCGATATACGCCTTCAATATTTTGATGCGCCTGGCGGTGACGATGGATTCCGACGCGGCAGCGGTCAACTACTACAATATCATGCGCTACGCGCGCTTGGCCGACGAGGCTGAGCGTTTCAACTCGGATTATCTGCGCGAGCAACTGCAAAATGTGAAAAGCGAAATTCCGCCTGCCGCTTTACAGGAATACCTGGCAGCCCGCGAGCGCAACCACAGTATCAATCTGCAAATGATCGAATGGCTGGAAGAAGGCGTGTTCGATTATTTGCTCATCACCCAGGAAGATGCCGCTGAATTCGGCCTGCATCGCCGCGAGCAGGATATCTTGCTGCAAAAAGCACGTGATTTGAGCGTGACGGAGAAGATGTCGCTTCACCCCGGAGCCGATGAAGCCGCGCTCACGCTGTTAGCCCGGCATTGGAATACCAGCGCTTCGTTTCGTCTGCACTGGTCCAATGCCGAAGATGCGCACCGTATCGCGCCGTTTGAAGACAGGCCGTTCGATGATTCATTGCTTCAACACATGGAGGCACTGCGTGGCCAGATTACCGAAGGCGAAGATGCCGATTTCGAATTCTATATCAATGCTCCCGTAGCAGTAGGACGGCGTGACGAGGACGAAGATGCCCAGAAACAGCGCGCGCAAGCGCTGGGCGTTTTCGTGGATGACATGGAACGCAAAATCAACGCAGGCAAATGGGTGGCACTCTGTGATGTGGCTTTCCCCAACGGGGCCGACGATGTGCTGATGAACCTGCTCGAAACGCGCGGCCTATTGGGGCAACTGGCTGCCTTCGCTGGTTGGAACACCGCCGGTAATACGTTGGGCACCGTTCTTACCCAATGCGCTGCCCTGGTGCGTTATCGCGAGGTTGCCTCCGTCCCCGACCTCCCATCCGCCAACTCCCTCTTCACTTTCGAGCGGGTGATCGACGATTGGTTCTATCAGGCACGCGTGCGCCCACGTATTGAAAAAACCGCCCGCGACCACGGGCTTTCACCGCTCGATTTAGGCGGCACCGCCGAGCCGGTGGAAGCCCAAACCCTGCGCGAACTGCGCGGTTATGCCCATATCCTGGCGCAACGGCATTTCAAGAGCATGCTGCAAAAGTGTGAAGTATCGCTGCCGTGGCATCGCAGCTTTGAAGTCGATTTCCGCGCGACACTGACTCCGCCGGAGACTGTAGAAGCTTAAAAAACACAAAGAGCACCAAGGGTTCACAAAGATCCACAAAGAGAATAGAAGGTCCACTTCGAAAATCCTTTGTGTTCCTTTGTGAATCCTTCGTGCCCTTTGTGTTAAAAAGAGCACATCCCCTCTCTTCCTGAGATAATTAATAGCGATGACTGACATTTCTCAAATACTCCAGGCCGCTCCCAATTGCACGGTAGCCGTGCTGGGCGACTTGATGCTCGATGAATGGATGATCGGCAATGCTTCCCGCATTTCGCCCGAAGCCCCGGTTCCTGTAGTCCGATTAAATGAGCGTAAAATAGCGCCCGGTGGCGCGGCAAACGTTGTGATGAACCTGCGCAGCCTGGGTGCGAACGTGCTGGTGGCCGGTATGGTCGGAGACGACGAGCCAGGGCACAGCCTGGTGCAGGCGATGGAAGAGACCGGTGCTGATACCGGCGGTCTGGTTTTTGATGCCGTACGTCCTACCACTCTCAAAACCCGTGTGCTGGCTTCCCGTCAGCAGATGCTTCGCATCGACCGTGAAAGTGACGAACCGTTTTCCGACGATGATCGGCACAAGCTGGAAGAACGTCTGCTGCCGTTGCTTGAGCGCGCCGATGTTTTGTGCGTTTCCGATTACGATAAAGGGCTGGTCACCTGTGGCATCACGGCGCGCGCCGTAGAAGCGATGCACGCGGCCGGGAAATTGGTAACAGGCGGCCCCAAACCGCACAATCTCGCTTGCTTTGCCAATACCGATTTCGTTTCGCTCAATGAAAAAGAAGCCAGCGAAGCCGCCGGTTTTAAATTGACCGACGATGCTGCTGTGGAGCGTGCCGGAAACCTGCTCCGCGAACGGTTGCGGGTGCAATCTCTCGTGATCACTCGCGGTGGCAAAGGCGTATTGCTCTTTCGTGAAGGCCATACCGCGCACGCCGTGGGCGGGCACGAGGTGGAAGTATTCGATGTCGCCGGTGCGGGCGATACCTTCCTGTCCGGAGCGACATTGGCATTGGCAGTCGGCGCGCAGGCTCCTGCCGCTGCGCAGCTTGGAAACCTGGCGGCTGCGGCCAGTGTGCGTCATGTCGGTGTGGTAGCGGTGACGCCGGAAGAAGTGGTGAGGATTCAAAATGAGCCGTGAGAAAATCATCAAGCGCGAAGAAATTGAAGACTGGATTGCCGCGAGCCATAGCCGTGATGAAAAAGTCGTGTTCACCAACGGCTGCTTCGATATTTTGCATGCCGGTCATGTCGAGTTGTTAGAAGCGGCGCGGGAATTGGGCGATTGCCTGGTGGTCGGTGTCAATTCCGACGCCTCGGTGAAGCGGCTCAAGGGTGAGTCGCGCCCTATTAATGGAGAGCAGGAGCGTGCCTTTGTGCTGGCTGCGCTGCAGTCTGTGAGCGCTGTTTGCATCTTTGAAGACGATACCCCGATTCCCTTGCTCGAAGACGTGCGGCCCGATATCCACGTCAAGGGCGGCGATTACATCGCCGACGACCTGCCCGAAGCCGCCACAGTGCGCCAACATGGCGGCGAGATCGTCATCGTGCCGCTCAAAGCCGGGTTTTCCACCACCGGAACGCTGGAAAAACTCAAAACTCAAAATTCAAAACTCAAAACCGCCGTCATCATCCCCGCGCGTTATGGTTCAACCCGTTTTCCGGGTAAGCCACTGGCTGACTTAGGCGGTAAAACCGTGATCGAACGGGTCGTGGAAGCCGCTTTGCAAACCCAGGCAGCGCGCCCGATTCTGGTGGCGACTGATGACGAGCGCATTGCTACTGTGGTGGAAAACGGTTTTGATTCTGAGATGGCCCAGGCCGTGATGACCAGCCCCGATTGCGAAACCGGCACCGACCGGCTGGCCCAGGTGGTGCGGGAACAGTTCGCCGAGCAGTTGGATGAACGCTTGATTCTACTCAATATCCAGGGCGACGAGCCGTTCGTGCAGGCCGCTCACCTCGATGCGTTGTTGGATGCCATGCAGGATGAAAACACTCGCATGGGCACACTGGCTACGCCGCTGGAAGCGGGTGATACCGATGACACCAACGTGGTGAAAGTGGTGGCCGGGCAAAACGGCGATGCGCTTTATTTTTCGCGCTTGCCGATTCCGTTTGGCCGGGGCGAGGAAGGGCAGAGTAGCGTGCCGCGTCTGCGTCATTTGGGCGTATATGCTTACGAGGCCAACTGGCTGTTGGAGATGGCCCAGCTACCGCCTTCGCCGCTGGAAAATACCGAAAAACTCGAACAGTTGCGGGCCTTGGAAAACGGCACGCCGATTCGAGTAGTGCAGGTGGAAAACGTGGTGCCCATTGCCATCGATACACCGCACGACCTCCAAAAAGCCCAGGAATATTGGCAAGTCCACCGTTGAGCGCGTTAGAGCAGTTACAGCAAGAGATCGTATCGTGTCGTCGTTGCCCGCGTCTGGTAGAGTGGCGCGAAGCGGTGGCGCAGAACCCGCCCAAGCGGCATCTCGGCGAAACATACTGGGCGCGCCCGGTGCCGGGCTTTGGCGATCCGGCCGCCAAGCTCTTGATCGT
>DAITOV010000357.1:0-5378 GCA_036833945.1 Abditibacteriia bacterium
TTTCCGTCGTCCTCTCTCAAAAGAATCGTCTTCGACATCAAAAGCCAACCTGACCCTGGGCTTTTTTATCCTCACTTTCATTCTTTCCCTGCCGTTTTGCCACATGGAGTATTTTTTGTTCGCCTTACCTCTGTTCTGGACGATTCTCACCTGGGGAACGCGGACGATAACGCCTTCTCAAACGGTTGCCCCGTTAGTAGCTATTGCCGGGACAATTTTGACGTATCTGTTATTTACCCGCCCCTGGCCCATTTCAGGCCCAGCATTACTCGCTTACTCCGAAGGCCTTAAAACCCTGATACCTTCCATGTATTTTTTTGGAGGCTGCGCCTTGTGGTTGATTACCCTCTATCTTCTCTGCCGCCCATCTCACCGTGAGGCTTCCAATGAATGTTGACGGCATTTGCCGCTTACTCAAATCCAACTCTACTTTGCCCAACCCTGTCCCGTATAAGAAATCTCGGTTACACTCGCGAACATCGTAACTATTGGAAAGACTACACGGCACCCGTGATATCTTTCATTATGTAATTCCTTCCGCACCCGGACTCTAAATTCATGTTAGCCGCCCTACGAAAACGAGACTGGCAACCGGCCATCCCCATCGCCATTTTTTGCACGATGTGGTTTGCCGTCACCGTCATCATCAGTCTGGATAAACAACCTCTCCTGGGAGTTGTTATTCCTTACGTTTTCCTTTTTTGGTTTATCGCATGGAAATACCCAACGGTTGCATTGATGCTGGTCTTCTCCATCGCACCCTTCCAGAACGACTTGAGCCGGGGCGGAGCCAGATTCTCGCTCACCGAAGTTCACCTGGCCCTACTGTTCCCGGTGGTACTGATTCAGTGTTATGTGCACCGGCGTGAGTTTCACGTTGGGCCGACATTCATTCCTGCAGCACTCTATTTTTGTGTCTGTTTTTTTGCTTCTATTCATCATTTCCAGGGCCAAAGCACCATTCTGTCCATTTTACAGATGTTGCTCTATCTTATTGTCGTCGTAGGTATTTTTGCGACCTACCCCCGTCACGCCGAACAATTCCGCCCCGCCCTTCACGGCCTTATCGTCATTGGTTGCTGCATGGCATTTTACAGTTTGCTCACACGCAACAACTTCTTCTGGGGCTTGGGAAAAAATGGAGTCGGCCAGGCACTCTCGTGCGCCGTTATCGTGGCAACCGAACTCTGGTTTGCCGCTAAAGACCCAAAACAGAAGAAAATGATTGGCGCAGCCTTGCTGCTTTTGGCTGCAGGCCTGGTGTTTTCCGTCTCGCGTGGTGCCTGGCTGGGTTGCATGGCAGCACTCATCATGATCGGCGTTCTCCGCAGGCAATGGGCTTTCATGCTCAAAGTGGCGTTCCTGATGATTCCCGTCGTCGCCATCGCCTGGACATTCCTCGATGCAGAAACACAGGCCTATGCCACCAGCTTCGACTCCACCCGCTTCAACATTTCCGAACGCTACAAATTCCTGGATATTGCGAAATCACTCTGGGCGGAAAGCCCGATTTATGGCCAGGGGGTAGGTTTACGCAAGCAATACGACGCGACCAACCTGGTCTGGTCCACGCTGGCCGAAACCGGCGTGCTGGGCATGCTTGCTTTTCTCTCTATCCATTTCGTATTCTTCTACATGGTCTATCGGACATACCGGTATTTAGAACGAGACAGTTTGCATTTTTCGATCATGTTGATCGGAGCGGGATTGGTCTTGCGCCATTTTACCCACGGTATGGTCGACCATTACTGGAGCCGGGGCGCGGTGACATTGGCCTGGGCCGGTGCCGGTATGGCCGTCTACTCCTATTATGTCGTTAAAGCCGAGCATCGCCGCCGCTTTCTGGAAGCTCATCAGCACACCGATCTTCGCACAACCAATAAACTAAGGACTCTTTATGGCCGTAGGTTTCGGCAACCCCTCCCCGCACCCACCCAGCCCGCCGCAGCAGATAGCACTGGCGTTTCCGGGCTGTCATCGCCGGGGCGGAGTTGAGCGCATCCTTTTCGAGTGCGCCCATTTTCTCGCTAACCGCAATCACGATGTCACAGTGTTCGCCCATGAATGGGACGAAACGCCCTCCGACATCGCCGACAAGAAGAAAACGCCTTTCCGCTACGAATTCGTCCCTGCCAGACGACAGCCCGACTTCCTCTACGGCAAGTCGTTTTATGAAGCCTGCTCGCAGCAGCTCAACCTGGCACGCTTCGACGCCCTGGGCACTTTCGGCTGCGTATCGCCACTCCATGGCGTTCCCTGGGTGCAAAGCGTACACGCCGCCTGGCTCGAACGCAGCCGCGAATTTCGCGCCCCACTTTCGGTGGGGCGCTGGAAGCAGAAGCTCAACCCCCTGCACCCGGTGCTGCTGAAACTGGAAAAACTGCATTTTAGCGGCCTTGATGCCAAAGGCAACCGTAACTACCGTAAAGTCGTGGCACTCTCGCCCGAAGTGCGCGACGACCTCAAACGAATCTACAACGTCCCCGAAGACGATATTGTATTGATTCCCAACGGCTTTGCCCCCCACGAATTCAATGTGCCGCGCGCTGATGAATTACGCGCTTCCATGCGCCGGGAACTAAACTTGAACCCAGACGACCGCGTATTGGTTTTCGTGGCCAACGAAGCGGAGCGTAAAGGGCTGGAACCGCTATTCCAGGCAATGCGCATCCTGAACGATCCCCATCTGAAACTGCTGGCGGTGGGCCGCCTGGCCGCCGAAACCTGGCAACCGGTTGCCGAAAAACTCGGGCTTGGCAAGCAAGTGATTTTTACCGGGCCTTCAGCCGACGTCGCCCGTTACTACGCCGCCGCCGACACCTTCGTCCTACCCACCCAATACGAACCGTGGGGACTCGTCATCGTGGAAGCGATGGCCTGCGGCCTGCCGGTCGTCACCAGCCGTTGCGCCGGAGCGGCTGTGGCGGTTAATGAAAACGCGGGGGACGAGCAAACCGGCTTTTTGCTTGATAATCCGGGGGATAGCGAAGAAATCGCCGGCAAAATCAAGGCGCTGCTCGATAGCCCGGCGGCCAATGGTTCGTCTGCTACCCGCGCCCGCCTGGCCGCTTCGGTGCAGGAATATGCCTGGCCCACCGTCTTGCAACGCTACGAACACACGCTGCTGACAGCCTTCCAGTCGTGAGCGGGGTTTGATAGGCTTTTCCCTGACCAATTCACTTATGCACGTTGCCCTTCTCACCGACGCCGACGTTTTCGCCGGAACCGAACGGCATATCTTGGACCTGGCCGACGCCTTGCGGCAGATGGGTGAAGCGCCGCATGTTTCCATCGTCTGCCCGCAACCTTCGCCGCTGGCAGAGCGCGCGCAAAAGTCCGGGATTGCCATTATTCCTATCGCCTCCTCGGCGTCCGGCATCCTGCATTGGCCTACCGTGCGACGGCTCAAGCAGTTGCTGCGCAGCGGCAAAGTCGATATTCTCCACGCCCATAATGGGCGCATGGCGCTGCACGCCGCTCTCGCCAAAACCCTGGCGGGGCGGGGTCAGGTATTCGCCACGCAGCATTTCCTGACCCCCTCGCACGCCACACAAACCGGCTTCAAAGCCAAACTCTTCCATGCCGCCCACAGTTGGGTGGCCGGGCAAGTCACAGGATATATCGCCATTTCGAAAGCGGTCGCCCAGGCAATGAGAGACCGTGGGGAAACCGACCCTGCCAAAATCAGTACCGTGTTGAACGGCCTGCCGGATATCGATCCTCTCAGCCTGCGCCCCGCAGAAGAAGTGCGGGCGGAGTTTGGCCTGACGGCCGATGTGCCGCTCATCGTTTGTGCCGCTCGCCTGGAGAAAGAAAAAAGCCTCGATACCTTGATTGCAGCCATCGCCCTGCTGCACCAGGAAGCGGTTCCCCTGCGCTGCCTCATCGCCGGTGAAGGCGATGAAAAACCCTTGCTGCAAAACTATATCGACGAGCAGAACCTCGGCCACAGCGTGCAACTTCTTGGCTTTAGAGACGATGTGCGCTCGATTATTCAAGCGGCCGATATTTTCGTGTTGCCCAGCCTGGCCGAACCGTTTGGACTGGTGATACTCGAAGCGATGACGCTTTGCCGCCCCATCGTCACCACCAACGCCGGTGGGCCGCCTGAGATTATCGATGACGATGTTTGCGGACTACTGGTGCCTCCCGCCGACGCCCAAGCCCTGGCGGCAGCGCTGCAAACCTTGATTGAAAAACCCGCCCTGCGCCAAGATATGGGCAGGAACGCACGCCAACGATACGAAGTTCAGTTTCGCGTGCAGCATATGGCGAAAAATATTTATCGCGTCTACAAGCAGGATCAGACGGTATGAAAGTCCTCCTGATTTCACACACCTGCCAGTCGCGGCGCGAAGGCCAGCCCCGCGCCCACGAACTGGCCCGGCTGCCCGGCATCGAGTTGCAAATCTTGGTGCCCGAGAGGTTCAACCATTTTGGCCCGTGGCGCGAGGCCGAAACGCCCCTGAATGCCGATTTCGGCTGCCATATCGAACCAGTTACCTGGCCGTGGCTGGGTCCGGCGCAAAACTACCTGCACTGGTATCCGGCCTTGCCCAAAATTCTGCGTGAATTTCAGCCCGATATCATCGACCTCTGGGAAGAGCACTGGAGCCTGGTCAGCGCCCAGGCCTGCCGCCTGCGCAATCGGTTGGTGCCGCACGCGAAGATCGTGGCCGAAACTGAACAGAATCTCCATAAAAACCTGCCGCCGCCCTTTGAGACACTGCGTTCCTATGTTTTGAAGAACGCTGATTATTGTATTGGCCGCAGCGATGAAGCGGTGGAAGTGTTGAAGGCCAAAGGCTTTAACGGCCCGGCCCAGGCCGTGCCCAATGCCGTGGATGCCGAGCTATTCACGCCGCAAGACCGGGCTGCCTGCCGCGCCCAGCTTATTCCCAGCACCCCGTGGAGTGGAGATTTCACTCTCCTGGGCTACATTGGCCGCCTGGTAGAGGAAAAAGGCCTTCTGGATATGGTGGAGGCACTGCCCCACACCTCCGAGGCCATCCGCCTACTGTTTGTCGGCGAGGGGCCTTTGAAAGAAACCCTACTCCAACGCGCTACCGAATTGAATGTGGCTCAGCGGATATGCGTGCTGCCCTTTCGCCCCATGAGCGAGCTACCGGCGGTTATGAATGCACTGGACGCGCTGGTGCTGCCTTCGCGCACCACGCCGCGCTGGAAAGAACAGTTCGGCCGCGTCATCATCGAAGCCCATGCCTGTGCCACACCGGTGATCGGCTCGGATTCGGGAGCCATTCCTGCGGTGATTGGCGAGGGCGGCCTGGTTTTTCCTGAAGGCGATGCCCGCGCCCTGGCTGGGGCGATGAACCAAATCGCTGCTAACCCCCAGACGGCACGAGTGCTGGGGCAAA
>DAITOV010000358.1:0-5374 GCA_036833945.1 Abditibacteriia bacterium
CGACTGGTAATTTCTCAACTCCAACGCAGTGGCGCGCCTGAACTCCAACGGCATTACATCAAGTTCTATTACTCACGATTCTGGGATACCGCCAGGCGCAAGGAACTGGCACTCTGGGCCAGACGCACCCGCCAGAACGACTTGTTAAAAGCTGGTTTTGGGCATTCCTGGGCCAGCGTAATGCCACCAGACAAATACTTTGAAACCCATCCCGAATGGTATTCACTGGTGAACGGGCAGCGGATCAAGGCGCAACTTTGTATTTCCAATCCGCAACTGCGCGACGAGTTCGTGAAGAATCTGTTGGCACTGCCGGCCAACCAGAAGCTGGATGTGCTTTCGGTTTCGGCTAATGATGGTTACGGGTTTTGTGAATGTGAGATGTGCCGCGCTAAGGGCGATCATAATGCATCGTATTGGGATTTCGTCAATGACATTGCTACGCGGGTGAAAAAGTTAAGGCCAGACCTTGGTATCGGCACACTGGCTTATACCTACTCGCGGCAACCGCCTAAAAATATTGAACGCTTGCCCGATAACGTTTTCCTTTCGATGACCTCTTACGCCACACGATTATTGCGACCAGAAGGTGAAAAAGAGTATCGGGATTTTCTTGCGGAATGGAAGTCGAAAGGTGTGAATTTCGTCATCTATGAATACTGGGGAATGCATTACTGGCTCGACTTGCCGGTTATCTATCCACGGCAAATCGCCCACGAGATCAAGCTGGCTCGCGAAGCCGGTTTGAATGGGGCTTATGGTGAAGGCGGTAAGAATTTTTCAACACAGGCACCTAATTATTATGTGCTGACCCGGCAATTGTGGAACCCTGAAGCCGACCCAGAAAAATCGCTTGACGAATTCTATGCAGCCTTTGGCGCGGCCGCGCCGGAAGTGCGAGAGTATTTTGAAGTTTTTGAAGAGGCGACAAAACGCACCTGGCGTGCGAAAAAAATAGCCTCGGCTTATGTTCAGACGGTATCGAGCTACGATGAGATTTTCGATCCGTTGACATTGGCGCGTGCCAAAGCTGCGCTGGATAACGCCGATAGAAAAGCCGGAAGCGATGATACTTTAAAGCAGCGTCTGGCATTTTTGCGTTGTGGCTATGAATATACCGCTGTTATGGCGGAGTTGCTTGGCCTCTATGAAAAACTAGGCCGAAGTGGTTTCCCGATGACGTTTTTCGAGTGGCAGGCAACCGCACAAGCTGCACGGCGCATTTTCAAAAACCCGCATTTCGCCGAAGGCCGCGATTTCTTTGAAGAGCGGTTGCAAGAACCGTTTAGTTATACCGTGGAAGAAAAAGACCAGTGGATGCGTCGTGCCTGGGAACTGGGGCAAAAGCGCATTGAGATGCTCAACGCCGCGCGCTCGGATTTCACGCTGGATGAAGGGCTCTATGCCCGCACTTTCGAAACCAACGGTATTCCAGCGTGGCATGAGACGGTGGCGAAATACCTCGGCAAGCCGGAAAGTGAAATAATCGAATTGCAATATACTAAGCCGAAGCCAAAATAGCCTACCTTCTGAAAAACCTGACTACAAAAAGGCCGGAGCGCATTCTCATGCGCTCCGGCCTTTTTGGTTTTGTGACTATGGCTTAATTGCGGTTTTCAATCGCTTCATACTTCAAGCCGGTGGGGCCGACGTAGTCGGAAGCCGGGCGGATGAGGCGGTTATCGGCATACTGTTCCATCAGGTGGGCGGTCCAGCCGACCACGCGCGAACAGGCGAAGATCGGGGTGAAGAGGTCGCGCGGAATACCCATGACGTGATAGGACGAAGCGCTGAAGAAGTCGACGTTGGGATAGATGCCCTTGGCAGCGACCAGCGGCTGGAAGATCTCTTCGACGCGGCGGCTCATTTCGAACCATTCCGGTTTGCCGCTGCGCTGGCCGAGTTCTTCGCTCATCTTTTCCAGAATCTTGGCGCGGGGGTCCTTGGCCTTGTAGACGCGGTGACCAAAGCCCATGACCTTCTTCTTGGCGGCCAGCAACTGCTCCATGTAGGCATCGACGTTGTCGAGGGTGCCGATCTCTTCGAGCATCTTCATCACGGCTTCGTTGGCTCCGCCGTGCAGCGGGCCTTTGAGGGTGCCGATGGCCGAAACGATGGCCGAGTGCATGTCGCTCAGGGTGGCGGCGGTGACGCGGGCCGAGAAAGTGGAGGCGTTCAGTTCGTGGTCGGCGTGCAGGATGAGGGCCACATCGAAGGTGCGGGCGGCGTATTCATCCGGCTCCTGGTCGGTAAGCGCGAACAGGAAGTTGGCAGCCAGCGAACGCTCGGGAGAAAAGGCGACCGGTTCCAAGCCGCGACGCAGGCGGTGCCAGGTGGCGGTGATGAGGAAGAGCTGCGAGGTGAGGCGAATCGCCTTGGCGTGGTTGGCTTCGGGCGAGTTGTCTTCGCCTTGCGGGTCGAGCACGCCCAGGGTGGCGACGGCGATTTCCAGCACCCGCATCGGGTTGGCGTCGGCGGGCAGGGCACGCAGC
This sequence comes from Abditibacteriia bacterium, assembly GCA_036833945.1. GTDB lineage: Bacteria > Armatimonadota > Abditibacteriia > Abditibacteriales > Abditibacteriaceae > DAITOV01. The sequence continues at coordinate 2,493 of DAITOV010000358.1, forward strand.
ACGCTCAGCACTTCTTCGGGCAAGGTCAACGCATCGTTGAACTGCTGGTTCAACTGGGCAAGCTGCTCAGCCGTGGGAAGAGAGCCATTCCACAATAAATAGGCCACTTCCTCAAAATTGGAATTGGCCGCAATATCATCAATATCATAACCGCGATAAACGAGCTGTCCGCGTTTACCGTCGATAAAACAAATAGAGGATTCGGCTACAACAATATCTTGCAAACCTTCAGCGACTTTTTCAGACATGTTCTTAGTCCTTTGATCTTTGGTCTTCGATCTTTGGTCTTTGAGCCTGACCGTAGCCAAGACCAAAGACCCAAGATCAAAGATCAAGTTATTCTGGCAATACGTTCAAAATTCGGTCGATACCGCGTTTGATGTTCTCCATCGAGTTGGCGTAGGAGAAGCGGATGTGGTCGGGCGCGCCGAAACCTTCGCCGGGGACGCAGGCGACTTTAGCGGTTTTCAGCAAATATTTGGCAAGGGTGGCGGCGGAATCGATTTGGGTATCACGATCGACCATCACACCGAACAGGCCCGATACCTTCGGGAAGTGGTAGAAAGCGCCCTGGGGCCGCATGCACTCGAAGCCGGGGATGTCTTTGAGCAGTTCGCGCATCACCGAACCACGCTTCTCGAATTCGGCCATCATGGCGGCATCGGGGCCAAGTTCCAAAGCCTTAATAGCACCGGCCTGGGCGAAGCTGGTGGGGTTGGAGGTGCTCTGGCTCGATAGCTTGCTCATGGCTTTGGCAAGTTCGAGGTTGGAACAGGTCCAACCAATGCGCCAGCCGGTCATGGAGTAGCTCTTCGAGCAAGAGAGCGCCAGAATAGTGCGGTTCTTGAACTCTTCGGAATAGGTGGCCACCGAGTACTGCTCGTGGGGCTTATAGACCATGTGCTCATACACTTCATCGGAGATGACGAGCACGTTGGGGTAGTTCTCCAGAACTTTGCAGATTTCCTTGAGCGCTTCGGGCGAATAGACTGCGCCGGTGGGGTTGCTGGGTGAGTTGATGACGAACGCCTTCACGCGCGGATGGCTCTTGAGGCAATCGTCCAACTGTTGCGGGGTGATCTTGAACTCGTTTTCCTGCGTGGTCTGCAAGATCACCGGCACGCCGTCGGCCAGCAAAACCTGGTCGGGGTAGGATACCCAGTAGGGCGCGGGAATGATGACCTCATCGCCGGGATTGAGTATGCTTTGGAAAATGTTATACAGAACGTGCTTGCCACCGCAGCCGACGGTAATTTCGTCGGGTGTGTAGACCAGGCGGTTCTCGCGCTGCATCTTCTTGGCAATGGCTTCGCGCAGCTTGGGGGTGCCGTTGGCGGCGGTGTATTTGGTGTCGCCATCCATGATGGCCTGGATACACGCTTCCTTGATGGGCTCTGGCGTGTCAAAATCAGGTTCGCCGATGTCAAAAGAGATGACATCTTCACCGGCGGCGCGCATCGCCTTGGATTGCGCGGAAATCGCCATGGTCGGCGACGGTTGGATGCGGTTTATACGTTCGGAAAGCATAAGAAAAGTGTGGGGAGACAACGAATTCGTCCGATGAATTTTCGTTGAATATCTTAGCGTTAGATGCCGCCATTGTCAATTTGAACAGTCGAAAATACTCATGAGTAAAACCGAAGCGATACAAACTTCCGCACAGAACGCCGAAGTCGTTTTGCAGAGCAGTTGGGAGGATGACGAAACCCAGGGCACGATGATTTTGCGTGCCGGCGTGGTGCTGGTAGCCGGAGCTTTTCTGCTCTGGGCGCAGCACAATGCCGGCATCAACACCAGTCGCGATTGGGGCCGCTGGGTGGGCGCTGCTTTCCTGTGTAACCTGGTGTTACCGCTGGGCGTGGTGTGGATGTTGTTCGGGCAGGGCCTAACCAGGCTGGAGTGGCTTAAAGACCAGAAGCACAATGCCTGGAATTACGGCTGGGATTTTCGCGAGTGGAAAAAGCATCTCAAGACAGCAGCCCTTGTCACTTTGGTTATGTTGCCGCTTTTGTGGTTTTATTCGCGCACACCTGAAGTGCGCACCTTCTACGACGCCTATTTACCAGAAACTAATAGCCCGGTTTCATTACTGTGGCTTTTAACAACGATTGTCCTTTACATGTTTTGTTGGGAGTGGTTTTTTCGTGGTTTTCTTCTGTTCGGTACCGCACAAGGTTTCGGATTTGCTGTTGCCATCGCCCTGCAAGCCGGGCTGTTTGGCCTGGCGCATTCGGGAAAGCCTTCATTGGAGATGTATTCCTCATTCGTTGGCGGGGCATTATTGGGAATTCTATGCTGGCGAGAAAAGTCGTTTCTCCCGGCTTTTCTGATTCATGCGATGGTTCATATTGTTTGGATTTTGCTCTGTACTTATATCTGATATTTTTTAAAAGTATGAGATCTTTAAGAAAAAGTCGTTGGTTTTTGTTGCCGCTTACAGTGGCCATTTTGCCGGGCTGTGCCCAGAAAGCCGAGACACCTGCCGTTACCGCCGAGCAACTCAAAGGCGCGATGGATGAAGGCATTCATCACATGGTGCGTTACACCAAGCCTTCGGGCGAGTTCGTTTATCTTGATAATCTCGAGCCCAACCGTAGCTACAAGCCGATTTATAACGTGTTGCGCCACGCCGGGGCGATGTATTCGCTGGCCGATTCCTACCAATATAAACCTTTGCCTGAAACCAAAGCCGCCCTGGTGCGTGCCGCCAAGTGGCTCCAGACTAAATACATTAAGCCGATAAAAGGCGTGGACAACGTGTTGGCAGTTTGGTCGTTGCCTTCCGACCTGGCTGGCGAAGGACCCGCAGAAATCAAGCTGGGCGGCATCGGCCTAGGCCTGGTCGGTTTGCTGGAGACCGAGAAAGTAGTTCCCGGCACAAC
>DAITOV010000359.1:0-5357 GCA_036833945.1 Abditibacteriia bacterium
CGCCGAAACGGGGCGGTGCCAGGCGCACGCCGCGCACCCGCATTACGGTTTCTGGCTTGAGATACAGGTCTACTTCACCCACAGTGCGCATCATGAAATAATTGCGGGCTTTTTCGCGGCGCTGTTCGGTGTTGCGTTCGGGGTCTTGCGGACCTCTGATCGACAATCGCCACACGCCCCAGCGTCCATTGGTTTCAATGGCGTAATCCGACCAGTCTTCGTCGTGCGGTGCTTCCAGCTTGCGTGCCGATGTGCCATCAGGTGCAAAAAGTTCGAATTCCGAGGGCGCGGCAGTGAGAGTGTCGTCATCCTGATCGAAAATGCCTATTGTGAATTGAGTTGTTTCACGCGGCACATAGATATAAAGGTGCAAACGGGTATCGAGAATCCCAATGCTCTTGACCTGGCCTTGCCCGGAGTGGACATTTTCAACGACCAGGCAATCGGGCGTTTGATTCAATCGTTGTTTGGGAGTATTGGCTTGCGCTGAAGCCCCGAATAAAACAGCTCCCACAAGAAGACAGGCCGGAATCATTCCGGCCTGTTGCTGCCGTCTCGTATGTTGTTTTTTTGCCACGTGATTACCAGCTTTTATCGTCTTCGACCGTGAAGTAGTGCATGATGCCGTTACTGTTGGTCTTGGCAACATCGCTCATCTTCAGCCATTTGGCGTGGCCGTCCACGAAAACGAAGTTCGAGCCTTCAAAGTGGCGTCCTACAAAGCGCTGGTTAGCCGTGCTGGTGCGCCCGATGTTCATCATTTTGCTGGCGTGCGCCGCTGGTAGTGTTAACTCGCGAGTGATGTCGTTCTTGTTCGAGCTATACACCATGTAATCGCCCGCACTGTCCCCGAAAATAGTGGTCTCGGTCGGGACGGGCATTGCAGCAATGGAGAGTCCTGGAGTTCCGCTGTTGGTGGCTCCCGAAGGCGGCGTGGTTTCCTGGACGTCGGTCGAACCGCCTCCGGTGTACAGATTATTGTAGGCAAAAGCGATGTTGTTTTTCGTACCCGGTGTCCAGTTTGCATTAAAGTGTTTGGATGGACATGCGGAGAAGATTTCCGTGCTTTTGACATACGGTAAAATCCAATCCGACCAGCATGGACAATCGGAAGTTGAGTTCACCGGAGGGGTTCGCTCATCGCTGTCCTGCGTATATTGTTGCAATCCCAGCCCAATCTGGCGCATGCTGCTCAAACACGAAGTGCGGCGTGCGTTTTCGCGGGCGCGTCCGAATACAGGGAAGAGGATTGCGGCGAGGATAGATATGATCGCTATAACGACAAGTAACTCGATAAGAGTGAATCCTCTCTTCTTCTGCGTGGCTGCCAAGTGCTGTGTGGTGTTAACGATGTTCTTTTGCATTTTTTCTCCTGTCGGCATAAGGCACGACATTTCAAATCAGTCCTGTATCTGTTGTTGTTCGACTTGAAATTCTCCCTGCCCGGAGAATGTAACCAGGGTCCATCCCTGAGGCTGTTTTCCTCGGGGTAACCCAAACGAAACCGGCGGCGCTGTTACCAGCAACATTCCGGCATGATGGTGCATCAAGGGGCGATGCAGGTGTGCGCTGAAGACGGCATCTACCTTTGCGTCTTGCAGCAGTTTCATCAACCGCGTGCGTGAAATTGGCTCAATATTCCAATTTTGCTCGTCGGTTTCTTCCGGCGTCTTGATGAAAAGCGGATAGTGTGACAGCAAAATTACGGGCTTCCGGGAAGTATTAGTGCCATCGGCCAGGCGTGGTTGAAAAGCCTTTTCCAAAAACGCCCATTGCTTTGCTTCTTGCGGCAGTGCGCTCCCAAACAAGGAGGCGTTTACTCCCACAACCTGCACTCCGGCACGCTCTTCTTGCCAGAATGAAGGCCCTAACGCCGTTTCGATGCGTTCGAGTCGGGCGGCGTTGATTTCACCTTTCGTTTCTTCTTTGCCGCTGACTTTGGCACCGACATCGTGATTGCCATAAACCCACGCAACAGGCGCTCGAAAGCCACGGATCAATTCGCGAAAGTCAGCAATCTCCTCTGGCTTACCGCTTTGTGTCAGGTCTCCTGCAATGAGCACCCAGTCAACATTTTGCGCATTGACAGCAGCGATGGTTTTTTCAAACCGAGCGCGATAGAGCGGCTGATCGCTGTTTGTGCCGCGCGTCACATGGGGATCGCCCACCAGAGCAATACGCACTGTGGGAGTAGGCGAAGCGCAGGCAAGGTGTTGCTGGGCAGCAGATCCACCGATCATTGCCACTAAGTAAAAGAGACAAATCGACCAGAGTTTGTGTTGGGCTTGCGTTCTCCGCGGGTTTCTCAGAAACGACATATCTTTCATGGCTTCGTTTCCCTTGAAGCCAGATCGATTTTAACGTCATGAAAGTTAAAAGCATTTTAAAGTGGCTTTAAATTTAAGCAGTGTCATAGCCTCTATGAGAGAGGCCGATGATCTGTAATTTCGGCTTTCATAAAAAATTTCAAGAAAATGTTTAAAGGCAAGTTTAGCGGGGTATAATACGGTTAGGAAAACGTTTTCCTAAAGTGAATTACTCCGATGAAAGAAAAGAGCAAGCGAGAGAAAACCGTCACTATACGCGATGTTGCGGAGGCTGCGGGCACCACGATAGCTACGGTGTCGAAAGTGTTCCACAACACGGGGAATATCTCGCCAGAGTTGCGGCGCACCGTGCGCGCTGCGGCTCAGAGTTTGAATTACGAGCCGAACCCACATGCTCAGAGTTTGTCTGGTGGCCGTAGTTACAAGTCGATTGCGCTGCTTTCTCTCACTCTCGATTTAGGAACCGGAACGCGCAAGTTGCGTAGCATTCAAGGCCAGTTGGCTCAGCAGGGTTTTGATGTTCCTATCTACGCTTACGGCTTCGGTTCGTTTGGTGAGATGGAGCGGCAGGCTGTGGCCATGATTCGCACACTACGCCGCCAACGTCCACGCGTCATCGTGTGTAATATCGATGGTTTGTCCGGCGCAGCCTTGGATGAGTTGAAGCATTATCAGGAAGAAGGCGGTCTGGTGGTTTGTTACGACTTTCTGACGGAATTAGAGTGCGATAAAGTCATTTTAGACCGCGAAGACAATGGCTATTTGGCCGCACGCCACTTGTTGGAGCTGGGACATCGTAAGCTTGGGCTTTGTATTCCCGGTGTCACCAAACCGCAAGATTCATATTTCGAAGGTTTCCAACGGGCGCTCCATGAACGGGGTATAGAAGTTCGCGATGAGTGGCTTTTCGGCAGTCATACGCACTCAATCAACGGCGGACTATACGAAGATGCCGGAGAACAGTTAGCCGAGAGCTTTTTGGCGTTGAAAGAGAGGCCTAGTGCGCTGTGCATCGGGAACGACTCGACTGCTGTTGCCTTTGCCGCTACATTGGCAAATGCCGGCATCCACGTTCCTAATCAGGTGAGTATCGTCGGCAACGACGATAGCCCGATTGCACGTTATGGGACGGTGCCGCTCACCACGATTTCGCATCCCGTCGAACTTATTGTGCAGCATGTCGTTGAAATGGTCACAAGCCGCGTTCAAGAGGCATATGAAGGCCCGGCACGTTCTGTTCATGTGAGAGGTGAACTCATCGAACGGCAGAGCACGCAGCCTTTTTACGACAATGCTAAGTTGTTGCATTCTAACGGTAAATCACGAGGCAAAGCGAGAGTAGGATGACCGGTTGAAGGCTGATTGAATCGCAACGATAGATGATATTCAACGTTCTCAGGAATTGAATAGAGTTGTTGGTAAACCGAGGATACGCAGTGAAGGATTTGAGAGTGAAAAATTCCTTGTCGTAATGACAACTATCTTTATCTATTATTGTCCTTGTTGAACACCATAATAATCTTAAGTGAAAAGAACACAAGTCGTGGTTTGAACTGGAATTATATTTAATCTCGCACTTTCATTAGGAGAAAGTTTTATTATGACGGAAGAACGCACAGCAAAAATTGGCTTTATCGGCGCAGGCGACTTCGCCACCAGTACGCTTTATCCCAGCTTGCACCTTTGTCCGCAAATAGACCTCGTTGCAATATGCGATCTCGATCTTGAAAAGGCCCAGCGCAACGCGCGTAACTTTGGCGCGCGCCGGGTTTATACCGATGTCGATGAAATGCTCGATAAGGAAGAACTGGACGGCGTTTTTTGTATCGGTAGTGGGCCGGTGCAATTTGCACTGGCACCTAAAGTATTAACGCGTGGTATTCCCGTATTCGTCGAGAAACCCTCGACCAACACATCTGCGCAGGCGCGCGAATTAGCCGAAATTGCCGAGGCGAATAATACCTGGGGGCAAGTTGGTTTCATGAAACGTTTTGCCGAGGTCTACAGCATGGCGAAAGATGTGACCTCACGCCCGGAGTTTGGCGAAACCAGTGTCGTGAAAATTAAATTTTCGCAAGGCCCATACGACCAGATGTGGGGCATCGATTCCGCCAGACGTTCGTTTCTTGTCGGGCAGGCTTGCCATTCCTGCGATTTGTCCCGCTTTTTCGGCGGCGAAGTGGAGACTGTTTTCGCCATGTACCATGAAGTGACACCGACCCAATTTTCCTATGCCGCTACAGTGAAGTTTTCCTCAGGCGCTACGGGTATATTTGATTGGAATACCCTAGCTGCCAAGAACTTTCGCGATATTGATGAAGAATTGGAAGTAGTTGGCCTGGAGTCGCATTTAATCTGCCGCAACATGCTCACCCTCGATTGGCAACCGCGCGAGGATTGGACAGCCGTCGCGCCCAACGCAGGCCGGTATCTTCATGCTTTCCAACCTGGTTGGGCCGGGACCCGGTTTACCAATACTACCTACGGCTATGTCGGGGAAATCGCACACTTTGCGCTGAAATGTATCGGTCAGGCGGAAGGCGGCCCTGATCTGTGGGATTCGTATCGCGCACTTAAAATTGGCGAAGCCGTGTATGATAGTGCACGCAGCGGAGAGCCGGTAACCATTCAACACGCGAAGTAATGACGTGCCTCTATTGTGGAGAGGCACGATGAGGAACTAAAACTCATGTTAAATATAGCGGTTATCGGATGTGGCATCGGGGCCGAGGAACATCTGGAGGTGATTCAAGAATCGCGAGATTGGAATCTGGCTGCGGTGGTGGACATCAATCCTCAGAATTTGCAAAATGCGGTTGAACGCTATCAACCTGCGCATAGTTTCACGGATTATATGCAGTTATTAGATGAAGTGCAGCTTGATGCAGTGGTGGTGGCAACTCACGTAGAAACACATTATGAGATGACCTTAGCAGCGTCGCAGCGGGGAGTGCATGTGCTTTGTGAAAAGCCGATGGCTTCTTCGGTTGAAGAGTGCCAGGAAATGTGTGAAGCCACAGAACGCGCTCA
>DAITOV010000360.1:0-5343 GCA_036833945.1 Abditibacteriia bacterium
GCACGCGTAGTAGCTCGCCGAGCCGAGCGGTGCGCGGTGCGTTTATCACAACACGAACCACTCGACGCGGAACTACTGCGCTATCTCAATCGCCTGTCTGATGTTTTGTGGCTATTGGGACGGCGTTACGAAATCCAGCAAGGTGTCGATGGTGCTTTACGGAGCGGCTAAACTCAAGCCGCTTCCACAGCAGTAACACATTCGATAAGAGCCGGAACCGGATTCTCGACATCGCCTTCATATTCCAATACGGCGTAACCATTGAAGTTCACGGTTTTGAGCTTTTGCAGCAACTGCGACAAATCGAGGTTACCGGTTCCCACAACCACATCTTCACCCTTACCAGCGCGGTCGAAAACAAAGTCCTTGATGTGTACGCCATAGAGACGCGAACCGAATTTCTCAACCCATTCCAATGGATTCTCGCCTGAATGCAGCGCCCAGGCCGTATCGAGACATAAGCCGATATTTTCGCCAGTCTGCGAAAAAACCTTGCCGATCATGGCCGAGTTGCCCAGCCAATCGTAGCCACCGTGATTGTGAATGGCCAACTTGATGCCATATTCCGTTGCCAGCTTCTCGGCGGTTGCAATCGACTTGGGCGCGTTGACGATGCCGAAAGAGCAACTCATAAACCTGGCATTGGCACGACGGGCGAATTCGAAAAACTTACGCTCGGTGGCTTCATCGTCGTTAAACCCCTGCACACCAATAGACACAATTTCCACGCCGCCATCGGAATACTGCTTCAAGACATCATCGAATGAATTTTCATCGGTGAAATCAGCATGAACGCCGCATAGCTCAATTTTATCGACACCGCACGATTTCAATCGCGCAATAACTTCCTGGTTCTCTTTAAAATGCCGAAAGCAGTAGCTTTGAATACCCAGCGCGTTTTTAACATCAGTCATGGTTAAGCTCGTCCCTTAATTTAATCGATATTTTTTGCCGTCTGATGCAACGCGCCGAGTGTAGTGGGAATTATCCTTGATGCAAAGTGCGAAAAATCAAAAAAAATTAAACCAAACCAATATTATTCATCGCCTTCCCCTCTCCAGTTCCTAAATTCAATCTGGATGAGAGGAAGCACGGTTTTATCGTCTTGCTGTTCCATCTCGAAACGATAGAGATCGTAATAAGCACAGCGCTTGCGAACCGGATAATCGCGGCAGGTGTCGGGGCGGACATCGTAGATGGTGCAACCTCGTGTATTCAAATCGAGATAACGGCACGCACTACCCAAAACCGGGTCTTTCTGGCGCTTGAGAATCCTTTCGTCTTCCCATTTTTTTGTGAATTGCTTCTCGGTATCCTCAACAGACAGATTGAAATGCTGAGCCATACGCACCAGGTCGCTATCGCTTACCGCCACACGTTCATATACCGAACAGCAATATGCCGGGCACTTTTCGCAGTCGTAGAGCGCACGTGGTTTTTTAACTTTTTCTGGTTTCACTATTTTCTTCAGCTTTTTATTTTGATTGTCTCGCTCTCTACTCACCGGGCATGCCTCCCTCAAAAAAGAAAACCGTGAATCTGGGGAAGAGATTCACGGTTTTGAGTGTAACGGCTATCAGGCAAAAAACTATTTTTTCTTGGCCGCTTTTTTAGCAGCCGTTTTTTTGACAGAGGCTTTAGCTGCCGGCTTGGTTGCGGCTTTTTTTGCCGGGGCCTTGGCCGGAGCCGTGATGGCTGCTTTCTTGGCGGGAGCCTTGGCAGCGGGTTTTGCGGCAGCCTTAGCGGCGGTGGCTTTCGCGGGCGCTTTCTTGGCAGGAGCTTTGGCGGCTGGCTTCACCGCAGCTTTTTTCGCAGGAGCTTTGGCAACGGCTTTTGTGGCGGGTGCTTTTGCTGCGGATTTCGCCGGGGCTTTTACTGTCGATTTGGCAGATGCTTTGGCTGCGGGCTTTACGGTGGCTTTTTTAGCAGGTGCCTTGGCGGCTGACTTTGCTGCCGACTTCTTGGCGGGTGCTGCTTTGGTTGATGCGGCCTTCTTGGATGTAGCCATGGTTCCTTCCTCCTGGTTGTTTTGCGATTGTTGTTATCACAGCAAATAGCAAAGACCTTCAGAAAATCCACCAGCATTCTTTCATCGCTTGCCGTGAATACAAATTGCATTTATTGTAACGTATGGTTTCTTATTCTTGCAACAAGTCCACGCGATTTTCGATAAAATTTTTAGCACATCTTATTTCAACTTTTCCGTTTTATTCATTATGCCTACGGTCATTTCCTCAGCCCAAATTTCCGATACCTTCAGCCAATTGCCGCAAGACGCAGTTTTCATTTTCCCCACCGAAACGCTCTACGGCATCGGCTGTAGCATCGCTTCCCAAAACGCCATTGCGCGCGTCTTTGAAATCAAGGGACGCGAGCTGCGCCAACCACCACCCGTCCTTATCGCAGAACGACAGCAGTTAAACGCACTGGTAAAAAATATTCCGACTTCTGCACACAAACTAATGGATGAATATTGGCCGGGCAGCCTGACGTTGATTCTCCCTGCCCACGATAGTGTTAGCGATCGTTTATGCGGCACTGCAGCCGACGGCACAACACGCACCATTGGCGTACGCCATTCCGCTCACCCCTTTGCAGTTGAACTATGCCGCGTCCTGGCTGCGCCCCTGATCGCCACCTCGGCCAATTTTAGCGGTGCTACAGGCCGCGCCGCTGCGCCTCAATGCCTGGACGATATTCCTGACAAATTCAAGAACATGGTCGATGCAGTCATCGACGGCGGCAGCGTCGGCGGCTTGCCGTCTACCATCGTTGATTGCAGCGGTGATATCCCGCGACTCTTGCGGGCAGGTGCCATAACCCTACCCGCTTTCGGTAGTTAATTCAGTTTAACGGCGATAATGTGCAGCGAAGGTGCTTGGTTCTTCACCTTCTAAATCGTTGGCAAATTGCTGGCTAATGAGCGACCCGTAAATCGCCAGGTCACGTCCCATCATGCGAACACGGGCCATGCTATGTTCGTTTTCCAGCGCACCGGATTCGTCGAAATCGTGATCGCTGACGGAGAGGCCGTAAGGCAGGCTCCAACCATAGCACTGGCGAATGGCCGTGCGCATTTGGTCCATCACCGTCAAGCCCTTTTCATGCGACAGGCATGAAGTAGCGAAGAGTTTTCCAGCGAACTCGCGCCAGTAATGGTCGAGAAAATTTTTCATCGCACCCGACATGGAGCCGTGGTAATCGGGCGTCGCCAGAACAAACGCCTGCGCCCAATCGACGGCGGCATCGGCTTCATCGCGCCCGGCATGTTCGCTACGCGACTCGCGGGTGCGAAACATCGGCAAGTCAATCTCGTATAAATCTAATAAACGCACCTGTGCGCCCCGGTTTTGCGCGCTGGATAAAATGAGATTGGTCAGCCGCGCACAACGAGAATCCTTGCTCATGCTGCCGCTCACGCCCAGAATGCGCAAAGGATTTTGTCCTTCATGATTTAACATCGTTTTATTCTCCGCAAGCTATCATACTGAGTTGGCCCGGTTTAAGCCAAGACAATCCTCCATTAATTCATGGCTCTCCAACGAAGAAATCTCATAGAACTGGCAACCACGTTCCTGCATTTGGGAGCGACCGCTTTTGGCGGCCCGGCAGCGCATATTGCCTTGATGGAACGCGAATTGGTGGAGCGCCGGGGCTGGTTGGAACGGCAGGAGTTTCTCGACCTGATGGGAGCCACCAACCTGGTTCCGGGGCCTAACTCCACAGAGCTTGCCATCCATATCGGGCATCGCCGGGCCGGAATGCCGGGTCTGGTCATCGCGGGCATCTGCTTCATTCTACCGGCCGCTCTCATGGTGCTATTTTTGGCCTGGGGCTACGTCCGTTACCAAAGCCTGCCACAAATTTCCTGGGTTCTCACCGGCGTGCAGCCCATAGTCATCGCCGTTGTCGTTCATGCCTTATGGAAATTAGGCCGTAGTGCGCTCAAGGATATTTTTACGGTCATTATCGCGCTGGGAGCCGGAATGCTGGTCGTGAGCGGCTTAAGTGAAGTAACGGTTATTTTTCTCACTGCGCTATTGGGATGGATATGGGCATGGCGAACCAAGCCTGCCTCTCCCCCTCCTGCCAAACCACCCGCTACCCCTACACAAATTAATTCCACACCCAGCTTTCTTCTCCTGAGCACGGCGGCTCCCCTCACCCAGCCGATGCTGGGACAACTTTTTCTTATTTTTTTAAAAATCGGCTCCATCGTTTACGGCAGCGGCTATGTATTGCTGGCTTTTCTGCGCGAAGATTTCGTGGAAAGATTGCAATGGATTACCGACCGGCAACTGCTCGATGCCATTGCCATCGGCCAACTGACGCCGGGGCCGCTCTTTACTTCCGCTACTTTCATCGGTTATCTCATCCAGGGCGTTCCCGGAGCGATGGTCGCGACGTTAGGAATATTCTTGCCGTCATTTATTTTCGTTGCCATTCTCTCGGTGGTGCTGAAGAAGGCCAGTCGTTCGCCACGCGCCCGGGTATTTCTGGATAGCGTGAACGCAGCTTCGCTGGCGCTGATGGCCCTCGTAACCTGGGAACTGGGTCGTTCTTCTGTTGCAGACGCCGGCTGGCTGTTGACGGCTTTACTGGGTGGCATGGCCCTGCTCATGCTCACCACCACAAAAATCAATACGATTTGGCTTATTCTGGCCGGGGCTTTGGCCGGTTACTGGCTGCAAAGCTAAAGGCACCCGCCAACAACGCCAACCCGCAGAGGGAAAGAAAGATACCCGTACGATGGGTTTGGTTATCATAAACGAAGGCCACCTTGGAACGGCCTGCCGGCACCACGATGCCTCGAAACAGATAGTTGGTGGTTTCTATTTTTTGTTCGCGGCCATTTACCCAGGCCCGCCAACCAGGAGCGTTCGCATCACTCAAAACCAGAACCTGCGGTGTGTCGGTTTCCAGTTCAACCACTGTGCGGTTCGTTTCCTGCGTTAAGCCACTCACTTTCCCCTTGCTGTCCTTAGCAAAATTGCGCGCCAAGAGTGTAGTGGATCCTACAACTGCAGCGGGTGTATTCTTTTTTGCCAACATGCTTAGAGTAGACAATTGCTCTGTGCGCGGTTTTCGAATCACCTCCGTCGTTAGATAAGCACGCGGCCAGCTATTGGGCATTTTCCAGAGAGCAATCGCATTCTCTCCCGAACCGACTTGAGTAACAAACTGCGCCCCGTAATTTTTTATTTGCTTAACGACCGGACTATTGACCGAAGCTGGAACATGAGTAATGCCGGCAACTCGCCACAAAGGATCGTAATTTTCAGATTGATAGCCACTACTCCAAAATTGACGATGTTCAATAGCACTGGCAAAATCAAAAAAACT
>DAITOV010000361.1:0-5241 GCA_036833945.1 Abditibacteriia bacterium
TCGGGATACTCGTAATTACGGCCAATAAAATCGCTGGAAAGGCCTCCTGAATTATTCGAATCCACCTTATTGCCGCGAATCGCCTGGCGCGCAGAGCACAATGCCCGGTCAAAACCGGCGGCGAGGTAGCGTGCTCCCAGTTCATATTCGAGTTCGTTATAACCTTCGGGTTTTTCAAACGGAATCTGATTCGCAGGATCACGGGAAAGGCAGAGGCGGAAATTATAGGCTTGTAGCCGCCGGTCGCCACTTCCTACAGGTGGCAGTGGAGATGAGTCGATACCCGGCAACAAACCGCTCAAAGAATCGCCTGGAATGCAGTAAGGATCAACGGGAAAATCGAATTGGTGCGTCTCTGCGATTTGCACTCCGTTATAGGCTTCGCCGTAAATAATGTTATCTTCACGCCCCACGGTGTAACTCACACCGCTTTGCGCCATGAGATCGCCCTCATATGAACAGTCGATGAAGACTCGCGCCCGCACTCGCAATCCGCCTTCCAACTCAATGGACTCGATGTACCCATTCGCAAGACAGACACTCTGTAGGAACTGGTAGTAGTAAACGGCTACGCCTGCTTCATCGATCATTTCGGAGAGCACTCGCTCTGCGACGTGTGGCTCGAATTTCCATTCCTCGTCAATGCCATAGTGACGGCCGGCACGCTGGTAGAATTCCCGGGAAATGCCGCCGACGGTGTGCTTCTGACCGCTATCGGTGTTGCTGAGTCCACTTGCGGTCATTCCCCCGAGCTTGCCGCTCGGCTCCAACACAACCGCCCTCTGGCCCATCCGCGCTGCCTGAATCGCAGTGGCGATACCAGCCGCATTGCCGCCGTAGATGCAAATATCCGTTTCAACAAAGTGGTTTGTGGTTTCTATGAAATGAGGATTATAGTAGCAGAGTTTTTCGAGTCGCATGATTCTAAAGTCCTTTTGTGCCTGATACTTTTACTTATACCCGGCTCGTAAGGGCGCTAAACGGCAGCGTCTAAGCAGAATCGCTCACCCGTCCATACTATTCGCTCATTCTCCCATATTATTTTCCAGAATAATGCTTTTTTATAGGATTTAATACCAATCCCAGATATTATCTTCCTCTGTAGCAGGTAGACAGAATACAGGAAACAGGGAGGCAACCAGACTTTGATGGCTACCGTAAGCATTTCACGCCCGTCATCCTCGCGAACGCGGGAGCCGGAATATAGCTTTTTGTTTAGAGTAAAAACAAACTGCTTATCGCAAGAGTAGGTTTCCTGTTTCCTGAATTCTGTTTTCTCTATCATCATAGGAGGAGGTTAATTTTCAGGATTGGTATAACGGCTCAACCGAGCGTTGGACCATGCACTGAATCACGATATTGAGAAGGCGACAGGCCGTAGGTGCGTTTAAAGAGCCGACCGAAACCAGCATCGCTTTGCAGACCAATTCGTACGGCGATTGCATGGATGGGCAGATCCGTGGTTTCAAGCAAATGGCGGGCAGTGTCCAGGCGACGATTGATTAAATACGAAGACGGAGAAACTCCCATCCACTTGTGAAAAGAACGGCGAAAATGCGCCGGACTCAGCCCCGACTCGCGAATAAGTGAGTGGATGGTAATCGCCGGGTTGGATGTGATTTGATTCAAAGAAAGGGCCAGCCAGCGCGGTAATTCGCCCTGCGCAAATTGGGCAAGTGAGACTGAACTGAGGTGCGGCCAACAGAGGCCAAGCAATGCATGGGACAGGCTTTCCACAATAATGCGATGGTGTGCCTCAATCAGGGCATGCCTATTCACCAATTGTCTCAACCAGCTTTCCAGCAACAATCGTTCTTCACTATCGGGACTCCACTTAACCGGCAGCGATAGTCCACGTAACAAGTCGAACTGATTGAACGCGGAAATACGAGCACGAAAGGAAAACCACTCTGTCACCGCCGAAGCGCGCATCGTCCGTTCCAGGCTGACCGGCACCAAGAAGGCTTCACCTTCCCGGACAGTCCAGGAGGCACCTGGACTTGTGACTTCGACGGCACCCCGTAAAACGAACCACAGATTATAGATAAAGGAGTTAGCAGCGTGTTCGTAAGGGTTGTGCCGCACTGTCTGTCCAGGAAGCCAATAATGCTGAAAAGCGACAATTGTCTGGACAGAAATATTAGAGACATCCGGACCAATCATGGATTGCTACCTCCTATCAACTTATAGGACATCCACTCGATGCTGTAAAGACGAGGAAGCTTTCCCTGATTTAACAGGGAATTAGAAAATTGAATCTCCTGCGGTTCTTTGGGCACGTTAGGGCATCGAAACGGCGAAGACCTTATAATTATTGTGTGCCGTTTACCACAAACGCCCCTCATTAAAAGGAGTTCGATGCCACGTTTCTCACTTCGTTCTTATCGTTCCGTTCTCACAGCGCTGGTTTTAGCGGCCAGTTTCGTGATGTGCGGCTGCACCTCTCATGCCCAGGCCCCCCAGGCTGCCGCGCCGCTGAGGACTGCACTTGATGACTATATCGCACGCCCCGAACCGGCCTATCAATGGGAAAAAACCTCCGAGCGACAGATCGGTAAAAACCATGTCACGATGCTCAACGTCACCTCGCAGACATGGCAGGGTATCGACTGGAAGCATAAAGTTGAAATCGTGAGGCCGGAAAAAGTCGATTTTCCGGGCTATGCCCTCCTCTATCTCTCCACCACCGACAGCGCGTTCGAATCGATTCTCTCGCAATCGTTAGCCGGGCAGTTGGGGGCGACCGTGGTACACGTCATGGGCATGCCTAACCAGCCGCTGTGGAATATGCGCGAGGACGACCTGATTGCGCACTCCTTCGCCAAATATATCGAAACCGGCGACGCCACCTGGCCGCTCTTGCTGCCGATGACCAAGGGCGCGTTCAAGTCGATGGAAGCGGTGCAGGAATACACCACGCAACAGAACCAACCGCTCAATAAATTCATCGTGGCCGGGGCCAGCAAGCGTGGCTGGACGAGTTGGCTGATGGGCTGCATCGATACCGATAATCGTGTCGTCGGTATTATCCCCGTGGTCTACGACAACCTCGACCTGAACAAACAGTTGCCGCATCAGTTTGAATCGTGGGGCGAATTTTCACCGATGATTGCCGACTACACCCGGCGTGGTTTACAGCAACAGCTCAGCAGCCCGGCAGGCCAGGTATTGACCCAGATTGTCGATCCCTACACCTACCGCGCCCGCCTCACCATGCCCAAGCTACTGGTCAACGGCACCAACGATCCCTACTGGACTACCGACGCGCTCAACCTCTACTGGAAAGATTTGCCCGAACCGAAAGCGACCTACTATGCTCCCAACTCGGGCCATAAACTGGAAGATAATCAGGAAAAAGCCTTCGGCGCCATGGTGGCCTGGTTCCGCCGCGTTGCCGGAAACAACCCGGTTCCTACCCTGAACTTGAGCACCACTACCGAGAACGGACAGGCGAAATTCACCCTCAAAGCGAACCGCGAAATTTCCAAGGCCGTACTGTGGGGCACCCATTCGCAAACTCACGATTTTCGCAAATCGAAGTGGCAAGCCGTGCCGCTCCAGGATGAGGGCAACGGCACCTATTCCGTAACCTTGCCCACCGGCACCGATGGCCGCAAGATTGCCGCCTTTGCCGAAATCGAAACCAACGACAAACCAGCCGCACTCCGAATTTCCACCCCCATCACCATTGTGGAGAACAAACCAGCCAACTAAACCGTAATTCCGTAACGCCAGCCGGGAGACCTTGTTTCCCGGCGACGATTACCTTATGCAAAACCTTTCCGACTTCATCTCGCTGCTCGAAAAACACCGGCAGCTCGCCCGTATCACCCATCCGGTTTCCACACACCTCGAAATCGCCGAAATCGCCGACCGCATGATTAAAAAGGCCGGGCCAGCCCTGCTTTTTGAAAACGTCAAAGAAACGCCCGGCACTCCGGTCGCCATCGGGCTGTTTGGCTCGCACGAGCGCATGGCTCTGGCATTGCGCGACGACCCGAAAAACATTGCGGCGCGTATTGAAGAGTTGATCAAGACCCAACCGCCCGAATCGTTGATGGGAAAAATCCAGACCGGGATGAAGCTGCTGCCCACGGTGCGCAGCCTGGGCACCAAGACGGTGAAATCGGGCGTCTGTAAGGAAGTCATTCTCAAAGGCGAAGATATCGACCTCGAGAAACTGCCCGCGCTGTTTTGCTGGCCTGACGACGGCGGCAAATTCATCACGCTGCCGATGGTCTATACCCACAACCCCAACACCGGCAAGCGCAACGTGGGGATGTATCGCATCCAGATTTACGACAAGAACACCACCGGGATGCACTGGCAAATTCACAAAGTCGGTGCCCAGCACCACCGTGAAGCGCAGGAGAAACAGCAGAAAATCGAAGCCGCCATCTGCCTGGGCGGCGACCCGGTGTTGCCGTTTTGCGCTATTGCACCATTGCCGGAAGAAATCGACGAGATGATGTTCGCCGGTTTCCTGCGCGGCAAGCCGCTGGAAATGGTCAAATGCGAAACCATCGACGTGGAAGTGCCCGCCGATTGCGAATATGTCATCGAAGGCACCATCGACCCATCCGAATCGCGCCCCGAAGGCCCCTTTGGCGACCACACCGGCTACTATACGCCGATTGAAGATTATCCGGTGTTTCGCGTCACCTGCATCACCCAGCGCAAAAAGCCGATTTACCCGGCTACCATCGTGGGCATTCCGCCGATGGAAGACGCTTATCTGGGCGGCGCGGTCGGCACCATCTTCAAGCCGCTGGTCAAGACCCAGATTCCCGAACTCATCGACATGCACCTGCCGGTGGAAGCCTGCTTCCATAACATGGCGATCGTTTCCATCAAGAAGCGCTACCCCAACCACGCCTACAAGGTGATGCACGCGCTGTGGGGCTTAGGGCAGCTCATGTTCTCCAAAGTCATCATCGTGGTCGATGAAGATGTAGACGTACATAATCTCAGCGAAGTGCTGTGGCGCGTCACCAACAACATCGACCCGGCGCGCGACGTGCAAATCGTCAAAGGCCCGGTCGATTCGCTCAACCATGCCGCCCCGATGGTCGGTTACGGCTCCAAAATGGGCATCGACGCCACCCGTAAATGGCCCAGCGAAGGCCACACCCGCGAATGGCCAGAAGTGGTGAAAATGGATCGGGAAACGGTAGCGCGCGTCGATGCAATGTGGAACAAACTGGGCCTTGGCACCCTGGTCGAAAGCCCAAGCGTGGATGG
>DAITOV010000362.1:0-5181 GCA_036833945.1 Abditibacteriia bacterium
GTCCGTCATCCTCGCGAAGGCGGGGATCCAGTACACAGTTTTTTGGTTAGAAGTGCAGCATTTTGCTTATCTTAAAAATCCACTGCCCTACGTGGCAAAGTGACAGTGACAACGTTCTTTGCAGTCGTTGCTGTCTAAATAGTACTTAGAATAAAAGAGTAATTATAGAGTACATATTTCAAGCTCAGTTATAGAAATACCTTGCAGCACTGTAACTCTGTTACTTCTGGCCTGCCAGGCAACAAAAAAGCCCACCTCGGGGAAGAGGCGGGCTTTTTTACGTTTTAGGTCTATTTAAGCGGCTGAAAGCGTGACAGTTTTTAGGGGTGTCACAGCTAATAGCCTCATTCTGAGTTCAATTGTTACAAAGTTACAAAGTTACACGTTTTTCCCGCGCTTTTTATTTTAGGTGGGAAAACAGTGTCACTTTGTAACTTTTGATATTAGATTGCCTGAAGAACCGCGCGCGTGAGCGAGTCGGGTTGGTTAAGCATTTTGCTTATGCTTAACATCAACCAGCCTTAGCGTTAAGCCTGACATACCCGGCTTGCTTACGCGCGCGGTTCTTCGTAACTGTAGCAAAGCGTTTTGGTGTCACACTTTTTGGGGTGAGAAAGTTCTGTGGCAGAAATTCCACCCACGGCCCCTCTATGAGGGCGGGAGAAGAAGTGCTTCAAAAAGCTAAAGTATACTGCATATTGACTAAAAAATCAACATGTAAATCTTTCCTCAATCCCACTTCAACGCACTGCCGTTCTGATACTCCGTCACCCGCGTCTCGAAGAAATTCTTCTCCTTGCCCAGGTCGATGGTTTCACTCATCCAGGGGAAGGGATTCTTGGTGCCATACTGAATCGGCAGGCCGATGCGTTCCAGGCGGCGGTCGGCGATGAAGCCGACGTAGTCGCGGAACTGTCCGGCGTTGAAGCCGGTGAGGCCGCGCGGCAGGCAGTCTTCGGCATAGGCGATTTCCAGCTCTACAGCGGTGCGGATGGTCTCGATCATGCGGGCTTGCAGCGCCGGACTCCACAGGCCGGGGTTTTCTTCCTTGATGCCGTTGATGAGGTCGATGCCGAAGTTGAGGTGGGTGGTTTCATCGCGCAGGATATATTGAATCTGCTCGCCAATACCGGTCATCTGGTTGCGGCGGTGGAACGACAGCAGCATGGCGAAGCCGGAGTAGAAGAAAATGCCTTCCATGATGACGTAGAAGCCGATGAGGTTGGTCAGGAACCGCTCCAGCCCTTCCGGGGTTTTGGTGGTGAAATCCTCACTCAAAACATCTTCGGTGAGGCGCATTTCAAACTCGTCTTTGCGCGCGATGGAGGGTACTTCACGATACATGTTGAAGACGGCTTTTTCATCGAGTGCCAGGCTTTCGCAGATGTAGTGGAAAGCGTGGGTGTGGATGGCTTCTTCAAACGCCTGGCGCAGCAGATACTGGCGGCATTCGGCGTTGGTGACGTGCTTGTAAATCGCCAGCGTCAGGTTGTTGGCGACCAGGCTTTCGGCGGTGGCGAAGAAGCCCAGGTTACGCAAGATAACGCTGCGCTCGGCATCGGTGAGCTTGTCGGAGCGCCACAGCTCGATGTCGCGTCCCATCGGCACTTCAGAGGGCATCCAGTGGTTGTTGCAACCATTGATATAGTGCTCCCAGGCCCAGGAATATTTGAGCGGGGCGAGCTGGTTCACATCCACGGTATCGCAGTTGACGAGCCGCTTGGCATCGACATTGTGGAGGCGGCCCACCGAAGGCGGCATGGTCTGGGGCGCGGATTCGTTGGTAAGGGTAATTTCCGTATCGGTTTCGGGGAAAAAGAGAGTGGAGTTCATGGAGATCCTAATTAAGTTTGAATGATGAACTATGAATGATGAAGTGAGGTTGAGAATAAGCGGTTTGTTGTCATTCTTAATCAAGAAGCCGCGACCTGGATCCCCGCGTTCGCGAGGATGACGAGCGTTAAGGGCAACGGTTAGCTGTTACGCCCGCTTACCTCTACTTCATCATTCATCATTCATCGTTGTCTTTTACTGGCACGCTTCTCAATCTTCGCCCAGATTGCAGACTACGGGGGCGAGGACGGCGGTTTCCAGGGCGGCGGGTGGGGCGACTTGTTCGAGCGCTTCTTCAGCGCGGTTGGTTTCGATGCGGGCGGAGGGGCTTTCCGATTTCATCCAGCGCGGCTGAATGGCTTTGCGGTTGATATCGAGGGTCGATTTCTCCACCTGGGTCGCGGCCTTGGAGCGCAGGTAGTAGGTCGTTTTCAAGCCTTTGCGCCAGGCCAGGAAATACATCGCGGCCAGGCCGGGGCCGGTGGGGTTGGCGACATAGAGGTTGAGCGACTGGCCCATGTCGATCCATTTCTGGCGGCGGCTGGCGGCTTCGATGAGCCACTGCGGTTCCACTTCGAAGGCGGTGGCGTAGAGGTCGCGCAGCTCCTGTGGGATGCGGTCGATCTCTTCGAGGATGCCGTCGAAGTATTTGAGGTCGTCCACCATGTCCTTGTCCCACAGGCCGCGCTCGCGCAGGTCTTCCACCAGGTGCGGATTGATAACGGTGAATTCGCCCGAGAGATTGCTCTTGGCAAAGAGGTTGGCGAAGTTGGGCTCGATGGAAGCCGAAACGCCCGCAATATTGGAAATGGTAGCGGTCGGTGCAATCGCCATGCAGTTGGAGTTGCGCATACCGTATTGAGCAATAGCCTCGCGCACCGGCTGCCAATCGAGCGTCGCGGAGCGGTCGACATCGAGTTCTTCGCGTTCACGGGCCAGTAGTTCGATGGAGTCGATGGGCAAAATGCCTTTGTCCCACAGCGAATTTTTGAAGGTTGCATAAGCGCCGCGCTCTTGTGCCAACAACGCTGAAGAGAGAATGGCGTGGTAGGAGACCGCTTCCATGGTGTTGTCGGCGAATTCCATCGCGGCGTTGCTCTGGTAGGCGATACGCTGGATGTGCAGCGCATCCTGGAAACCCATCACGCCCAGGCCGACCGGACGGTGGCGCAGGTTGGAAGCGCGAGCGGCGGGCACTGGATAGAGGTTGATATCAATGACGTTATCGAGCATGCGCATCGCGGTGCGCACCGTTTTACCCAACGTTTCCTGATCGAAACCATCCGGCGTGGTGTGTGCTGCCAGGTTGATGGAGCCAAGGTTGCAGACGGCGATTTCGTCGCGGCTGGTGTTGAGGGTGATCTCGGTGCACAGGTTGCTCGAATGCACCACGCCGCAGTGCTGCTGGGGCGAGCGCAGGTTGGCGGCGTCCTTGAAGGTGATCCAGGGATGGCCGGTTTCAAAGAGGCGGGTTAAAACCTTGCGCCATAGTTCGGCGGCGGGCAGGGTGCGGGTGTTGCGCATTTCGCCACGGCGGGCGGCGGCTTCATAGTGGGCATAACGCTCGGCGAAAGCATTGCCGTAGAGGTCGTGCAGGTCGGGTGTCTCGTTGGGCGAAAACAGGGTCCAGTCGCCGTTTTTCTGCACCCGTTCCAGGAACAAGTCGGGAATCCACAATGCGGTGTGCATGTCGTGGGTGCGGCGGCGGTCGTCGCCGGTGTTCTTGCGCAGGTCGAGGAACTCTTCCACGTCCAGGTGCCACGGTTCGATGTAGGCGCAAACCGCGCCCTGGCGCTTGCCGCCCTGGTTGACGGCGACAGCGGTATCGTTGGCCACTTTCAGGAAGGGAACGATGCCCTGGCTCTGGCCGTTGGTGGAGTTGATGCGGGCACCGAGCGCACGCACCGGAGTCCAGTCGTTGCCCAGGCCGCCGCTGAATTTGGAGAGCAGGGCGTTATCGCGGATGGCGTCGTAGATTTCGCTCAGGTCGTCGCCGATGGTGGTGAGGTAGCAGGAAGAGAGCTGCGGATAGCCGGTGCCGGAGTTGAACAGCGTGGGTGTGGAGGGCACGAAGCGGAATTGCGAGATAACTTCGTAGAACTCGATGGCACGGGCTTCGCGGTCGATTTCGCGCTGCGCCAATCCCATCGCCACGCGCATCCAGAACCACTGCGGCAGCTCGATGCGGCGGTTATCGATGTGAATCAGGTAGCGGTCGTAGAGTGTCTGTAAACCCATGTAGGCGAACTGGCGGTCGCGCTGGGCGTTGAGTGCTGCGCTGACTTTGGTGAGATCGAATTCGAGCAGGGCGGGGGTGAGGCGACCGGCTTTGACACCGGTTTGGATGTAGTTGGAAAACTCTGTGAAGTAGGCACCGTCATCTTGTGCCTGAGTGTGGGTGAGCGGCGCTTGCAACACTTCCGCGCTGAGCTGGTCGAGCAGCAGGCGTGAGGCGACAAAGGCGTATTCGGGCGCGGTTTCAATGCGCGCGCGGGCTGCCATGATGGCGGCGCGTAGCACTTCGTCTTGCGGAATGCCGTCATACAAGCCCGAGACGGTTTCTTCGAGCAGTTCGGCGGCGTTGACGTGTTCAAGCTCGGCGCAGGCGTTCTTAAGCTGGGTGTGCAGCGCTTCTTCATCGAGCGGCACCAGCGTGCCATCGCTCAGTTGAATCTGGGTGGCGTGAGGCGCGACTTCGGTAGGCAACTGGGCCTGGCGCGTTTGGGCTTCACGGGCTTTGGCGCGTTCTTCGCGGTAGAGCACGTAGCGGCGGGCGACATTTTGCTCACCGGCGCGCATCAATGCTAGCTCGACCTGATCCTGGATCTCTTCGATGTGGAATTCGCCGCCGTTGGGGCGGCGGCGCAGCAGCGATTCAACCACGTTGCCGGTGAGTTCGTTGATGGTTTCCTTGGCGCGGGAAGAGAGTTCGGATTGCTGTTCCTGGGCGGCCAGAAACGCCTTGGAAAGCGCGATGGCAATTTTCTCCGGCTTGAACGGTGCAATGCGGCCATCGCGACGGATGACACGGTGATGCTCGAATTGCGGGGCGCTGCCGTTGGTGTAGTTCTCGGTTGGGGTGTCGGTTGCCGACTGCATGATAATTCTCCTCGGAATGGTGGCCCGGCGGAGAAGTGCAGTGCGGTGAGACGTGTGGCTGTCATTAGTTAATGACGGTCTCAGATTGTGTTGTGGATGCGAAAAAGCTGAAAAACCCCAACACAAAACGCGGCGACCCTTTTCTCCGAAGGGCAGTGTGAGCCTTGCTCAAGGGTGGGCATTCGGACTTTTCTTTCGCGTAACGAAAAAATCTACCGTAGCGGGACTGTGCCGGAATCTCACCGGACT
>DAITOV010000363.1:0-4694 GCA_036833945.1 Abditibacteriia bacterium
ACTATTTTGAAACCAGAGCGGTGTGGCATAGGCTGGCCCGGCGATAAGGAATGGCACCCATTTAAGCTCGGCCGCATTGAGGATGGCGGTTTGCCTGTCCCACCGGCTCCAATCCCACTGGCCTGGCTGTGGTTCTACTTCGGCCCAATCAACATAACTCTCCACACCGGTGACGCCGAGTTGTTGGAAAACCGCTGTGTCTTCGGCAGAAGCATCGTTGCCTAGAGTCCAATCGATGCCGGGGCGCCGTTCCACTTTCAGGCCATCGAGCGGAGCCAAGTCAAATGGTTTCGTAAAGTCGTAGTCTGCCGGTTTTTGTGTGGAAACTGTGATCTTTCCGATAGCAACATTATTTGCCGTCAGGCGAAAATCGGCTCCGAAATTTTGGCCGTTTTTCAGCCGGGCCTGGGGCAAGAAAAAAACGCCGCGCCGTCGTCCACCAGCCCCCAGCAACCACATCGAACCTTCGGCAATGCGGTGTTGCATGGCGATGTTACTGCGCGGCCCGTCTTTGTCATATTCGATTGTAACGCGCGAGTAGGTATCATCGAAAGCTTCCACTGTAACCCACAAATCGAGAGGGCCGCGGTAGGCGGTGTGTTGCACATCGACATAGAGGTATTGCGCTCCCTCGCCTGTCATGCGGCGGGCAGGGGTGCCGTTTACCGATACCGGCACGTTGACGCCATCTCCGTCCGAAGGAATATGCAATCCGTTTTCCTGATTAATAGAACCAAGCTTCACCTCCAGGCTTGGTGCAGCAATAGCGGAAGCGGCAAATGTTAATAAACCAAAGGTGAGAATGAAGGCAGAAGGTTTGAGAATGTTGTGATGCATTAGGAGACAGATGCGCAAGGGCATGCAGAATGAATGTCCTTCATCCTGCATGCCTCTTACGTTGTTAAATTACCGGGCTATCGGGGTTGCGCGAGGTGAGACGATAATGCGCTGGACGATGGCACCTTTGCCGGAAAGCCGGAAGTCGGCATTGTGGTTTTGGCCACTTTCTAAGCGGGCTTGCGGCAGGAAGAAAACACCGCGCTTCCAATTCTTGTCCACCGTTTTCCATTCACCGGCAACACGGGTGTAGCGCGATTGGCGGGTAGGTGAGACTTCGGCTTTATCGTAGTGCAGAGTTGGGGTAACTCCAGGGGCCGTGGCAACGTCCACTGTGACCCAGAGATCGAGTGGACCGCGATAAGCGGGGTCATTCACATCGACGTAGAGATACTGGCCCTCCAATCGACGGGCCGGGATATCGAAAATAGTCGTCGCCTGGTGAATGCCATCGGAATCGGATGGTAGCTCCAGGCCCTGTGCCGTAATTTTTGTTGTCAGGGTTGCAACGAGATCGTTTAGCTTCTCAATGGAAAGGACTTTTCCATTAACAGTAATGTCGGTATTTTGCTGTGGTGGCACGGGTTTGCGTTGCCATGAATCGAGAGTGTTGCCGTTGGTATCGAGAAACTTACCGCTGAGTTGGGTGGCGCTAATCGTGAGTGCGGCAAATCCTGCAGTGCTGGAGTAGAATGGCTTCCAATCGTTAAAGTGGCGTGGACGTAATTTGCCTGCGGCACCACTGATGAGGAACAATGTCGGTTCGCCAGGCACTTCGATGCGTTGTAAGTCGTGATCGTGCCCGGATAGATAAGCGTCTACTCCCCAGCGTTTGAAGAGCGGTCCCAACTTTTCACGCAAGGCCAGTAGTTCCTTGTCCTTGCCATGATCGCCGTCGGAGTAAAGCGGATGATGCCCCACCACTATTTGCCATTGCGCCTGCGAGGTTTGCAAGGCTTTGGTGAGCCATGTCAATTGCTGATCTTGCAGCAACCGTACCTGGTAGTTCCAAATATTGGTATCGACATAAAAGAAATCGACTAATGGACGCTCTGCCCCTTGCGGATAAGAACGCTTGAACCAGAAGCCGTCGATTTGCCAACGTGTGCCCGGCTTAGCGCCCGGGTAGGCGAGTTGCGCTCCCGGATCGAGTCGCCAATCGTGATTCCCAAGGACCGAGATAAAAGGCATGGGAAGCCGCTTCTTGTCGTACATTTTTTCGAACTTGGTTTCCCATTGCGGGTCGTCCACGCTCGAAACTCCATCTTCATAGAAGTTATCGCCGGTGGAAATGACGAACTGCACCGGGTTGTGGGTTTTGCTCATTTGGGCATAACGCGCCATAGCTTCGGCGACTGCTTTTTGCTGGGCATTGCCGGTGCCCCAATCGCCAAACACCATAAAGTGCAATGGTTTCGGCGGCGGTGAAGCTTTGGATTGTGCGTGAGCAGTCCCGTTGGAGATAAGTGTTAAAAGAGTCGTTGCAAAAGCAATATTGCGACATAGCGTTGCAAGCGAGCGATGTTTTAAAGAGAATAATTTTTTCATACGGGTTGGCCCTTCAGAATTGCACTCAGGTCGCGGGTTTTCCATAATTCACGCGTTGCGCCTTTGTAGTGGCGCATCAATACCTGTTCGCCACGCACTTCGATTTCAGCATAGCCAGGGGCGCTGGCATATTCGAAATAATCGACGAATGGCGTTTCAGCGCTCAGGTTCGCACGGCGCACATCTTCATTATTGGGGCTAAAGCGCGGTTCGACCCGAATTTGATCGGGAGTGTAGGAAGCGACTCCTTCGAGAATATCGTCCACATTGCCTTCAGGGCGCGAGACCACACTGTTGACTGCAAGCTGTAAGAAGCGTCCGCTGGAAGTTCGCCGCGTCATGAGATTGTATTTGTGAAGGTGGCCAGTCAGGACTATAGCGTTGTGCTTCCCTAACAGTTCCAGCAGACGTGTCCGCTCGGCTGCTTCGCGTTCACGGGCGTAAAGATGCCAGGTCGTTCGCGCACCATAGGGAGTGACCGGCGGGTGAATCATCACAAACACATGCTGCGCGGTGTTGGCAGCAAGAGTGGCTTCGAGCCACTCCAGGCTATCGGGATGGTTGTAGGCATCGAAGAATGCCAGTAGCGCGTTATTGTAACGCACGGCAAAACAAGCCCGGTTAAGCGCTGCAACGGGGGCAGCCTGGGTTTGCTGATGGAGGCGATTAATTTCACCGGTGAGAAACGGCAGAAAAATTTCGTTATAGGTTTCTTTCGAGCCGGGGCCGGTGACATCGTGATTACCTTTGCAAAACAGGAAAGGCACAGCGAATTGTTGCTCGCGCACAAACGCGATGGCGTCGTTTTTATGTTTGGTATCCAACTCACGACTGCCGCATACCCCTTCCACGAAATCGCCTAACTGCACTACGAACGGCACGGTGCGCCCGGCCTGGCGGTATTGCTGAATGGAGCCTTGCACAGTTTTCATCAATAGGGGCAGGACTTCGGCTGTGATACGGCTGTAGTTCTGCACCTGGCGGATATCGTTGGGATATTCTTTTTCCATCCAGGCCATGTCGTGATGTTCGAGGCGGTCGAAATGGAGATCGCCCAAAAGTGGAAAAATAAACGAATCATTATTTTGACCTGCCTGAGAGGCTGCGAAAGCTTTTTCGATGAGGGAGTTGTGTCCCAGTAGGGCCAGTCCCGGCACGGCTGCTGCTGCACCTGTTAGAAAGCGGCGACGCGAAAGTTTCTGTCGCTGCGAAGATAAATCGTTCATGGAATCTCCTGAATACTACTCTTGCACCCAGATTGGGTTGGTCATGGCCAGTGGGGTCGCCTGGCCGTTTTGCATCACGCGCGCTAAATACCATCCTGTAGCGGCAGTGCGCTCGACTTGGCCGCTATGCTGTGTGCCCCTGGTTTGAATACGTTCGATAACTTGGCCATCTTTCACGATTTCCACGCTATCGAATGGCTGTGTGCTCTCAACCTTAAAATTGAAAGCCAGTTGTTGATTGGTTTTGTGAATCGTATCGCCCGGACGCGCACTGTTGACGGTGAAATCGAGAAACGCACCACGAGAGAGGAAGCTACGGCCTTCGCGCAAGGCATTGATAATGTTGGTAGGAGTGAGCGGCTGCTGGCCCAGATAGACAAAAGTGCGGTTCTGCCCAGGAACCAGGTTTTCGCGATGGTGGCTATCGCTACTGGTTTCGGCAAACGTGCGCATTCCTTTGTTGAGCAGTTCCCACCAGAGTTCGGTGCCGCCCGGCTCACGGCTGTTCCACAGCTCAATTAACGGCAGGGTTTTCAGTTCGCGAGCCAAACCGGCAGCGGTCTGGCCGAGTGTCGGGTGATTGAGCTTGATCGTCACCGGCTGCTCCGTCGTATTATTAGCAAGCGCAGCCGCAATGAGATCGGGCAGCGAAGTTTTCTCCGGCATGCGCACTACGCCGCCCAGCACATTGGCGTGGAACGAAGGGCCGGTATATTCCATGCCCGGCAGCACGATGAAGCGCCCTGGTTCGCTCAGTGCAGTCGCTTCTGCATTGACCTTTTCCACTCGCTCTATACTCTGGCTATGCCCGTGCTCGGTCATCGTAATCCAATCCAGCCCGGCGGCACGCGCTGCCGCTACACACTGGGCAGGGGTGTGGGTGCCGTCGTAAAAACAAGTGTGCAGGTGGTTATCGCCACTATACCAACCGTTCGCTTTGGGAAAGGCTTGCGGTAAATCGATCGTCAGCTTTTGCGATTGTGTGGATACCGGCAATGTTTGCTTTTCACCCCAGCCTTGTGCTGTTTGCACGCTGTAGGAGATACCGGGCAACAATTGCAAGCTGCCACGCCCATCGCCATC
>DAITOV010000363.1:4704-5144 GCA_036833945.1 Abditibacteriia bacterium
GCGCGGTATGTCTCATTCGCAGTTTGGAGAGAGCTTATCTCCAGCCGGGCTGCCAGGCCTTGCCCAGAGGGCGACTGAGTCTGCACCGGCACGGTCTGTAGCAACGGCATTAATGGCGACGGGCTGAAAAACAAACGCAATTCCTGCTCGCTGCCCAGGCCATAGATTGCAATCACTTCGGGAATAGACAGACGTCCCCACCGGGCTTGTTCTGGCAAGGTGCCTTTGAGAAACCCTAAAGTCATCTCAGCAGGTAAACGATCGTCACGGTCTTCCAGTGTTTCCCACTGTAGGGCAGGTGCTTTGCCTGCCGGCGTCAGTTGGGGAGCATCCGTCATAGCGCGCGGCCACAAGAAAGTAAAGCGGCTACTACCAGTGCCGGGCAGTTGCACGGTGAATTCGTGGCGAGCGCTGCCGCCGAAACGGGGCGGTGCCAGGCG
>DAITOV010000364.1:0-5129 GCA_036833945.1 Abditibacteriia bacterium
CAATACTGGTTTCAGCAATGTAGCCACCGGATTTACGCACCAGTTCCATCAGTTTCTGTTGTGCGGGATTGAGCTTTTCTACCACCATCGAAACTTCGGCGGTGTAGATGATTTTACGGGCTAAACCTGCGGTCGAGAGCGTCGTCCCACCACCAGTTGCTTTTTGCTCTGCAGCATCCGTTGCAGGCGGTGACATAGCCGGAGCCTCTTCGGCCAGGCGTGCTTTTTCTTGCGCACCACAACCGACCAAAACAATCCCTACGCAAAACACCAGCAACAAACGAGATGCAGTCCCTAATCGCTTAAACATAATTCGCTCCCTCCGGTTTTGCCTCTTCGACCGAAAATCAGCAAAGAATGTTCCCGGAAGAAAAAAGAAAAATGCTTAAAACATAACAGGCTCAGAATCATAAGATTCCGAGCCTGTACATCAACTTCAAAACAAGTTGATTTTTATTCGCCTGCCACTGCCAACAACTGCTTCAACGTCGCCGTGCCTTCATAAAGCGCCTTACCCACAATAGCCGCTTCAACATTCGGAATGTTCTTCAGAATACGAATATCAGTCGTCTTGTGAACACCGCCGCTGGCGATGACGGGGATATCGACCGCTTCGGCAATCTCGCGCAGTGCCTCAGCATTAGGCCCGGCCAGGGTGCCGTCGCGCGCAATATCGGTAAAGATGATGCGTGCGCAGCCAAAGCTCTGCATTGTCTGAGCAAAGTGAGCCGATGGCAGTTGCGTGCTCTCTTCCCAACCCGAAACCGCGACAAAGCCGTCACGCGCATCAAGGCCCAAAATAATAGCATCGCCAAATTCGGCAAACATCTGCTGCGCCCATTGCGGTTCACGTGCGGCCTTGGTGCCCACGATACAGCGTTGCACACCGCTTTCCAGCACACGGGCAATGTCGTCGCGCTCGCGCAACCCGCCACCGGTTTGTACCGGGATTGTCAGTGTCGCAGCAATGCGGGAAATAATCGGCAAATTGGTAGGAGCACCGTCGCGCGCGCCGTCTAAATCGACAACGTGTAAGCGTGTTGCGCCTTCGCTTTCAAACTTTACGGCCATTTCCAGCGGATCGTCGCCGTAAACGGTCTCTTCACTATAATTGCCTTGCAACAAGCGCACACACTTACCGCCTCGAATATCAATTGCGGGGATAATTTCCATGATGATTAATTATCTCACGCAGAGACACAGAGGTCGCAGAGAATTATTTCCATTTTTTCTCTGCGACCTCTGTGTCTCTGCGTGAACTTTAAAACTTTCCAAAGTTATCTAAGATTTTCATTCCAATCGCACTGCTCTTTTCAGGATGAAATTGCGTCGCCATCACATTGTCACGCTCTACCGCTGCAACAAATTTGATGCCATGCGTGCTGGTGGCGGCAATAATATTTTCATCGTCGGGAATGGCATGGTAGGAATGGACGAAATAGACGCTGGCACCGCTTTCAATACCGCGCAAAAGCCGCGATTCGCGCGGAAACTCCAACGGACTCCAACCCATGTGCGGAACCTTCAACCCGGGGGCATCAGGAATTCGAGCAACCTTACCCGAGAGCACACCCAAGCCGGTGTTCAGTCCAAGCTCTTCGCTCCAATCGAACAATAGCTGCAACGACAAACAGACACCAAGAAACGGCTTCTCGTTCGCGACGTGATCGAGAATCGGCTCCACCAACTCGGCATCGTGCAGCGTCTTCATCACAGCACCAAACGCACCTACTCCGGGCAACACAAGCTTCTCAGCGCGAGCAATTTCGCCTGGTGAACGTGTGACTTGCGTCGTATATCCGAGATGTTCAAATGCCTTCTGAACACTTCGTAAATTATTTACACCACAATCAATTATTGTAATCATAATCGGCTTTTTACCGCTCCGATTTAAAACTTTTCTTAAACGCTAAAATAGAGAGACCAACAAAAGTTGAAATTCCAACGAACCCACTCAGCCAACCGTTATCGATCACACTGCCTATTAGCGTCATCGCAGCTAAGCTTAACGAGGTAATGACGAACAAACGAAGCAGTGTGACAGCCAGATTAATTCCGCTCTCAATCTGCGTATCACCGTATTCATCATCGTCATCACTGCGTCCTACTTTCAACTCCTGCAAGATTTCTCTTGCTTCGTCGGCTTCGGATGCCCGCACCTGAATGGCAATATTCCCTTCAGGATGCTCCCAACTTGCAGCAGCATGGCTAAACGAACCCACCACGCTGGTTAATATTTCACCAGCAAGAAAACACTCAATGCCATCAGCTTCCAGTCGCGTGCGTATCAGGTTCGCTTTTAAAGGCGAAAACTCATATGCAATTGCGACCAGTTCCTCAGTCATCGTCCTCTATAACATACCCTTAGTGGAAGGAAGTTCATCGCCGGATACGACCAACGCTGCACGCATCGCTCGTGCCAAAGCTTTCATACTGGCTTCGATGACATGATGGGCATTACCGCCGCTGAATTCTTTAATATGCAGATTAATCTTGGCGTTGTTTGCCAGAGCTACAAAAAACTCATTCGCCAGCGCTACGTCGAAATCCCCGATACGTTCCTGGCGCAAATTCC
Source organism: Abditibacteriia bacterium (assembly GCA_036833945.1). Taxonomy (GTDB): domain Bacteria; phylum Armatimonadota; class Abditibacteriia; order Abditibacteriales; family Abditibacteriaceae; genus DAITOV01. The sequence goes on from DAITOV010000364.1 coordinate 2,576, forward strand.
AATCGAGCTGCAAATAGGAACGTCCACAGAAATCGACCGCGCTCAGCATCAACACTTCGTCCATCGGGGCGATGAAGAAACCATAACGCGCGATGCCGCGCTTGTCGCCAACAGCCTCGGCCAATGCCAAGCCCATGGCAATGCCCAGATCTTCCACCAGATGATGCCCGTCGATCTCCACATCGCCAGTGGCGCGAATGGTTAAATCGAAACCGCCGTGCTTACTCCACTGCTCCAGCATGTGCTTCCAGAACGGCAAACCCGCCTGGGTAGGCAACTGAATATCATACTGGCCGGTTCCATCGAGATTAACCGACAGTTCTATCTGGGTTTCGTTGGTGTTGCGGACAATCGATGAGGTTCGGTTCATGACGTTGCTTTGAGATATTGCAAGAATGAGTTAACAGTGGGCGCAGCCACTTCCGTTCCGGCTTCCAGGAACACACGGCGGTGCGTGTCGCCACTGGGGCCAGACATTGCGGTGCAAGCCACAATCTTGGCACGGCCTGCGCCTTTGGTTTCACGGTAGTTTTTCACTACGTTCAAGTCGTCCATGGTATCGCCGACATAGATACCGAATTTGAAACCGACTTTTTCCTGAAGCAGCACCAAAGCGCGGCCATCGGGCTTCTTAACGCCATCGTCTTCGGTCACCCAGTGTGTTTCGGGGACTTTCAAGCCAACGACTTCGAGTGCCAAACGCGCTTCATTGCGGGTGCGCCCGGTGAGCAAACCAATCTTATATTTTGCTGAAAGCGCGCCCAGCAGGTTGGCATCGAGAATGACTTTCTCTTTTTTGTAAAGCCCTTCGCCACGAATGTATTCCGGTTCAAAGCCATAGAGCTTTTTGCAGGCATCGATGCCGCCGTACATTTCCTGGAAAATCTGCACTACCAGCTTGGGGTTGAAAGCCAGGGCAAATTCACGGCGTTGCGGCGAGGTCAACGTTTCCAACACCAGGATTTCCGCCACCGCCAGACCACCGCCACGGCGCTTAATTTCGGAGGTAAATTCTTCCCACGTCGGGCCTTCAGCCATAACGGTTGCCATATCCCGAGCTTCGGTGCGCACTTTTTTAGCCAGCACCAACATCACGGCGGCGTTGGTCAAATCCCAATCGGAATTGAAGCCACCGGCCATTTTGAAGCCTTCGATATCGCTGCCATCCATCAACTGCGCGTTGTCTTCCAGTTTGAGGATTTCACGCGCGTACCATTGCGTGGTTTCCATGATGGCAACACGATACGACTCGGAGACGTCGAGAATGACGCCATCCACATCCAACAAAATGGCGTCAAGTTGCGGCAGGGTTTTCAAAAGTTCTTGTTTAATAAAAAGTTCAGACATTATATTGATTCGACGATTATCAAATGACAGCTAAGAATTGGCGCTACCGGAAAACCATAGTCTCGGGCAGTGCCAGAATATTTTACCAAGTAATGAGACGTGGCTCGATTAAACTGCCGTTAATCTCCAACACCGCACAACTATATTGCGGCGTATAGCGTTTATCCGTCGGTGAACCGGGGTTAAGCAGCAGCACTTTTCGTCCTGCTACTTCATGCTGCAACACCAGCGGCCGGTGCGAGTGCCCGAAAACGATGCAATCGACATCGCCATCGAATTCGAAGTGCGAAATCGCGTTGGCAGCGGTCTGCCTGCTGCCCGTTGCTTCTTCCAGAGGCCGCACCCGCTGCCCGAACGCCGGTTCATCACCATGGACAAGGCCAATGACGACTTCCTCCACTTCCACACGCAACGAAACCGGCAGGTCGCGGAGCTCGCCGAAATCGTTATTGCCACGCACCACAATAACCGGTGCCACCGTCTTGAGAATTTCAAGTACACCGGGCACCGTCACGTCACCGCCGTGCAAAATAAGATCGATATTTTGAAACGCCTCGAATACCTCCGACGGAATACCCCGCGCCGTGACGTCGCGGATATGGGTGTCGGAGATAATGCCGATGCGTTTCATAATGTTAATCTTGATTTTTTAAGGGAAGAGTGCCGCGCTTTGTAACCCGTCGGTTTCGGCAAAACCGTTCATCAGGTTCATGTTCTGCACCGCCTGACCGCTAGCGCCCTTGATGAGGTTATCGAGGGCCGAAATCACAATCAAACGATTGGTGCGGGTATCAACCGCCACGCCAATATCGCAGAAGTTCGAGCCGACCACATTCTTGATAGTGGGCAACTGGCCGATTGGCAGCACACGCACGAAAGGTTCATTTTCATAGTGCGCCCGCAAAATTTCATGAGCATTTTCCACCGTCAAGTCGCTGGCCAAAGCGCCGCTTGGCGAGGCATAGGAAGTCGCCAAAATACCACGCGCAATCGGCAGCAAATGCGGTGTAAAGGTAACACAAGCCTTTCCGACCGAATCGCCCGCAGCATCGTTTAGCCCCTGCTCAATCTCGGGCGTGTGGCGATGCCCGGCTACACCGTAAGCCTTGTAGTTATCGTGTACTTCGGCAAAATACAAGTCGAGGGAGAAAGAAGCACGCCCAGCACCCGAAGTGCCCGAAGCGGCATCAATACTAATCCAATGTGG